>NZ_AYGX02000040.1 GCF_000498955.2 Lactiplantibacillus fabifermentans DSM 21115 | reverse complement strand
CAGGTTATGCTGAACAATTTGTCCAAAAATTCGGATTAAATTTGCAATCTACCGACATGCAGAAAAAAGATGCCAAAAAAGCGCAACGCCTGTCAATCATTCCCGGGCTTGGCCAATTTTATAACGGTCAAACTATCAAGGGTGTCCTCTTCATCATTATCTTATTAGCTTTCATTTTTGAATTTGTGACCGTCGGGTTCAGTTCGTTTGCGAACTTGATCTCGTTAGGTTCGGTTTCAATGGAAGATAACTCCTTGTTCATGATGATTTATGGGACGTTACAAATTCTGTTGACAGTAGTCTTCATCGTATTTTACATTGCGAACTTATATGATGCGAAACACGTTGCCACTTTGATCAATAATGGGAAGAAAGTTTCCCATACGTTTAAGGAAATCGGTGCGAGCTTACTTGACGGTGGTTTTGCTTACTTATTAACCACGCCAGCTTACATCTTGATGATCTTTACGATCGTCTTCCCAGTTGTCGTTACATTAATGATGGCCTTTACGAACTATGACTTTGCGCATATTCCACCGGCTATGTTACTGGACTGGGTCGGCTTCAAGAATTTCACGCAAATGTTCTTCTTGAGCAGTTACCGGGCAACGTTTAACGCGGTCTTTGGCTGGACAGTTATCTGGACCGTTTGTGCCACCACGTTACAAATTATTATTGGGATTGCCACTGCGGTTATCGCCAACCAAAACTTCATTAAAGGTAAGCGGTTATTCGGGGTTATCTTCTTACTCCCTTGGGCGATTCCAGCGTTCGTTTCAATTATGAGTTTCTCAAACATCTTCAATGATTCCGCTGGTGCGATTAACGTGCAAGTTATCGGGTTATGGAACACCTTAGTACCATTTGCCCACATTGCCCCAATCCACTGGATGACGGATACGTTCTGGACTAAAGTTGCCATTATTATGATTCAAGGTTGGTTAGGGTTCCCATACATCTACGTTATGATTACAGGTATTTTACAAGCGATTCCTGAAGATTTGTATGAAGCCGCTACTTTGGATGGGGCGACCGTGATGCAAAAGTTCAACAAAATCACGTTACCAACCATCTTCGCGATTGCAGCACCAATCTTTGTCACACAATATACGTTTAACTTCAATAACTTCTCGATGATCTACCTGTTCAACCAAGGTGGGCCCGGTGATGTCGGTGCCAACGCCGGTGGGACAGATATCTTGATTTCTTGGATTTACAAGCTGACCACTGGGACTTCGCCACAATATTCACTCGCGGCGGCCGTTACCTTGATCATCTCCGTCTTAGTTATTGGGATTTCCTTGATTGTCTTCAAGAAGACGCACGCTTTTGAAATGGAGGACTAGTTATGGAAAATGCAGTAGCAACACCCAAAAATGCGAACTCCAAACAAAATACCGCGCGTCGGCATCGTTTCTGGAAACATTTCTTCACGTACCTCTATATGGTGATCTTAGCGATTATCATTATTTATCCGGTGCTAATTACCTTTATCACCGCCTTCAAAGATGCCAACGTGCAAGCGTTCGTTTTGGACTTTAGTGGTAAATGGACTTTAGTTAACTTTAAAAATTTGTTTACGCAAACGTTGTATGGCAGCTGGTATTTGAACACGATGGTCATTTCGATCTCATGTATGGTGATTCAAGTTATCGTTGTCACGTTAGCCGGTTACGTTTACAGTCGGTACCGGTTTGCAGGTAAAAAATTCAGTTTAACGTTCTTTATCGTTATTCAAATGGTCCCAACGATGGCGGCCTTAACGGCTTACTACGTTTTAGCTAACATGTTAAATGCGTTGGATCATTACTGGTTCTTGACCGCCATTTACATTGGTGGTGGGATTCCACAAAACACTTGGTTAATGAAGGGTTACTTCGATAACGTACCATACGACTTGGATGAATCTGCTAAGTTGGATGGGGCCGGTAATTTCAAGATTTTCTGGTCAATCGTCTTACCATTAGTTAAACCAATGATCGCGGTTCAAGCGTTATGGGCCTTCATGTCACCAGTTCAAGATTACTTGATGGCGAAGTTCTTATTGACGTCTGAATCACATTACACCGTTGCCGTGGGGTTACAAACCTTCATCAACAACGCGCAAAATCAACAAGTCGTCTTATTCTCGGCCGGTGCTATCTTAGTGGCCTTGCCGATTGCATGCTTATTCTTCTACTTACAACGGTTCTTCGTATCTGGCTTACTTGCAGGTGGGAGTAAAGGTTAAAACTAATTTTTGGAGAGGTGAATTTAGATGCAGACAACCGCAAAAAGACCCACAATATCGTTTCCCGTTCGTTTCTTTGGCAGCCTCTTCTCACCTCGAAGAATGTTTGTCAACCGAGCAAAATATAACTGGTTCCAAATCATTGTTTTGTTTATTTTCTTAACAGCGGTGATGTTGATGCCGATTCCGTTTTATTACAATCATCAAACGAATTTCAACTTGGAACCATTTTTACCGCAAGTCAATAAGATGGCGGCGAGTTCGTCAATGCAAACAGCCTTGAAAGACGCGAGTTATTCGGGGCAAAGCTTTACGAACGTTAAGCACCAAATTATTACGCAAAATAAAACGAATATCGCCGGTTTTAACTTAACAGCCGCCGATATGGCCGGTCACAAAAATGTGATCAATTTACACGCCAACAATTTTGAAGTTAAGTCGGTTGGTAGTACGTTCAACGCGCGCTATGTTAACAACCACAATTTAAAAACCAACGCCCATGGTTTCATCGTGGACTCTTGGTATCAAAGTAACAAAGTGATGATTGGGTTATTCATGTTATTAACGTTAGGCCTAATTATCGTCGGGGTTAATTTAATCTTAGTTAACGGGGCCGCCGTCTTCTTATTCTTATCGCGCCACAACCGCATTACCCACATCAACAACTATCGTGAAGCCGTTAACCTCACGTTAGAAATGATGGGGATTGGGAGTTTGCTAGCGATGGTCATCGGCTTGATCCACTTTGACGTGACGATTGAATTAACGGTGCAATCATTGAGTTTAGCCTTCGTCGTGTTATGGGTCTACTTAAAGACCAAGTTTAAAGATGTCGACAAAGCGGATTTGATGTAATTTATCAAGATAGAAATGAGGAAAATCAATGGCACGCGATACGAATACGAATTTACGCAATCAACTGATTTATTCAGTGTTTGTACGTAATTATTCTGAATCTGGCAAATTTGCAGCCGTTACTAACGATTTGCAACGCATCAAAGATTTAGGGACTGACATCTTATGGTTACTCCCCATTAATCCGATTGGTGAAGAAAATCGTAAAGGAACGTTAGGCTCACCATACGCAATTAAAGATTATCGGGGGATCAACCCAGAATACGGGACGCTCGATGACTTTAAAGCGTTGACGGCCAAAGCCCATGAATTAGGGCTTAAAGTGATGTTAGACATTGTCTACAATCACACGTCACCAGATTCAGTGCTGGCCACCGAACATCCTGATTGGTTCTACCATGATGCTGACGGTAATTTGAGTAACAAGGTCGGTGACTGGAGCGACGTTAAAGATTTAGATTATAGCCATCATGAATTATGGCAATATCAAATCGATACGTTACTTTACTGGAGTCAATTCGTGGACGGATTCCGCTGTGATGTGGCCCCATTAGTCCCATTAGACTTCTGGCTTGAGGCGCGTAAACAAGTTAATGCCAAGCATCCTGGGACGCTGTGGTTAGCCGAATCTTCGGGGGCGGGCTTCTTAAATGAATTACGTTCACAAGGGTTCAGCGGTTTATCTGATAGCGAATTATTCCAAGCCTTCGACATGACTTATGACTATGACGTGAACGGTGACTTCAAGAAATATTGGCAAGGACAAGAAACGGTCCAAGATTATATTGACTTGTTGCAACGCCAAGATACCTTATTCCCAGCTAATTACATCAAGATGCGCTTGATTGAAAATCATGACAATCCGCGGATGATGAGCTTGATGCATAGTGAAGTGGAAGCTGTAAATAATTTGACGTGGATCTTCCTCCAACGCGGGATTCCGTTGATCTATGCCGGGCAAGAATATTTAGCTGAACATACGCCATCACTATTTGACAAAGATGTCATTGTTGGTGACCGACATGGTGATGTCACTGACTTGATTCAAAAATTAGTGTCAATCAAACACTTGCCTTTAATGCAAGCTGCTGATTATCAATTGGCTATTGCCAATGATGGTATTTTACAAATTCGGTATCAAGGTAACGGTGAAGGCTTAGTCGCTTGGATACCATTACGTGGTCAAGTGGCAACGGTCAAGACGAGCTTAGTGGCGGGCACTTATCAGAACTTATTAACCGATACGACGGTAACGGTGGCTGATGGTGAATTAGCCGTTAATGCCCAACCAATCATTATTAAATACACGACTGATACGTCAACCACTAAGATTGGCGATCAATCGAACTAGCTGGTAACAGCTTAAATTTTTAAAAGTAAAAGCAACCGGTTGCGACTAGTTGCAAACAGGACGTAGTTTAGAAGCGAGAATATAGGGGAGTGGATTTCGATGGTTGAAATGAATCTCGAGCACATTTACAAAAAGTATGAAGGTAACGACAAATACTCCGTTACTGATATGAACTTAGACATTAAAGACGGCGAATTTATCTTCTTTATCGGCCCATCTGGCTGTGGTAAGTCAACGACTTTACGGATGATTGCCGGTTTGGAAGACATCTCTAAAGGTGACTTTAAGATGAATGGTCAAGTCATGAATGACGTTGAACCAAAAAACCGTGATATTGCGATGGTCTTCCAGACCTATGCGCTTTATCCAAACATGACCGTCTTTGATAACATGGCTTTCGGGTTACAAATTCGGAAGACTTATAGCAAAGAAGAAATCAAGAAACGGGTCGACAACGCCGCGGAACAATTAGGCTTACAAGACTACTTGCAACGCAAACCAGCCAACTTATCTGGTGGTCAACGGCAACGGGTCGCTTTAGGGCGGGCTATCGTCCGGGATGCCGGGACGTTCTTACTTGATGAACCATTATCAAACTTGGACGCTAAGTTGCGGGTTGACATGCGGACAACTATCGCTCAAATGCACCAACGCTTAAAGACTAACATGATTTATGTTACTCATGATCAAATTGAAGCGATGACCATGGCTGATCGCATCGTTATTATGAACGATGGGAAGATCATGCAAGTTGGGACGCCGCATCAATTGTATAACGAACCAATCAACCAATTCGTGGCTGGTTTCATGGGGTCGCCATCGATGAACTTCTTCAACGCCACCTTGCATGATGGTCGGGTTAGCGATGGTAAAGGCTTGGATGTCGCCGTACCAGAAGGCCAATTAAAGGCTTTGAAGGCCGCGGGCTATGATCAAAAACAATTGATTGTTGGGATTCGTCCTGAAGATATCCATGCTGAACGGATTGCCTTAGAAGCAATGCCGAACTCAATCGTCAACACCAAAGTTGTCGTTTCTGAATTCTTAGGTGCTGAAAGTATGCTTTACTGCACGGCTGGTCAATCTAAGTTTACGGCCCAAGTTGATGCCCGGGATTACCATAATCCTGGTGAAAACGTGGAAGTGGCTTTTGAAATGACTAAAGCGCATTTCTTCGATCCAGAAACTAAAGTTGCGGTTCGTTAATCAGATCCGAGGAGGAGTAATGTAATGAAACGTATTTTTGAAGTTAATCCTTGGCACGTGATCAGTCATGAACTCGTTCCAACGGATAAACGCCTACAAGAAAGTATGACCAGCATCGGGAATGGCTACATGGGGATGCGGGGCATGTTTGAAGAACACTATTCCAATGATACGTTAAAAGGTATCTACATTGGTGGTGTTTGGTATCCGGACAAGACCCGGGTCGGCTGGTGGAAAAATGGCTATCCAGAATATTTTGGTAAGGTGGTCAACGCGGTCAATTTCGTTAAAGTTAATTTAACGATTGATGGTGACCAAGTTGATTTAGCTAAAGATGACGTGAGTGACTTCACGTTGGACTTAAACATGCATACCGGGGTTTTGCGTCGTTCGTTTATCGTCACTAAAGGTGAAAAACGCGTGCAATTCTTAATCGACCGGTTTGTCAGCGTCGCGCAAAAGGAATTATTTGATGTTCATTATAGCGTGCATAATTTGAGTGACGAACCTGTCCAAATCGGGTTCATCTCCCAAATTGATGCTGACGTCTTCAATGAAGATGCCAACTATGACGAACAATTCTGGCAAGTGCTCGACAAGAGTCATGCGGTCACGGGTGGCAGCATGATTGCGGAAACGAAGCCAAACGACTTCGGCACCCCCCGCTTTACCCTTGGGATGCAAATGATGCATGTCACGGATTTTCGTGGCAGTAACGCCCCAGAAACGGAAAAAGCGGTTACGAATATTTTCCGCGGTACTTTAGATGCCGACGAAACCAAGAACTTTGAAAAACGGGTCATCGTCACGACTTCCCGTGATTACGAAGATATCACAGCTTTGCGTTCCGGCTTAGCTAGCTTAAGCGAACAAGTCAGTGTGCAAAGTTATGAAGACTTGTTGAAAGCGCATGTTGATGTTTGGAAACAACGTTGGGAACAAGCTGACGTCGCCATTGATGGTGACGATGCGGCCCAACAAGGGATTCGTTTCAACTTATTCCAGTTATTCTCAACCTATTATGGCGAAGACAAGCGCTTGAACTTAGGACCAAAAGGCTTTACCGGTGAAAAATACGGTGGTGCTACTTATTGGGACACCGAAGCCTTCGGGGTACCGTTCTACTTGTCATTAGCCAAGCCAAAGGTCACTGAAAACTTGTTGGAATACCGTTATAACCAATTAGCGGGGGCGTTCCATAATGCCAAACAACAAGGCTTGAAGGGTGCGTTGTACCCAATGGTGACGTTTAACGGGATTGAATGCCATAACGAATGGGAAATTACCTTTGAAGAAATTCATCGGAATGGCTCGATTGCGTATGCCATCTTCAACTACACCCGCTATACGGGCGATGAAACTTACTTGAAGGAAAAAGGTATCGACGTCTTGACCGCCATCTCACGGTTCTGGGCTGATCGGGTACACTTCTCCGAACGTAAGCAACAATATATGATTCATGGGGTCACCGGACCAAATGAATATGAAAATAACGTCAATAACAACTGGTACACCAACTTCATGGCGCGCTGGACGTTAGAATACACGTTGGCTAGCTTGAAGAAGGTTAGTGCTGACAAGCAAGCTGACTTAGCGGTTAGTGATGAAGAATTAGCCAAGTGGCAAGATATCATCGATCGGATGTACTTACCACACGACGATAAGCTCGGCATCTTCGTGCAACATGATACGTATTTGGATAAAGACATCAAGCCAGTTTCTTCCATTCCTGCTGATCAACGACCAATTAACCAACATTGGTCATGGGATCACATTTTACGCTCACCATACATCAAGCAAGCCGATGTCTTACAAGGCATCTACTACTTCATGGATCGGTTTACTGAAGCGCAAAAGAAAGCCAACTTTGATTTCTACGAACCATTAACCGTTCATGAATCAAGCTTGTCACCAGCAGTACATGCCATCTTAGCGGCCGACTTGCACTATGAAGACAAAGCGGTTGAAATGTATGCGCGGACGGCTCGCTTAGACTTGGATAACTACAACAATGACACGGTCGACGGCTTACACATTACGTCCATGACCGGTTCATGGTTAGCAATTGTCCAAGGCTTCGCTGGCATGCGGGTTCAAGCTGACAAATTGGCCTTTGCGCCATTTGTACCCAAGGCTTGGACGCACTATCAATTCCACGTTAACTTCCGTGGTCGCCTCTTGAAAGTCGACGTTGACCAACAAGGCACGACGGTTGAACTTGTCAGTGGGGAACCATTGACGATTGAATTAAACGGTAACGACGTGGCTTTGAAAGACACGGTTTCAACTAAATAATCCAACTTGATTTCGACGTGTCCGCAGCTTGTCGGGATCAAGTTACAACCCTAGAATGACACGCAAACGTATTATTCTAACCTACTCCTAAATGGGACCCGTACAGTTGTACGGGTCTTTTTGAGTCTGAGATAAATGTCTTCAAACGTTGACGGCCAGCCGGCTAGCAAGTGTTCTCGTGCTGGGACCGGTTGGCGCCAAAGTGCGGTCGCCAGCCTCGCTTTTGAGCCTACAAACCAAGTCTCAAAAGACGTCCTTGTTCTAAGTCGAGAAAATCACTCGACTAAGAACAACTTCAGCACGTTCACACTTGCTAGCCGGCTTCCGTGATACTAGTACTCAATTGCATGGCTCGTCTAAAACACAACAAATCCCGGTTATAAACGGGACTTGTTGTTAAAAGTGAAATTATTCAGTTTAGCTGGCAGCTAGTAGCAATTGCGCTGTGTCGATGTGTTTGGCGAGTGTTTTTGATTACCTAGCACATGGGCCTCGCTTTTGAGCCTAGAACCCAAGTCTCAAAAGGCGTTCATAGCGTAAGTCCGGAAAAATCCAACTTCCATTGCTACTAACTCACAACTAAATTGATCTTGTAATGAGCAAACGTGGCACCGTTTTGATGTAGTCGTGAAAACCGTGATGAATCGCCGCTATTGTTATGGTGAGTTGTTCATTTTAGCGAGTTACCCGTCAATCGGAGGAAGCTTCATTGCGGAATAAATCGGCCGAGCTACGGTTGCTTGGTTAATTAGAGTAAGATTTGAGCCGCAAGCCAGATACAACGGCATGGTGTCGATGTTCTTGGCGGGTGTTTTGGGGCCGCCTAGTACATGCGCCGTGTTTTGAGACTGGTGGGTTTCCAGGCTTGAAACCGACCTAGAGACCGCCTTTTGGCTCTAGGGGTGCACCACTATGCCGTTGTATCTGGCTGGAGGCGGCAAGTTGAACACACAAAAACACCCCGCGACCGTAGTCTTCGCGGGGTGTTCTCACCAATGATTTGGCTAGAATCACTGATGCTCAAGGGTGCCTGATATCATTAATCAGGAGGGCTACGTCAAGGTTACGTAGCCTAGAAAAACTAGGGGTGCTGCATGCTGTTGTTGCAATTACTAATATACCGGACGTTTACTTAGTTCTCGTAAACGTCCGGTATCGTTAATGTAAAGTTTATGCTTCAGTTAGGGCTAACTTTGCTAATAAGAGACCACCAACTACGCCAGAATTGTCGCCTAAGCCTGCTGGGACAATGTATTCAGCCAATGGGGGTACTTCTTCATAGCCATTTAAATAGCTTTGGAATTTTTCATGAATTAATGGGAAAAGTTGTTTTTGTTTCATTACGCCACCGTTTAAGATGATCTTATCAGGAGCAAAGGATACCGTTAAGTTCACACACGCTTGAGCGATGTAATCGGCCACAATCGCCCAAACCGGATCATCGGCCGCAACGTCCTTACCAGCTTTGCCAGTCCGTTGACCGACGGCGGGGCCGGCTGCGAGACCTTCTAGGCAGATGTCGTGATAAGGGCAGGCACTCTTGAAGTCGTCACCGGGGAGGCGGTTAATCCGCATATGGCCTAACTCAGTATGGGTCCGGCCATTGAAAATGCGATTGTTGGCAATAACGCCGGCGCCCACGCCAGTCCCAATCGTCATGTAAATACTATTGGGGACGTCTTTAGCGATACCCATCTCAGCTTCACCGTAAGCGGCTTCATTAACGTCCGTGGTCCAGTAGAGCGGCATGTCGAACTTGGCTTGTAAATGGCCTAAAAAGTTGAAGTCACCCCAGCCTGGTTTGGGCGTGGTTGTAATATAGCCGTATTTGGGGGTGTCAGGATTAACACCGATGGGGCCAAATGAGCCGATGCCAATTGCATCAACTGGATGAGTCGTAAAGTAATCATCGACGGCCGCCATCGTTTCAGCGGGTGTGGTCGTTGGAATCGAAACGCGATCAAAGACGTCCCCTTGTTCATTGCCAGTGGCACAGACGAATTTCGTACCGCCAGCTTCAATTGCACCTAATGTCATATTTAAATCCTCCAATAGTTATCTTAAAAGTATATACATTTTAATTAAGTATATACTTCTTGAGTCGTTTTGTGAACGGTTACATCGAAATTGCACTGGCTGAATTTTTAGTTTGCGCGGTTAAGGCAATCAAATTCTCACCAGCTGTGATCGTGTCGGTGCTCAATTGGTCAACGGCGCCATAGGATAAGGTGTTGGTGATGACGACCATGACGGTTGGATCGTAGCCCGCGGCTTTAATTTCTGGGTAATCATACGTGCCTAATAAATCGCCTTTTTTAACGAGGTCGCCTTGTTTAACGTTGGCTTCGAAGTGCGCACCTTTTAAATCAACGGTGTCGATACCGAGATGAATCAATACTTCGGCGCCGTCATCGGTTTTAATGCCATAGGCGTGCTTAGTGGCGTATGCGACGGTGATTAGACCATCAGCCGGGGCATACACATGCGTATCGCTAGGGCTAATGGCGGCCCCTTTACCCATAATTTCAGCGGAGAAGACTTGGTCAGCGACGTCACTTAGTGGTAACGCTTGTCCGTCAATCGGAGCGGCAATCAACTCGTCGACGACACTGTTTTCAGTTGTGTCCGCAGTAGCAGGGGTACTGTTGATTGCGACGGCATCAGTAGCGGGTTGTAAGTTGTCATTAGTTTTACCCATGACCCGTTTGCCGTAAATATAAGTTGAGGCAAATGCCAAGACGATGCTGACCATAATACTAAAGAAGAATGGCAAATATGATTTGGCAGGTAATGAGATAAAGCCGATGATGCCGGCTGCTCCTAAGGCACTTGAAAGCACTTTGAAGAGCCCGATGAAGATGCAGGCAATCCCGGAAGCGCCCATCGCACAGAAAAATGGGAATTTGAGTTTTAAGTTCACCCCGAAGATGGCGGGTTCGGTAATCCCAAGTAGGGCGGAGAGGCCCGCTGATGAAGCTAAACCTTTTTGTTTCTTATTATTCGTAATAAAGAAGACGGCCAAACAAGCGGCCCCTTGAGCAGCGTTAGCCATGGAGGCGATTGGGAAAATAAAGTCCCCACCAGTTTTGGCGATGTTGGTTAATAATTGCGTTTCAATTGCTGGGAAGCTTTGATGCAGCCCTGTGACGACAATTGCGGAATAGAAGGTCCCAAAGATGGCCGTACCGACAAACCCAGCTGTGCTGTAAAGCCAAACTAAGCTATTAGTCAAACCATCTGAAACGATGCGCATGAAGGGCCCAACAATCGTGAATGTTAAGAAACCAGTGACGATGACCGCAATCATCGGTGTGAAAATAAAGTCTAAAGTTGCCGGCATCTTCTTGTGGAGCCATTTTTCGAGGTTCGCTAAGATCCAAGCGACTGCTAAGACGGGCAAGACTTGGCCTTGATAACCCGCTTGAGCGACGTGTAACCCGAAGATGCTCCAATAAGTCATCTTGCCGGCTTCAATCGTTGCTGCCACATTGTAACCGTTCACAAGTTGTGGCATAACCATCGCCATCCCGATGCTGGCACCGAGATAGGCATTACCACCAAAGCGCCGGGTGGCCGAAAAACCAATTAAAATCGGCATGAACGTAAAGGGTGCGGAGGCGAGCATGTTGATCATGCCGGCGATACCACTCATGCCCGGGTACATTTCGATAATCGATTTGGCGCCGAACAAATTATTAGAAGTTAAGACGTTGTTTAAAGCCATCAATAAACCGCCGGCAACTAAGGCGGGAATCAGCGGTACAAAAATATCAGATAATAATTTCACTAAAGCCATGATGGGATTGGGGCGTTTACCTTCTTGGGCAATCGCCTTCAAATCATCCGGCGTAACTTCTTTCAAACCAGTGGTGGCAATTAAGTGATCATAGACTTTGTTGACGTCGCCGGGGCCAATAATAACTTGATATTGGCCGTCAATCTTAAAAGTCCCCTTAACGTCGTCATCGTTATCTAAAGCCGTTTGGTCAATCTTACTTTCATCTTTGACGACTAACCGTAGCCGCGTGGCGCAATGTGCGGCCGCGGCAATATTGTTTTTACCAATCGCAGCTAAAACCCGATTGGCGACTGCAGCGTGATCCATAATTTTCTCCTCCTAAGTGGAATGTAACCGTTTTATTGACTCTAATAATACAGCCTTTTTTGAAATTGTCAAACGTTTGACAATTTATTTTAACTAAGTTGTTAGATGGTGTACTGATAATAAAACTATTAAAATGATAAACGTTTGACACTAAGGCTAAGACTCGTTACAATAGCGTCAAATGATAGCGGATACAAAAGGAGCGAGTGAAGTTATGACGAAGATTAAATGGACGACTACTAAGCGGTATCAACCGTATACGCAATGGCCGCAAGCCCGGCTGGATGAGATTAAGACGCGCATTAAGCAGTCTCAGTGGCGCTTAGGTTACCATATTCAACCAACGACGGGGCTATTGAATGATCCGAATGGTTTTTCTTATTTTAACGGGCAGTGGCATTTGTTTTATCAATCATTTCCATATGGCGCCGTGCATGGCTTAAAAAGTTGGGTTCATTTGGTGGCTGATGACTTAGTTCACTGGCAAAATCTGGGCACAGCGTTAACCGCTGACAGCCCATTAGATGCGCAGGGGGTGTATTCTGGTTCGGCGATTCCAGTCGATGACCAGCTATTTTTAATGTATACCGGTAACGTGCGCGACCAAGATTGGGTGCGGCATCCGCGTCAAAATGGGGCGTGGATGACTGCCGATAACCGCATCGAAAAATTATCACAACTACTAATTAATGAACCGGCGCCCCGGATTACGGAACATTTCCGGGATCCGCAAATTTTAAAACATGCGGGAATGTATTATGCGTTGCTCGGGGCACAATATGACGATCAGACGGGCCACGTCGTTGTTTATCGGGCCCCAGTTGTGACCGGTCCGTGGACTTATCAAGATGAGTTAACTTTTAGCACTGAAAAATTGGGCTATATGGTTGAGTGTCCGAACTTGGTATTTATTGATGAGCGGCCGGTGTTGATTTTTTGCCCCCAAGGCGTTGCTGGTTCCGTATTAGCAACTGACAATGTTTATCCGAATGCGTATGTGATTGGTGAGCGGTTTGACTGGGATCACCTGGCGTTTGTTAATCCTAGTCCGTTACAAAACTTAGATGACGGCTTTGATGTTTATGCCACCCAAGCGTTCAATGCACCGGATGGGCGGGCTTTAGCCGTGAGTTGGATTGGTCTACCCGATACGACTTATCCGAGTGACGTCGAAGACTGGGCCAATTGTTTGAGTGTCGTGAAAGAACTAACGTTAGTGGACGGCCAACTGCGGCAACGGCCGGTTGTTGAAAATCAGCAATTACGCCAAGCATCGCTGACGATGGCAACAATGACGCAAGCACTACCGCGCCAAAGTGAATTACAGGTGACAGTGCCGGCCAACCAACAAGGTAAGTTAAGTATTCTCACCAATTTGGACCAACAAACGGGGTTAGTTATTAATATTGACACGGTTCATGGTAAAATGGTGGTTGATCGAGCGTTAGCGGGTCGTCCCGTCGCCACTGACTATGGGACGACGCGGGCGGTCGCCATTGAACCTGGACAGCCTTTGACGGGGCAATTGTTATTAGACAACAGTGTTTTTGAGTTGTACCTGAATGATGGCCAACAAGTACTGACTGGTCGGATTTTTCCACCTAGTCAGCATTGGGCTCTCAACCTAGATCAGTTAACTGCTGATGTACAAGGGTGGCGTCTCGATACGTTAAACAAGGATTGATGAATTGAAATGACAAAATTGACCGATGTCGCGCGGGTAGCCGGGGTTTCTGCCACGACGGTCTCACGCGTTATCAATAACTACGGCTCACTTTCAGAAAAAACCAAACAAAAAGTTTATGCCGCGATGCGTGAATTGAATTATCAACCGAATAGTCTGGCGCGCTCCTTACAAGGAAAGCAAACTAAGCTGATTGGCGTGATTTTTTCGGGGGTTAGTAATCCGTTTTTTGGTGAAATGGTGGAAGAACTCGAAAATCAGTTATTCAGTAAAGGTTATCGCGTGATTTTATGTAACGCCGCCGATGATAAGGCCAAGGAACGCGACTATTTGCGCATGTTGATGGCAAACCAGGTAGATGGCATTATTGCCGGGGCGCATAACTTGGGGATTGAAGAGTATCATCAAGTCGGGTTGCCGATTATTTCGTTTGACCGGTACTTGTCTGATAACATTCCGATTGTGAGTTCTGATAATTACCGTGGTGGTCAAGCGGCTGGCGAAGCGTTGCTGGCTGCGCGCGTCCAACATCCGGTAATTATTACCGGCCAACAGCAACCTAATAGTCCGACGAATCAACGCTTAAGTGGTTATCAAGCCGTTTTGAGTGCCAAAGATGTGGCGTTAGACCAATGGACGCTGGCATTTGGAATGTCACCAACCTTAAAAATGATGCGTATCCGGCAGCTCTTAACAACGCATCAACCCGACGGTATTTTCTGTACGGATGATTTAACCGCCTTGCTGGTATTACAAGCGGCTAAGCAATTGAACATCGCCGTGCCACAAGCCTTAAAAGTTATTGGCTATGATGGCACCCGTTTTATCCAAGCTTATCATCCGGAATTGACAACGATTATGCAGCCAATTACGGATATCGTCACTTTGATGGTGGAACTGTTATTACAACGAATTGCCGATCCTGATTGTCAGTTAGAGACGAGCTATACGTTACCAATCAAAGTAATTACCGGAACTAGTACAGCCGCGATATCATAAAAAAGTTCAAATCAAAACGCCCGCTAACTACCGTTTGAAACGGTGGTCGCGGGCGTTTTTAGTTTGGGTTTTAAGTTATTTTTCGATCACAATGCGCCCGTCATGGGGTTCATCCAATAAAGTATGACCTTGAATAAAGCCGTCTAAAGTGAATGGTAATTGATAGCCAATTTGTGTGATTAACTGGTCAGTTGCTAATAGTTTAAATAACATTTGTAATGCAGCCTGATCGGAAATGGCATTGGTTTCGTGAATCGAGCGGAACCGAATCGACTTGCTAGTCGCGGGTAGGCGCGTGGCCACTGACGCAATCGTCGCGTCAAACTTAGCCATTGCTAAGTCGGCCTTGCCGTCTACACCATTCAAAGCCACGTTAATGACCACGTCGCCTTGGTCGGCCAAGACATGCGCCGGATTATGGTGATCATAGGCGACGAATTGTTGGACCCCGAGGGCTGCCATTTCGTCGGCGTGTTGTTGACTGGCGACGGCGATGACGTGCGCGCCCATCCGCTGGGCTAATTGAACGGCCATGGTGCCGACACCACCGGCGGCACCTTTGACAATAACCGTCTGATTTGCCTGCACATCGGCGAAGTAGCGGACGGCTTTATACGCGGTGATTCCCGGGGTAATTACGCTAACAGCTTGCGTTGGCGTGAGTCCGTCGGGTACCGGTACGGCTCGATCAGCATTTAAACAAACTTGTTCAGCATACGTGTGTTCTGTATGGGCCGCAACAATCGTATCAAGTGCGACATCGGTAACGGCGCTACCCACGGCACTGACACGGCCCACGACATCATGGCCTGGAATCATCGGTAACGGCACATCGGCGTTGGTCCCCAAACGTTCGATGCGATCTTCATCATTCAAATTAACGGCCAACGTGTCGACCACGATTTGATTCGCGGTGGGTGTTAAAGTTGGCTGTGTGAGTGTTTCAAATACGGCGGGACCCCCAAATTTTCGATAACCATATGCTAGCATCGTATTCCCTCCCAGGTAAAAAAGCTCTTTCTACCAATTGTGCGGGGTGGCCGAAAAAATCACAAGTAGGAACCATCACTTGGCCGGCTTTGTTTAGTTAATAACATTATTGAACCGTTTCGCTTGCATTGGTGACCGGGGTTTGGCGTTTTAAGCCCCAACCGGTGAAACCACTAATAATTGAAAAGATTGGCGATAATAAACTGAAGAAACAAAATGGCAAGTAAGCTAAGGTTGAAACGCCTAACGTGTTAGCAGCAAAGGCCCCGGCAACGCCCCAAGGAATCAAGTAGTTAATCACGGTTCCGCCATCTTCTAAGACGCGACTCAACGCCAAATTGGCTAAACCTTGGTCATTAAAAGTCTTTTTGAACGCCTTCCCGGGTAAGATAACGGATAAGTATTGTTCGCCAACGAAAATGTTGACGCCAATTCCAGCTAAAATGGCAGCGGTAACGGTGGTGCCCGTCCCGTTCAAACGTTTGGCAAGTGGCACCATGGCCGTTTGAATCAAGTTAAACTGCATTAACAAGCCCCCTAAGGCTAATGTCAACAGAATGAGGGACACAGTGCCCATCATGGCAGCAATGCCACCACGCGAGAGTAATTGGTCAACACCGGCATTGCCTGTTTTGGCAACAAAGCCACTTTCAATCATGGTCGCAATTTTACTAATGGGGGTGCGGGGATTTTCGATAAAAATCATGACGATGGCTAAACCAATGTTCATTAATAAAGTGGCAATTGCGGGCACTTTTCGTAAGGCACAAACGAGCATCAAGATTAATGGTAAGGCGGCCCACCAAGTAATCGTAAAGTTTTGATGCAAGACTGCCAGCGTCGTTTGGATTTTGTCCAGGTGACTGCTGGTAGCCGCGCCCATTCCTAGAAACGTGTAGAGCACTAATGAGACGATGAAAGCGGGAATCGTCGACCAGATTAAGTTGCGAATATGGCTAAATAGATCACTTTCCGCGATGGCGGAAGCTAAGTTAGTTGAATCAGAAAGTGGGGAAGTCTTATCACCAAAAATAGCCCCGGAAATAATGGCCCCGGCAATTAAAGCCGGATTGATGCCCATGGTCGTCCCAATTCCAAAGAGGGCGATCCCAATCGTTGAAATAATGGTGAAGGCACTCCCAATCGAAGTCCCGATAATGGCACAAACTAGAAAGACGGATGGGACGAACCATTGTGCGGAGATGAGGTTGAATCCAAAGACCATCATGGACGGAATAATGCCGGCCGCAATCCAAACACTGATTAAAGCGCCAATCAGTAAGAAGATAAAGATGGGAATAATCCCGGTCTTGATGCCGTCGATGATGCCACCGTGGATGTCGTCCCAGGCGGCGCCGCGAATGCGCGCCCATAAAATAACGAGGGCAATGACGACCATAACGGGGGTTTGTGGTGACAAGCCAAACTTGATAACGCCGGTCCCCATAATTGCTAACATAATAATTAATACGGCCAAGGCTTCGGGTAATTTGACCGGCCGCCAGTTTTCTGATTGTTTCACGTGAAACACTCCTTTGTTGTTTGAATGAATAAAAAAATCGTCCCTGTTGTATATATACAACAGGGACGATTGATTAGACCGTGGTACCACCCAGCTTGAGTCGCCAATACGCGACTCCACTCACTAGCAGTTAACGGGTCTAGTTATTATCCGCCGGGCGTACCCGGACGTCTTCTACCGTATTTCATCACGTTTAGCCTGATCGGTTCGCAGCAACCACCGACTTCCTGACGCACAGCTAAAGTGTTACTTGAAAGTAGAATTATCGTTCGTTATTTGAATAAATGGATAATAGCATGTCTGATTTAAATCGTCAACCAATAGCGGCCTGATTAACAGTGTTATATCGTGAATATTATTAAATTAATCTCCGGATCAGGGGTGCGCGGATCGGGATCACAATGGTAGAATAGGCAGTGTTGTAAGCGATGCCAGAGGCCGGTTAATGATTAATTTTGCTCGGTAATGTGTGGGCTTATATAAATTAATTTTTTGAGGAGTGATTTTTGTGACAGTAACGAATCAATGGTGGCAAAAAGCGGTCGTTTACCAAGTGTATCCACGGTCGTTTCAAGATTCTAACGGTGACGGTATCGGGGATTTACCTGGGATTACGAGTCGGTTAGATTACATTAAACAATTAGGGGCCGATGTGATTTGGTTGAATCCAATTTATCGCTCACCCGGCGTGGATAACGGCTATGATATTAGTGATTATTATGATATTAATCCCGAATTTGGGACGATGGCTGACTTTGAAACCTTGTTAGCCAACGCTCATCAACGCGGGCTAAAAATTATGATGGATATTGTGGTCAATCATTCATCTAATCAAAATAAATGGTTTACGGAAAGTGCTAAGAGTAAAGACAATCCTTATTCAGACTATTATATTTGGCGTGATCCAGTGGATGGACATGCGCCGAACAACTGGGGTGGCTTTTTCGGCGGCTCCGTTTGGGAATATGTTGAAAGTCGGCAACAGTACTACATGCATTCATTTGCGGTCGAACAACCGGATTTAAACTGGGAAAATCCTAAGTTGCGGCAAGCCGTCTACGACATGATGAATTTCTGGGTCGACAAAGGTGTCGACGGTTTCCGTTTAGACGTCATCAATTTGATTTCTAAACCAACTAGCTTTGCGGATGGTCAGCCTAATAATGGCGAACCGTTCGCGGATGTCGGTGATATTATTGCTAACGGTCCACGTTTGAGCGAATACTTACAAGAAATGCACCAACAAGTCTTTGCGGGCCATGATTTGATTACGGTCGGCGAAACCCCGAGTGCAACGGTGGCAGATGCCAAGCAATCCGCTGGTTTAACGACTAATGAATTGAACATGGTCTTTGAATTCGAACACATGGGCTTAGACGGTAATCCCGCCCCAGAACTCGGCAAATGGAATGATCAACCCGTTAAGCTCGTCGATTTGAAACAAAGTTTAACGAAATGGCAAACTGGGTTGCACGGGTCAGCTTGGAACAGCCTTTATTGGAATAACCATGACCAACCACGGATTGTGTCGCGTTTTGGTAATGATACTGCTAAATATCGTGAAGTTTCGGCGAAGATGTTGGCGACGTTATTGCATGGGTTACAAGGGACGCCTTACGTTTACGAAGGTGAAGAACTTGGTATGACGAGTGCCCATTTCAAACAGTTAAGTGATTATCAAGATTTGGAATCATTGAATGCCTACCATCATTTTGTTGACGATGAACAGCGGGTCACGGCGGATACGATGCTCACTTACTTGGCTAAGATGTCCCGGGATAACGCTCGGACACCGATGCAATGGAATACGAGTGCGCAAGCCGGCTTCACGACTGGTCAACCGTGGCTACAAGTTAACCCGAATTACACGACCATCAATGCGGCCCAAGCTACCGCCGATAATGCCTCGACCTTTGCTTATTATCAACAACTTATCAAATTACGGCATACGGTGCCAGTAATTACGACTGGTGATTATCAACTGCTCGATGCCGATGATGATGCCGTTTACGCGTACTTGCGGACGGATGGTCCGACTAAGCTATTAGTGATTGCTAACTTTACTGACCAGACGCAGACGCGACATTATGACGCGTTAGCGGACGGTGCTAAGCGGTTAATTGGCAATTATGAAGATGATGCGGCGGACACGTTGCGGCCATATGAAGCGAAGATGTACTTGATGGAAAAGTAGTGATGTGAGTTGGTTTTAGCGGATAATTTATATTTAGGTGACTTGATTTTTATCGTCGCCACTTATGCGTTATGGCTCATCTTAATCACCGCACTAATTATTTGGTTGCTTCGGCGCCATAAACATCACTAAAAAAGCATCGCTACTTGAGAAATCGGGTAGCGATGCTTTTTGACTTATATTAATTATTTTCTTTTTGGTTGGTCGCATCATCATTTTTAAAAGTTGTTTCAACGATATCCATGACATCTTTGAACAGCCCAATTGGAAATTGATGGGCCCGTCGAATTAAATTAATGTGGACGCTCGGTACTTGCACGTC
This sequence comes from Lactiplantibacillus fabifermentans DSM 21115, assembly GCF_000498955.2. GTDB lineage: Bacteria > Bacillota > Bacilli > Lactobacillales > Lactobacillaceae > Lactiplantibacillus > Lactiplantibacillus fabifermentans. Next base: position 1,027 of record NZ_AYGX02000040.1, on the reverse strand, counting down.
GGTAATTGGAATTTCAATTAAGTCCGCGTCAGCGGGTTGGCCGACATCCGAAACAAAGCCGAGTGCTAAGTCTTCACGGACGAGGCCACTAATCAGCGAACTACTGTCGGATTCAAACATGACTTGTGGTTCGATGGAAAGTTGTTCGGCTAATTGATGGAACACTAATTTATTTAAATAAGTGGCGTTCAAAATCACAAATGGGGATTGTAACGCGTCTTCAAACGTCGGGTTATCCATTTGGGCTAGCTTGTGATGGGGGCTAGCTAAAATTTTGAAGTGAAATGGCCGCAAAGGTGTGACCGCGAGCCGTTCGTCTAGTGTTTGGTCCAAGTTACCACTGATAGCTAAGTCTAATTGACCGCCGAGCACTTGTTTGACTAATTGATTAGCCCCCATTTCCACCGTGTGCACACTATTCAATAAGTCCTTTTCAACGATTGGTTTCGTTAAGGTTGGTAAATAGTGTTCACTGATGGCGGGTTCGATACCCAAGCGTAATGTATGTTGACGTAAATGACCAATTGATTCGTTAACGTGTTGCCAGTTCGCAATAATATCGTTGGCTGCTAACAATAATTGTTGGCCACTGGGCGTCAACACTAACGCTTTGGTCTTCGCTTGACGGAAAAAAAGCGTCGTTTGGAAATGGCGCTCGAGTCGTTTAATGGCTTGGAAAATTGTTGGCTGGCTGACGTGAAAGTCTGCCGCGGTTTGGGTGTAACTTTGTGTACTAATTAGGCGTTGAAAGTAGTACAGATCTTTAATATTCATGAAAAATGCAGCCTCCATAAAAATTAGTAATATCGTGGTTAACGGTGAAAAACAATCCAATTAGCCCGGCTTTTCAAGCTGCTAGTAAAGGTTGAGTCGTCAAGTGAAGGTTACTCAACTGAGTTATCAAATGACAAGTTAATCATACCATATTAACGGCGTTACCGGGGTGGTTAGCCGGATAGTTGACCACCTAAATTTATGGTAGATTGTAAAATTAATCCGAACGCTGTTCGGACAAAAAAGATCAGCT
>NZ_AYGX02000179.1 GCF_000498955.2 Lactiplantibacillus fabifermentans DSM 21115 | reverse complement strand
TGCGAGGGTAGGACGTTGCCATGCAAACTGGAAAGACCACTGTGGTGGTCTTTTTTTGTATCCACAAATAAGAATTGATTTTCAAGCGCAGCAACTAGCCGATTATTGGCCGGTTGTAAATCTGACGGCTTAAACGCAAGGGCGTCGGGGATCATCGACGACCGGGTACAATGATACTGGCTGTGAGCCAAGTGGGGGGCCGCATGCGCTATTTTAAGTAAGCTACAGTATAAGTTTCCACGAGACTCCAAACATTTGCTAAGAACTTCAGTATAGCCATTATGATAACCAACAACTTTACGATATGAAAATAATTATTTGTAGTTGGCTTGTAGGCATACAATATTATTATAAGTACTGCTATAAACAAGAGACTCGCAAGTTAATCGTATCCGGTCAAAAACAGCGTTTGATTGTTGACTAACGCAACCATAAAAATCCGCTTAATATCGAGACCAATGATTGTTATTCATGACATTCCGTGATATGTTATTAGCATATTTTATGAAGTGGAGTGATAGTAATGGCAAAAATTGCTGTGGGTGATCGCGTTAAATGCCAAAAGAATGGCAATACCGATTATGACTTCTATGCGAAAGTGGAAAAGATCTATGAGAACTCCGCTTATGTCACAATTACCCATTATGATGTCCGGGACGATATTAATGTGGCCGAGCTTCAATATCGCGCGGTAATCGCGCTGAAAAAGATGACACTAGCACAACCTAGTGATAGTGAAAAGACGCAGTTACAAGCCGTTAGTGCGGCCATGTTAGCTGAATAATTAATTTGAATAAGTAAAGTGGGTCGCTGACGTGTTAAGTCAGCGACCTTTTTAAATGGAATTTTGCGTTGTGCCTGTACATTATTTCCAAAGATGAGTACAATAGACACTGTTAGGTAATAATAGTTCTAAAGTAAGAGAGGGGAACCAGCAATGGACAATGCAACTTCCACAATGACTTTAAGCGGTCGGCGGCGGTTTTGGTTTATATTTACCTTACTGACCGGGACGTGGACAATGTCGATTAGTCAATCGTCATTATCAACGGTTTATCCGACCTTTATGCGCGACTTTGGCATTTCAGCGTCAACGGTCCAATGGTTAACAACCGGCTTTATGTTGACCATGGTCGTGATGATGCCAATTAGCCCGTGGCTACTTGATAACATTGGGTTTAAGAAATTATTTTTAACGGTACTCGTTTTATTTGATGTTGGGTCAATTATTATTTATTTTGCCCCTAGTTTTCCAGTGATGATGGTCGGTCGTTTAATTAAAGCGGCGGCTGTCGGGGTCTTATTTCCATCGTATCAATCAATTCTATTGACGATTACGCCTGAAGAAGAACGTGGGACGACAATGGGGGTCGCTGGCTTAGTGATGGGGTCCGCCTTGGCGTCAGGACCGATTATTTCTGGGATTGTTTTGAAGTTTACCGATTGGCATGGCCTGTTCCTAGTCTTTATTACGGTCGCGACCATCTTAATTCTAGTCAGCTTCTATACGATTAATGATGTCATGGTTAGCAAACCGTCGAAGCTGGATACGATTTCCATCGTGATGCTCCTGGGCTTTGCCGGTATTTTATACGTTGTCAATGAAATTGGTAAGAGTGGTGTTGACTGGACGCTTAACGGTATTTTGTTAGTCGTATCCATTTTGGCGGTCGCTTACTTCACGTATCGTCAATTTCATTTAACGACCCCGTTACTTGAATTGCGGGTTTTGAAAACGTTCAATTATGATTTAGCCATCTTCTTAACGGCGATTTCATATATTGCTTTGATTGTTGTGACGATTGTCTTCCCACTTTATTATCAAGGCGTTTTGAAAGTCTCACCATTCATTTCCGGGATGTCCTTAGTTCCCGGGGCGGTGTTCTTAAGTATTTTGAATCCGTTAACCGGTAAATTAGCTGAAAAATTTGGTTATAAGCAGATCATGTTGCTTGGGATGACCATGATTGTGGTTGGTTGGTTAATTTTGACGTTGATTACGACGAAGCTTAATTTACTAACGATGATTCTCATTGCGGCGATTATTGAAGGTGGGAACGCCTTTGTCATGATGCCGGCGGTCACACTAGGTGCTAACTCCTTGCCAGATGCTTTGATCTCACATGGGACCGCTGTGATTACAACTGTCCGGCAGATTTTAGGGTCGGCAGGGGTTGCGGTGGCAACCTTGATTTTATCCAATGTGACGGCCGCCCAGCTTAAAAGTGGGGTGCCGTCACTTACCGCCAATTTGAACGGTTATCATGCGGTCTTTGTGACCATGTTAGGTGTTGAAATTGTTGGTTTGATTTTAGCGTTACTTTTACGTGATGGTCGCCAGGCTAACAAGCAATAAAAGCGTGTGACAATCAAAAAGGGGCCCGATGAAAACTTGAAATTTCATCGGGTCCCTTTTTGATTGTGGCTTTAGTTAGTTTTCGCCTGAATCTTGGCTAGTTGTTGGTATTGCGACAACATCCATTGCTCATAAGTTTGGTTAGCCGGTAATGTTTCGGTAACCTTTAAGACGGGGACGTCATACTTTTTCGCGAGACTGACCATATTTTGGACGATATTACTGTCAGATTGCGTATTTTCAACGAAAAAGGCAATTCGGTGATGTTTAATATCACTTTGCATTTGTTTGATATCTTGCGGGGATGGGTCGGCGCCATCTTCAATCGCCATCGCAAAGTGGCTATTACTAATTTTATAACCAAGCGCTTTTAAGGCATAATCGAAAACGGGTTCGCTGACGGCTACTTTTTGACCGTGAACATTTTTCTTCAAGGCCGCAATTTCAGTAGTCAGCGGTTTAAGACTAGCTTGATAGGCCTTAGCTTGGCGCATGAAGTAGGCTTTATGTTGCGGCTGGATTTTAGCTAAATCTGCTGCAATTTTGGTAGCCAGCTGCGGCATGGTTGTTGGATCATACCACACGTGTTCGTTGGCACCATCCTTTTTATGGGCAATCGTGCTGCCGACTTCGATAACCTTGGCATTGGTCGCTTTATTCACTAGAATTTTGCTCATCCAGTCATCATAGCCTAAACCGTTATAGACGATTAACGCAGCGTTACTAGCTTCCTTAGCCGTCGCCACGGTAGCTTCAAAGTCATGCGGGTCGACACTCGGCCGATTGATGACTGACGTGACTTGCCCATATTTACCGGCGACTTTTTTCGCCGTTTGACCGTAAAAGTCTAAACTGGCAATAATTTTGATTTTACCGTTACTAGTCGTGGTGCTGGTGGTCTGATTTTGACAACCAGCCAATAAACTCCCGATGCCGACTAATAGCGCTAAGCTTAAAAATAAACGTTTGCAGCGCATGTTGTTAATCCCATCCTAATTAAATCGTAATAGTTACTGTTTAACTTTAACTAAAAAACTAAGGAGCGTCAAGCATTTAAGGATAGTTTAATATTGGGCAAAATGATAGGCAGGGTCATTTTAAGCTGGTAAAATAAGGACTACTTATGAAAAGAGGAGGTTGCGGCGCATGCTGTTTACATTGTTGATTTTAGTCGTCTTAGGTTCCGCGCTATTTCGCGGGTTTCATCGAGGCTTCGTCATTGAAGTCTTACATTTAATTGGCACCGTGGGGGTGTTAATCTTTGCCCGGTTACTGTATCAACCACTTGGCACCGCGATTAACAACCTCCTAACGAGTTTAAAGCTGATTAACAGTGGTACCATGGCGACGTTAGTCATTAACATGATTGCGTTTTTCATGTTGATTTCACTCGGTTGGGCCGTGATTCGGATGTTAGGTCGGGTTTCACGGATGATTACGTGGTTACCGGTAGTCAAACAAGTGAACAGCTTAGCTGGGGGCGCGGTAGCGTTTGTCATTTCGTATTTGGTCGTCTTCGTGGCGCTATCCTTAGCGAGTCTCTTCAATACCACCTTCATCCAAACCCAAATGGACAATTCACCGCTAGCCACTTACATCGTCAAAAAGACCCCGGGCTTAACGAGCACGTATCTCGGCGACTTAGTTAAGTTCGAAACCGGCGCACAAGATTCATAGCTAGGTGTAGGTTATTGCCGTAGTTGGCTGACCGTAATTCCATCGTCCTGGGACCGGTCCAAGCCTGAGAAGCGGTCTTGGACCTCGCTTTTGAGCCTGAAACCCAAGTCTCAAAAGGCGTCCGTGGTGTAAACGGCCAAAAAACGGCCGTTAACGCCACCTTCAGGACGATTCCATTACGGTCAGCCAACTGCTATATTCAGCACACAAAATTGGAATAGCGTGTTCTTAATTATGGCTAATGAGCGACTGACTAACTGTATGATAACAACATTAACCATTAAAAAAGAAGCCCTAAAAGTGTCTGTGGTGTTAGACCAGTAAAATAGCCTGTTTTAACGCCACCCGCACAGTCGGCCCAGCATGCTCAACCAGGGCTAGATTCGTCGTAAGATGGCGGCTAATTAAAAATATATAATAAGTTAGGCAACTAGTTTTGAACGTAATTGTTTGAGGCTGGTTGCTTTTTAGATTGTACTTTAATTAGTGTTGCTACGGTATTACTGGCTTTGAGTCTGAACGTTAAGTCATTAATACTTAGTTGTTTAGGGCAGACTAACCATCGTAATTGAATCTCATGATTAGTCGAATTGGAAGGTTGAGTCGGAAGCCAGCGACCGGGGCGCAGTGTCGTTGTCCTTAGCGAGTGTTTTTTACTCGCTTAGGACAAGTGCCGTGTTGTGGGACTGGTGGGCTGGGCCAGGCCCACAACCGCCTTGAAGACCGCTTTTTGGCTTCAAGGGTGCACCACTGCGTCCCGGTAGCTGGCTGGAGACGGCTGGCTAATACCAAACCGCAAAGTACCGAAAATCACTGAGATAGCTTAAAATAGATATACTGATGTTTAAAAAGGGCGGAAGCGACTGGATAACTGGATGATCTGGGTCAAAAGTCGGTGAATTATCGGTAAATTCCAAACATTCGCCGATAAATTGGCATTATTTATCGGATTACTACCACGCAGCCGGTCCTTCATGCTATGATTATAGTTAAAAAATACAGCTTAAGAGGGATACTTATGGGAATGATTCGCATTAACAATTTACGCTTTCATACGTTTAATGGGGTGCTACCAGAAGAACGCCGCAATGGGCAACAACTGGCGATGGATATCGCCATCAAGTATCCGATTGAAGCGAAAGTACAACATGACGATGTGCATGAAACGATTAATTACGCCGAAGTGCGCGCAGTGGCGGATGAGTTCGTTAACAACCATTCATACAAATTAATTGAATCGTTGGCCAATAACTTATTGCAAACGTTACTGACGGCCTTTCCAACGGTCGAATTGATTAACTTGAAGATTCGTAAGTACAGTGTGCCGATGCCCGGCATCTTTGATGATGTTGAAATTGAGGTGGAGGGGGCGCCGGATGCCAAGTGATGAACGCGTTTATTTGAGTATTGGGTCGAATATTCATCCGCGAGTGAAAAATATTGAACATGCGTTGGCTGATTTGCGGGCCTTGCCGACCGTTCAAGTGGTGGCCGTCTCTAATTGGTATGAAACTGAACCGTGGGGCAACCGGGAGCAAGCTAATTTTTACAACGTCTCAGTCGCGTTAACGACGACTTTGACACCGGATGAGTTGCTAGTTGAATTACATACCATCGAACAACAATTGCACCGCCAACGTTTGATTCATTGGGGACCCCGGACGATTGATTTGGATATCATTTTCTGGGGGGCGCGGCACATGCAGACCGCCACCTTGACGATTCCACATGCCCAAGCGGCCCACCGTAATTTTGTGTTATTACCAACTATTGAAATCGCTGCGGATGACCCATTTGTAGGGCCAGAAGTCCAAGCAATGTTGGCGGCTAACCACGATACTAGTTGGATTAAAAAAGTAGGAAATGTGAGTGAACAACATGATTGATGAAACTAACCAAGCAAAAATTCGCCATGCCGTGCGTGAGATTTTAACGGCGGTGGGGGAAGATCCTGACCGACCCGGTTTAGTGGAAACACCGGATCGGGTCGCGCGGATGTACGCCGAAGTTTTTGCGACTAAAACGGCGGCCCCGTTTGATAACTATAAATTATTTGAAGTAACGGATCCGACTGAAATGGTGTTATTAAAAGATATTCCGTTTTATTCGATGTGTGAACATCATTTATTACCATTTTTCGGGACGGTCCAAGTGGCGTACGTGCCACAACATGACCAAGTGATTGGCTTGAGCAAGATTCCGCGGTTAATCGACTATTGTGCGCAACAACCAAACGTGCAAGAACGATTGACAGTTTCGATTGCTAAAGAATTACAACGGATTTTAGACCCCGCGGGGATTGCCGTTTCCATCACGGCCCGGCATATGTGCATGGAAATGCGGGGCGTCAGCAAGCCCGGCGTCCAGACAGAAAGCAGCTATTATAGTGGTCAATTCAAGACCGATTTAGACTTGAAACGCGAATTCTTACAACGGATTGCGAGTAAGTAGGTGAAATAATGGATGCAGCAACGGTAATGGCAAAATACAACGATTTAGTGGCTCAGCTTAATCAAGCCATGCTAGTGACTGATCACGACCGGGTGCCGTTATTGTGGCAAATTATGGCGCATTTGGGCCAACCGGACCGTTATTTTCACGTGATTCATATCGCGGGGACTAATGGCAAGGGTTCTACGGGGGCGATGCTCGCCCAAGTTTTGCAAGCGCAAGGCTATCAAGTCGGCCGCTTTAGTAGCCCGGCGATTAATGATGACCGTGAACAGCTGCAAACTAATGGTCACTGGATTAGTCCGGCTGACTTTATTGATACGTACCAAGAAATTGTGCCGGTTTTGCATAATATGCAACTCACTGCGGCCGATGTGTCGATTTTTGAATGGTACTTTTTAATTGGCATGGTCTGGTTCCGTAATCAAAATATCGAATGGGCGATTGTTGAAGCCGGTTTAGGCGGGCAATTCGATGCCACCAACGCGTTGGGCGGGCCTCAATTGACCGTTTTTACGAAGATTGCCCTCGACCATACGAAAATTTTAGGGCCAACGATTGAAGCGATTGCGCGTAATAAGTCCAAAATCATTAAACCTAAAACGACAGTCGTGACGTTAGCGGATCAAAATCCCGCCGCCCTGCCGGTGTTGAAAACGGAAGCTTTGAATCAAGGCGTCCGAGTTGTCACGGCGCGTGAATTAACCATGACGGTAACGGCGGCTGACTTACAAGGCACCACCGTGGATGCCCACAGTGACCAATTCGACTGGTCACAATTACGGCTACATTTAGTTGGACGGTATCAAGTTCAGAATTTGAGCTTAGTATTGACCGCTATTGCCGTGTTGCGGCAACAACGGGTGACCTTGAGCGATACCGCGGTGCGGGCGGGCCTCAAAGCCGTGCAATTACCCGGCCGGTTGACGATTTTGCAGTCGGCCCCCCTGATAGTGGCGGACGGCGCGCATAATCCGGATGGCATGCGCGGTTTAGTTGCCAGTGTGCAAGCCTTATTACCAAAAAAACGGTTGATTTGGGTCGTCGGCGTCTTAAAGGATAAAGCTTTTCCAGATATGTTAACGGCCTTATTACCGGCGGCCGATTTAGTGATTGCCAATACGCCGGCTAACCCGCAACGGGCGTTACCAGCCGAGTTATTGGCGCAAACGGCCACTGATTTGCGGGCGGGGACCCGACCAGAAGTGCTAGTGGCTCCCACGATTCAAGCGGCGTTAACTTTAGCACAACAGCGGGCCACGGCTGATAGTGCGATTGTGGTGACCGGTTCATTTTACGTGATGCGCGAATTACAGCAAGCGGGTTGGGCGGTGTTGCCCGATGACTGAAACCTGGTTAATTGCGTCTAATAATCCCGGCAAAAGTCGTGATTTAGCGTTATGCTTAGGTTATTACGGAATTACGGCGACCCAGTATTTGACCACCAAGCCGCGGCTGGATTTTCCTGTTGAGACTACGACTAGTTATGTTGATAATGCGGTCATGAAGGCGAAGTTTGCGGCCCAGAATCTCGGAGTGCCCGTAATTGCTGATGACAGCGGGCTCGAAATTCCGGCATTACCGGATGAGTTTGGCGTGACCACGGCCCGGGATTTAGGGGTTAAAGTCAGTGGCTATGACCGTAACGAGGAAATTATTGCGGCGATTACACCACTACCACTGGCTGACCGAGTCGCCACGATGCGGGCGACCTTAGCTGCCGCTTGGCCCGATGGTCGGACGGTCGTGGTGCAAGGGACGTTAACCGGTTATTTAATACCGCACCAAATTGGCGCCTACTCGGGCGGCTTTGATCGGTTGTTCTGGTTGCCCGCATATGGGCGGACTTTAGCCGAATTACCAGATGTTTGGCGCTTGCCGTTGACCCATCGTGGTCGAGCGGCGCAACAATTAAGTCAACAGCTTTAAAATTGAAAGGATTGGTGAATTAGATGTGGGTTCAAGATATTACCAGTACGTTATGGCAGACACCGGATTTTGCGAGTCAGGCGTTGAGCCATCAAGTGCAACGGCAACAACAATTAGTGTTACGTTTTAGTGATTATAATCGTGAACAACAAGTCCAATTGACGCAATTTTGTCATCAACTCGATGGCGTCGTACAAGCGAGTCCCGCGCAATTGACGGTACTCTTAAGTCAGGCGGCCGGGCGGCAGATGTTAAAAAATTGGTCATTGGTCTTCCAGCACCAAGCACCGGTCCAAATTCAATTGAATCAGATTATGAAGCAATATGATGTCTACTGGCAAGCGGGGGACCACCGGTTTAATTTGACTGAGAAGCCCTTGATTTACGGCATTATGAATATTACGCCGGATTCATTTTTTGATGGTGGTCAATATAAAACGATGGACGATGTGCTCAACCACGTCGGCGACATGCTCGATGCCGGGGCGGATGTCATTGAAGTCAACGGCCAAACGACGCGCCCCGGTTTTACTGAAGTGACGCCGGAAGTTGAGTTGGAACGGACCTTACCTTATATTAAGGCGATTAAAAAACGGTTCCCGCAAGCCGTGTTAGCCATTGATACGTATAAGTACCCAGTGATGCAGGCGGTCGTTAAGGAAGGTATCAGCATTATTAATGATGTCAACGCCTTTACTGATGACCCCCGGAAGCTGAAATTAATGGCTGACAGTCGCGTTGGCTTATTAACGATGCATAGTAGTCGTGAAGAAGAATACGTTGATTTGACCGGCAGTATGAAGCAATTCTTTGAACAAAATATTGCGGACTTGACGAGCGCTGGTATTGATATTGAACGGATTGCCTTGGACCAAGGAATCGGTTATTCCAAAGTTGCGCATGGCGAACAAGACTATGTCATGATGCGCAACATTGACGAATTCAACTATTTACAACGGCCAATGATGGTCGCCATCTCACGCAAGGGCTATTTAGGCTTATTGCTCGGTTTGAAAAAAGAAGACCGGTTACCAATGACCTTAGTGACCGAAGCGGCCATGATGCTTAAAGGCGGTCGCATCATTCGGGTCCATGACGTTGCGGAAACCCAACAAATGGTGACGTTATTAGGCCGAATTGAAAATGGGTACTGGGTGGCGCGATGATTAGCCCCACTGATTTTGACGACGTTGAAGCCAATGGCGTCAAAGATTACGATGCCTACTTTGGTACGCCCACACACGATGATCATGTCTTGTTTGAATTGTTGATTGTCGGCATCTTACAAGTTGGCCTCGGTTGGCAAGTGGCGGCGAGTCAGTTGCCCATCTTGCGCCGTGAAATGCATGGGTTGCGCATTAACGAAGTGGCCGGTCTGGATGAACCGGACTGGGAACGCTTGATGCAAGCGCCTAAAGTCATGCACAATGGCCGTAAATTGCACGCTATTATTCAAGATGCGCGCGCCATTATTGACGTGCAACAAGAATTTGGTAGTTTCAGTGCTTATTTGTGGCAGTTTGTCGATGCGACACCATTGATGATGCCGGCGCCAGATGACGAATTACCGACGCAATCCCCATTGGGCACGCGAGTCGCTAAGGATTTGCACCGCCGTGGGTTTACATTTGTGGGTCCGGTCGTCACGCATATGTTTTTGCTGGCGGCGGGGATTATTCAAGTAAATTAAACAATTGACTAAAAAAAGGCGTGTCCCCCAAGGGCGCGCCTTTACTAATATCAAAATTTATATGTCAGTGAAGTGGTTAACGAGTGGTTTCCGGTTCGACCGGAAAGAGTAAGGCCACCACATTGCCGATTAATAGCAGCGTTAAGAAAAAGACGAGTGCGGCAGAGAAGTGGGCTAAGAAAACCCAGTTGAATAGTAAGACAATTGCTAAAACTAAACTGAGACCGATACTAATTTTTGGATTCATCGTAATTCCCTCCCATTACTGTTTTCCAATACCCCAACTTGGTATCATCTTCATTGTACCGACTATTCAACCATAAAACAGTATAAATGCTTAAATGTTCAAAAAATATGATTTAACGTTGAATTATCAACTAAGTTCATGCGAAAGTGATGTAAAAGAGAGGATAAACTTATAATTATATTTGTATAAAGCAGGAACGTGAAAAGACGCCGTTTAAAGGCGTCTTTTTCAGCTTAAATGGAGTCGTCGGTAGTTTCGTAGTCGACTTTTCCAAGTTCGATTTGAATGGTGATATGCGTCAGTGGGAAGCGGTCACTGAGTTCTTTATTCATCGCTTCCAAAAATTCGTTGTTATCCGCTAAGGTGTTACGACACAGATGGACAGTCATGGCAGTTTCAGTCGTACTCATGCCCCAAATGTGTAAATCATGGACGGAGTTGATGCTTGGTTGCGCCATCAAGAAGTCATAAATTTCGGTGCGGTCGATGTTGCTCGGCACGGCTTCGAGCGAAAAGTTCATCGCGTCGCGCAATAATCCCCAAGTTCCGATTAAAATAATGACGGCGATAATGAGTGAGATAACCGGGTCTAACCAGTACCAGCCGGTTTTGAGAATGACGAATCCGGCTAAGACCACGCCGACGGAAACGCCGGCATCGGCGGCCATGTGTAAAAAGGCCCCTTTGATATTTAAGTCGTGTTTTTGTCCTTTCATAAATAGGAAGGCGGTAAAGCCGTTAATCACGATCCCAACGGCGGCCACGATAATCACGTCCCATTCGGCTACGGGACCGGGATTACTGAGTCGTTGAATCGCTTCAACGGAAATGGCCCCAATGGCGACAAGTAAGAATACCGCGTTAAATAGGGCGGCTAAGATTGAGGAACTCTTGTAACCGTACGTATATTTGGCACTAGCGCTCTTGGTACCTAACCAAATCGCTAACCATGAAATGAGGAGTCCTAAGACGTCACTCAAGTTATGACCGGCATCGGCAACCAGGGCCAAGGACCCACTGGCAAAACCGTAACCGGCTTCTAAAACGATGAAAATTGAATTTAAAATCACGCCAATTTTAAAGGCGCTGGTCTGTTGTTGAACTTGATGATTGTGAGCTGACATATTCTCCACCTACTTCTGAGTTGAATTCGCGTTTCGAATTGCTATAATTTAATTATGAATGAACATACATATGAATGACTGTTCATGTGTATTGTAACACCATTAAGTTAGTCCGACAATTAGAAATTGGAGAAATAATGAATCCAGAATTAGATCATGAAGCCATTGTGGCTAAACTAAATACCTTAATCCCACCAGAAGATGAGTTAGGGCGCATCACGGCAATTTTTAAAGCGTTGGGTGATCCCACACGGGCACGGATTTTGTATGCTCTCGGGGTTTCTAAGTTAAGTGTTGGTGAGCTAGCAGCCGGTCTCGATTTGACCCAGTCCAATGTGTCACACCAACTCACCGTTTTGCGCGAACTCAAGTTAGTCGTTGGGACGCGCAGCGGTCGCAACGTCCATTATCAATTAGCCGACAAGCACATTATTAGTATTTTCCAACAAGTCGCAGCTCACGCGGAAGAAAGTAACCAAGCTGAATAGCGTCTTCGAACGTTGACGGTCAGCCGGCTAGCAAGTGTTCTCGTGCTGGGACCGGTTGGCGCCAAAGAGCGGTTGCCAGCCTCGTTTTTGAGCGGACAAACCAAGTCTCAAAAGACGGCCTTGTTCTAAGTCGAGAAAATCATTCGACTAAGGACAACTTCAGCACGTTCACACTTGCTAGCCGGCTTCCGTGATACTATCACTCAATTGTATGGCTCGTCTAAAACACAACAAGTCCCGGTCATAAATAGTGGCCGGGACTTGTTATGTTTAAAATTATAATCATTCAGTTTAGCTGGAGGTCGGCAGTAATGGAAGTCGCCGTGCAAGTGGTGTTAATGCCGGTGATTTTCCGACATTTACAGCACCGACATCTTTGGAGATTGGCGGGTTGGGTCAAGCTTCAAAGTGAAGTTCGAGACCGTTTCTCAGGCTCGAACTGGTCGCCTCGGCTACTGGAATTACTGCTGACCGGAAGCGGCAATAAAGAACAGGTTTAATTACAACCTAGTTTTATAGACTAGATGTATTGATATTGACATTATATGATGGTATGATAGTGCCAATGAATAAATCTGAGGTGATTAACATGCCAACCACATCGCGACGGTATCAAATAACAAATGAAGTTTTAAATTCAGTGACGCACGGCATTGGCTTAGCATTGAGTATTGCTGGTTTTGTCTTTTTAATGATTAAAGCTTATGAAGATGGGCAAGGACTTGAATGGGCGGCCTTCATTATTTATGGCGTGTCACTATTTGTCTTATATACGTGTTCCATGTTATTTCACGGGTTATACTTTACCCGCGCGCGCGAAGTGTTTCGCATTCTTGATCACAGTGGGGTCTACGTTCTAATTGCCGGGACTTATACCCCATACAGCTTGCTGGCAATTAAAGGCTGGCTTGGGTGGACGATTTTAATCACTATTTGGGTCCTGGCAATTGCCGGGATTGTGGTGAACGCGGTTTGGCCTGGAAAATTACGAAAAATCGAAACAGTCATTTATGTATTAATGGGCTGGATGTGTTTAGCTGGTGGCAAACAACTGTGGACCAATTTAGGCGTAACCGGTTTTTGGTTGTTAGTGGCTGGTGGCGTTGCCTTTACGTTAGGCGCCTTACTTTATAGCTTCCCACGCATTAAATACTTGCATGTGATTTGGCATATTTTTGTAATGATTGGGACCGCCTTGATGTATTTTTCGATTTACTTTTATATTTAAATTGGGGGACGTATGCCGGGAGACTGGGTGCGTCCTTTTTGTTTGAGTGAGTTGCAATTCCCCGATAAGTACTGGCAAATGTTGTTTTGAAACGCGAGTCCCGCGGCAGCCCCTTGTGCTTGCTACGTCATAGCTATCATTCGGAAAGCCCACCGAATAATAGCTATGACTAGGCAATGCTCAGGGGCTGGTCGCCGCGCGACTCGCTCTTACCACTGTAACAAAACTGTAATCACCCAGGCGTATCTTTTTCATTGCCAACTGATTAATTTTTCCGTAAAATGGTAAGACAACTGAAATTTTAGTGAGGTGATTAAGATGGCATACGGGTTATTATTTGGTGGCATTTTTATGGAAGTCGTTGGAAGTTTCTTTCTTAAACGGGCGAATGGATTTCGGAATTTGATACCCACGGTGATGGTGTTATTGGGGTATTTTAGTTCGTTAGTTTTAGTAACGTTAGCGATGCAACGGTTACCACTTGGGGTGACGTATGCCATGTGGGCCGGCATCGGGACGTTGGCGACGGTGATTTTAGCCGTCGTTGTCTATCGCGAACGGCTCAGTCTCGCACGGATTAGCGGGCTCGTTGCCATCGTGATTGGGGCGATTTTGTTAAACGTATAAGGGGGTAATTGACATGCGCGCATGGATGCAATTAGTAGTGGCCATCGGGGTCGAAATTTTAGGGACCAGTTTATTGAAGTTATCAGCGGGTTTTACACATCCGTTGATTGGAATTTCGGGCATGTTCTTGTACGGTTTAGCAATCTTTAGCTTCTCGCGGGCGTTAAGCCAAATTCCGCTCAGTGTCGGCTATGCCATGTGGGCCGGTGCGGGTACGGCGGTAACCGGCTTAATCGGCATTTGGGCTTTCGGCGAAGTGTTGACCGGGGTCAAAATGATTGGCTTTATTGCCATTATCGCCGGCGTGATCTTATTAAATCAACCAGTGAAAGCGAGCAGTCCGCAGCCTACTGCGAGGCAACGTTGGCGGACCCGCTTTAATCGCAATTAATTAATTTAAACTTAACTCGAAAAGGACGCCTGATGAAATTTTGAATTTCATCAGGCGTCCTTTAATGTGCTTAGCTAACGGCTTAGTCTTCCGGCCAAACGTCCTTAGCAGTATCGATTACTAATTTTAACTTGGCCCATTGTTGGTCTTCCGTCAATTGGTTGCCTTCTTCTGTCGATGCGAAGCCACATTGCGTGGATAACGCTAAGTTGGCTAACGGCACTTTTTCAGTGGCCGCCTGAATACGGGCTTTCAAATCCGCGGGTTGTTCTAGTTCCGGGAACTTGGAAGTTACTAAGCCTAAAACGATGCGTTTATGCGTGTCACCGTTCCAAATTTGGTCTAAGACTTCAAAACCGCCGGCGCGTTGGTTATCGTATTCCAAAAATAAACCGTCGTAGTTTAATTGACCTAAATACTTTGCCACGACATCGTAACTGCCGGAGAATAAGTAAGTTGATTTAAAGTTACCACGGCAAATATGGGTCGTGACGGTCAAATCACTTGGTAAGTCAGCTAAAGCAGCGTTAATAACGGTCACGGCATCTTGAGCCATCTTCGTATATTGCGCATGGTCTGTGTCGGCATCGTTTAATTTGCTAATCAAAAAGGCCCAAGTGGTATCGTCTAGTTGAATGTAGCGACAACCGAGGTCGTAAAAGTGGACGATAGTGTCATGGTAAGCTTTTGCTAAGTCGACTAAATATGCATCCCAACTATCGTAAAATTTTGACCAATTATCACTGCGGTTATCGCGGAATAACATCGTTGGTGATGGAATCGTTTGTTTGGCTAAGACGCCGGCCGGGACAATCGATTGTAAGTATTCAAATGCTTTGAAGAAGGGATGGTCGGGATTGAAGGCAATTTTACCCGTCAATTCGGCATTATCGGTGCGAGTATGGTCACCTTTGAATTTATAACTTTGATGATAATCATACTTGCCGACACCAGTTAAGCCCCATAAGAAGTCTAAGTGCCACCAACTCCGTGAAAATTCACCATCGGTTACCGCTTTTAAACCGAGCTTAACTTGTTCATCGACGATGCGTTTGATTTCTTGTTGTTGAATCGCCAATTCTTCGTCAGCGGTGATGTCACCAGCGGCGAGTTGCGCATGGGCTTGTTTTAAGCTAGCTGGTCGTAAGAGACTGCCGACGACGTCATAGCGAAATGGTGCGGTTAAAGTAGTTGTAGGGTAGATTGTAAAATTAATCCGAACGCTGTTCGGACAAAAAAGATCAGCTTCC
>NZ_AYGX02000039.1 GCF_000498955.2 Lactiplantibacillus fabifermentans DSM 21115 | reverse complement strand
GTTATGCTGAACAATTTGTCCAAAAATTCGGATTAAATTTGCAATCTACCTAATAATAAAGCGTAGCACCCGGGACTGTGATTGAGTTTTGTTTATTATCGATGATGGGTCACAAGATAGCTGGATGATAAACGAGTTTAAGCACAGATTTTCAAAAATGTCGGTATTGTAGATTGCCAATAATCACGCTGAACTAACGACGTTCTCACGACTTTTTACAGCACCGCTAACATCTAATTTGGAATAAAAAACAACGCCGCAACGATTTTTGTCGTTGCGGCGTTATTTTCATGAGTATCAAGTAGTGGCTAGATTTTAGTTATCTTTAGGATGTCCTCTACGCCAGGCGAATGGAAACGCCACGACCATGTAGACAAAGTCGACAATTAAAGTTTCTCGCAGTGGTACTTGGAGTAAGATGACGGAGACTAAAGTTAATATCGTAATAAAAATCAAACATTCGCGGGACCAATTCAATAACCAATCCGGTAACATCGGTTCACATCCAATCTAATTTTGATGGGCCGGCGTCGGTTTGATGGGTTTGACTGTGGAACCCGGACGGTCACGTAATGCCCGGAGTGCCCAGAGAATCGAAACGGTGTCGACAACTTCTTGGAGCATGGCCCCAAACAAGGCAGGGACAATCCCCGTACTTGCGATTAACATAAGAATAGTACAAATGGCGATCCCAATCCAGACCGATTGTTTGGCCACTTGCATCGTATCCTTGGCAATTTGAATGGCCGTCACCACGCGGCTCAAATCGTCTTTTAAAATAACGACATCCGCCGATTCACTGGCGGCCGTGGAACCATGCGCTCCCATGGCGATGCCGACATCAGCCACCGCTAGGGATGGGGCGTCATTGACACCATCACCGACCATGATGACCGGTCGCAATTCAGCGGGAACTTTTTTGAGATTTTCAATTTTATCCGCGGGCAATAAATCCGCTTGAACGGTATCAATCCCGACTTTTTCAGCGATTTTATCGGCAATCGCCCGTTGATCCCCGGTGAGCATCATGACGTTTTTAACACCTTCCGCGTGCAAGGCTTGTAACGTCGCCGCGGCTTCGGGCCGAACGTTGTCGATGAACGTGATATACCCGGCATACGTACCGTCGATAGCGACGTAAATGGCGGTTTGGTCTAACGGTTGTCGCGGCGTGTCTGGGTCGACAAAATTGAGTTTGCCGACTTTAACGGCGTGACCATCAACGGTGGCGGTGACCCCGTTACCCGTCACTTCAGCCAAATCTTCGGCCGGACTTAATGGGGTGTCATTGGCGTATTTGACGATGGAACGCGCTAAAATGTGGCTTGAATTTTGTTCAGCGCTGGCGGCCAGATGCATGACTTGGGCCGCTTCAAAGCCAGTTTGCGGCACGATTTGGCTGACATTTAATTGGCCACTCGTAATCGTGCCCGTTTTATCGAAAGCCGCGGACTTAGCGGTCGACATTTTTTCTAGCATGTCCCCAGTTTTGACGACAATCCCGTTGCGGCTCGTGCGGCTCATACCTGACACTAACGCGACCGGCGCGGCTAAAATTAACGGACAAGGGGAAGCGACAACTAAGACTTCCGCAAAACGATGCGGGTCGCCACTTAAAGCCCAAGCAACGCCAGCAATGACGTACGCGACGAGGGTAAAGGGCACGGCATAGCGGTCGGCTAACCGGACGAACTTCGCCGGTTGGGCTTCAGATTCTTGAACTAACTTAACTAACTGCTGGTACTGACTGTCAGCCGCGACTTTATCAACGATCATGGTCACGGCACTGTCACCGTTGACGGCCCCCGACATGACGTCGTCGCCGACCTTTTTTTCAACGGGCTTGGATTCACCGGTTAAGGATGATTCATCAAACAAAGCGGTACCTTCGATGACGTGCCCGTCAACCGGGACGAGTTCACTCGGTTTAACGACTAATTGGTCGCCAACTTTAGCGGCTTCGACAGCGATATCTTGTAGCTGCCCAGCGGCTAAGCGATGGGCCGTGCGGGGCGAGTTATCGAGTAATGCTTTTAAATCGGTATTGGCACGCTTGGCGGCGTAGTCTTCCAGTGAGTCACCACCGGTCAACATAATTAAGACCACTAATCCCGCCCAATATTCGCTGACGGCTAATGTCGCAACAATCGCGGTAATCGCTAATAAGTCGACCCCGTATTTGCCCGACTTGAGCGTTTTCACCATTTCGACTAACATGGACAATGCCATGATTGACCCCCATAGGGTAATAATTAGCTGAGCGGCTAATTGTTGGTGAAACCCAAATTGTAAGATCAATGCAATGACCCCAACACTGACAGTTAACGTTAATTTGTAATAATGACGCATCATAACCCCTCCTCTTGCATGATGTAAGCGAATCCTTTATTATTGTGATAATCATAACATGGTCACTTGATAAATGGAACAGATAAGAATGATTCTAAAGTAATTTTAATTATTTGTGGAAATTTTGCTATTTTTTCAGAAAGTTTTGGTGATTTTAGCTAGCAAAAAGAGCGTTTAAGCTTAACATGTTAGGCTTAAACGCCGGTAAACCGCACATTTTACATATGATTTAATACTAGTATACTTATACATGAACATCAGATATCAGAGAAAAATACTGAAATCAGCATTTGTATAAGACATCCGCGCTGTACAGGTGGTAACTTGTTACCCGGTCGCGCGTTTTTTTGTATCCTGACCTTGGTCAAACTTGCTATGAGGTCGAATGAAAAAAATAATTATCTGATGAATTCAAGGGGGTTATCCATTAGCAAGATATTAGTAACAATAATCGTTACGTGGTGTGTATGGGTTTCGGCTTAGATGGTCGAAACGTGTTCGCCCCGGCAGCGCATTCCGCTTGCTACGTCTAAGTCAGAATGCCAAAACCGCATTATGCCTTAGACTAGGCAATGCTCGTGCGCTACCCGCCGGGGCTCACACTCTATCAGCGCTATGGTGAACGCCAACGTCGATTACGCAAAAGATAACAATTTGTCAGTATGGCGCAGGTTAAAACTCAACCAACGGAAAGAAGGAAATTCTGCTACTGATTTTGAGTTAGCAAAAACAGAGTTTAACCAGCAAAGCCGTTTAAACCTGATTCGGTCAGGGTACTGAGTGCTTCGAGGAACCCACTCGAAGGGGTGTACCGATTGCTAGTCGGAAATTAACGCGTGGGGACTACCAGTCAATGGCAGGAAGAACCACGAAATTTTTTTATATAGAAAGTATATGTTCAGTAGCAGGTTTATTATTTTAAAAAGTAAGAATATTGATTGGTGGGTATATTTACCAACAATTGGCTTGTTTGTCATTTTATCGGTCGTGTTATTGACCGGGGGGCAAGCGTTAGAAACGAGTTTGGATGGTATCTTAGACTGGTTAACTAACAACATGAGCTGGTTGTACATGTCGGTGTATGTTATCAACTTTATCTTTTTCATTTACTTAGGATTTAGTAAACTCGGGAAAACTAAATTAGGTGATCCCGACGACAAACCAGAATTTTCAACGTATCACTGGGGTAGTATGGTTTACGCGACCGGGATTGATGCCAGCATTTTAATGCTCAGCATGGTTGACCCGTTGCGTTACCTCCAAAGCCCATCCTTCGGCGTCAAGCCGTTTTCAACTTCTGCGTATAACTATGCGCATATGCTAGGTCAATTCAACTGGGGTCCGATGGCGTGGATGATGTTTGCGCCGGCCACGATTGCGATTGCCTATGCCATGTATGTTAAACATGCCAAAGTGCAACGGCTGAGTGCCGCGATTACCGTTTTACAAGGCCCTGGTAAAGGTAAACAACTGGTCCGTAATTTGATTGACTTCTTTGTCATCATTGGGATTATGGGCGGGGTTGGGACTTCCGTTGGGATGGAAATCCCCGTTATTTCGAAAGTCTTGAGTGCCGTTACTGGGATTCCTGATAATATGACGCTTAAATTAGGCTTATTTGCCCTATTATTTGTCATTTTTGCGGTCGCTGTCTTTAATGGCTTGAAACGCGGGATTGGTCGCTTAAGTGCGGCCCACGTGTGGTTAGCGATTGGTTTTTTGGTTTTAGTCTTAATCATCGGCCCAACGTTGTATATTTTAAATTCTGAAACGAACAGTATTGGTTTATTCATTAATAAATTTGTCAGTTTAAGTACGAATACGGCGCCAAACGGTCATGCGACTGCGATGCAACGCCAAACCATTTTCTACTGGGGCTGGTGGTTATCGTTCATGCCAGTGATGGGCTTATTCATTGCTCGAATCTCACGCGGCCGGACGATTCGCCAAGTCTTAGGTGGAATGTTGTTATGGGGTTCCCTCGGCTGTGTTAGTTTTTATGCCGTTTTAGGTGGGTACGCCTTGTACTTACAAAAGATGGGCATCGTCAACTTAGTCCACATTTTAAATACTCAAGGTCAAGCGGCCGTGATTGCCGCGGTCTTATCGACTCTGCCGTTTAAAATGATTATGTTGGCCTTATATTGCTTGTCATGTTTCATTTTCTTGGCAACGACGGTGTCGTCATTTGCTTTCATCACGTCATCATTTACGAGTAAGAAGCTCGAAGTTGGTGAACAACCTAGCCGTTTCAATCGGATGAGCTGGGTCGTCATCTTCTTAGTCTTCTCACTTGGGCTAGTGACGGTCGGTGGTTTCGAGTCGATTCAATCGATTTGTGCCATGTCCGGCTTCCCATTGACCGCGGTGGCAATGATCTTGCTTTACTCGATTCATCACGACTTAACGACTGATCCAGTCGAAGAAGCCGCTAAAGCGAGTGCCAAAGCTACCAAGGCGGCCCAACGAGCCCGCTTAGCGCGTGATGTGGAAATTTCTACCAAGTCTGACTATGCGCGGGAACGCCGCGCCGCCCGTAAGTCGGCTTCGGAGACTGATTAAAACAATAAATATTATCAATAATTGAGTCTGGCGATGGTTGCCAGGCTCTTTTTTTCGCTCCTTAAAAAAGCTGATGCGGCAATTGATTGGTTGAAACTTAATAAGTAATTTAATTTGAACAAACAAATGAAACGATATTTCATAATTTTAGCTATAGAATAAAAATATGAAATATCGTTGCATTTTTAATTTAAATAAGCTATTATGATGTTGTTGAAAACGATTACAAGTATGGAGGTGCCAAAATGTCAGTTTCAGTATCAGTAATTATTGTTTTATGTGTATTTGTTAGTCTGGCAGTCTTAGACCAAATTTCAATTCAGCTTGGACCGTATTCCCCGCTATTTGGTGGTGCAATAACCGGTATGGTAATGGGGGATTTGAAAACCGGATTAATTGTTGGCGCAACATTACAGTTGATGACTTTAGGCGTGGCAACGTATGGTGGGGCCACCGTTCCGGACTTTTTAACGGGTTCAATTATGGGAACGGCGTATGCCATCATTGCCGGTAAAGGTGCCGAATATGGGATTGGGTTAGCAGTGCCCATTGGTTTGCTCCTAACGCAATTGGATATCTTAGCCCGGTTAACGAATACGTTCTTCCAAGCTAAAGCTGATAAGTATGCCGAAGCCGGTGACTATCGTGGGGTCGAACGTAGCAATGTATTAGGTACCATTCCTTGGATTGTTTCCCGAGTGTTACCAGTGGCGATTGGGTTGATTTTTGGTCAAGGTGTGGTAAACGCGATTAACTCGTTTATTCCACAGTGGTTCATGGATGGTCTTAAAACCGCTGGGATGATTTTACCAGCGATGGGGATTGCCATCTTAATGCGTTACTTACCACTTAAGAAGTACTGGCCATTCTTTATCATTGGTTTTGTCATGCTGGCATACGGTGGTAAGAGCTTCTCAATTCTAGGTGCCGCCTTAGTTGGGTTAGCAATGGCTGGTGTTTACGTTATCTTTGTAGGAAATAAAGAACATACTGCCACGACCAGCAACGGTGATGTTGAAGTCGACGACGATGATGACGAGGTGGAAATCGATGAGTAAACTTGAAAAATCAGATATCAAAAAAGTCTATTGGCGGAATATTTTCGGCTTGCAATGGGGCTGGAATTACGAGCGGATGCAAGGCTTAGGCTACTCATGGGTTATTATGCCGGCTTTAAAGAAGATTTATGCGGATGATAAGGCTGGGATGACCAAAGCACTCAAAACGTCCTTAGGTTATTTCAATACAAGTCAACCAATGTCGCACCTGATTGTTGGTGCGGATATGGGGATGGAAGAAAAGAGTGGGATTGAAAATGATGCGGCAATTACCGGTTTAAAGACTGGGCTCATGGGACCGTTTGCCGGTGTTGGCGATACGATTTTCTTGGCAATATATCGGGCCATTATTTTCTCGATTGCATCATATATGGCGTTATCAGGCTCAGCGGTCGGCCTCATTATTCCGATTATTGCGGGGGCAGTTATATTATGGGTACGCTATAAGTTCACTTGGATTGGATATAATCAAGGGACGCGGTTAGCCACGGACTTTGCCGGCCGGATGAAAGTGTTGACGGATGCGGCATCTATTTTAGGATTGACGGTCGTTGGTGCTTTGATTCCATCAGTTATCACATATTCATTGGATTTTAAATACAAAGTCGGTAAAGTTACGTTAAATGCGAATGATTTAATGGATCAAATCTTACCAGCGTTAGCACCATTACTCATTGTCATGTTTTCATACTGGTTGTTAGGTAAGAAGAAAATGAATTCAACAAAATTGATTTTTGTCTTAATTGCGTTAGGCATGTTACTTGGAAATTTGAAAAATATCTTTTAGGGGGATAAATAATTATGGGAACTTTAAATGCACGGGTCGACGAACGGTTAATTCATGGTCAAGTTGCGACAATTTGGACACATTTATTAGATGCTGATCGGATTATTGTTGTCAATAACGAAGCGGTTCATGACAAATTACAAATCGGCGCGTTAAAATTAGCTAAGCCAACTGGTGTGAAGTTATCGATTTTATCAGTTGAAAAAGGTATTTTAAATATTAATAATGGTAAGTACGCTGATGATAACTGCTTCTTAATTACGCGTAATATTCAAGACATGAAGACGTTGATTGATGGTGGGATTCCGCTAACCGCCTTTAATGTTGGTAATATCGCGCCACGAGAAGGTTCACATGCAATTAAAAAATCAGTGGCACTCACTGAAGATGACGTGCAAGCTTTGCGGACATTATTAGCAGATGGAATTAAAATTACGGCCCAAATGGTGCCAACAGAAAGTGATGCCTCAATTGAGACATATTTAAAGTAGGTGGAGATTATTATTCTTGAAGTAATTGAACAACAATATGAGTCCTTAAGTAAGGGCCAAAAACTAATTGCCGATTTTGTTTTAAAAAATCCCGCGGCGGTTGCCAAAATGACAACAGCTGAGTTAAGTCAACGCGTCTCGGTGTCAGCGGCGACGGTTGTCCGTTTTTGCCAGCGCCTAAATGTTGAAACTTTTGACCAATTTCGTATGGCGATTGTCAGTGAAATATCTGCTGAACAATCCGACTTAGTAGATACGGTAATTGAAGCCGATGATTCGCTGGACTTATTAGCTCGGAAAGTGTCTAAAATTTATAGTTCGAGTACGGAAAAGGTGTTGGGTTTATTAGACTTATCGCAATTGGAAAAAGTTATTCAATTAGTCGACCAAGCCAAAACGGTCTATCTTTTGGGAATTGGTACTTCAGGAATTGTCGCTTACGATTTGTATCATCGCATGAATCGCTATGGTATTAAGACGTTTTACGAAACGGATGCGCACATGAACTTGGAATTTCTCAGTAATGCAACGACTGAAGATGTGGTTATCGCGATTTCTTATTCTGGCAAGACCAAAGAAGTTAATGTCGGCGTTCGCAATGCCCGCGGTAAAAATATTAATGTGGTGGCTATCACTCGTGACCAAGCCAGCCCGTTGCAGTCATTAGCAAATATTAATTTGCTAGTGCCAAACAATGAACGGCTTGTTAGAGTTTCGGCCATTACGTCTAAAATCTCGACCATGTTTGTTACTGATTTATTATTCATGGGATTAATGCGCCTTCACTTTGATCATGCTTATACTTCGGCGATTGATACGAACGAAATTGTCCACGATCTCAAAGAATGAAATGGAGGTAAATGATGTGAGTAACTTTCAATCCGTAACTGAGACCCGTAACGCAAATACGCTGAACATTGGTACCTTGGATGGCTCGGCAATTGCGGCCTTAATTGCCCATGAAGACGCGGCAGTCCCACAAGCGGTAGCTAAAGAAGCTGATAATATTGGTCAAGCCATTGAATTGGCAGCGCAACGCTTTAAAAATGGTGGGCGCCTGATTTATATTGGCGCTGGAACTTCAGGTCGGCTGGGTGCTTTAGATGCCATTGAATTGACACCAACTTATGGCGTACCAGCATCGCGGGCTTTTGGCCTATTGGCTGGTGGTCAAAAGGCGATGTACGTTGCCGTTGAGGGTGCTGAAGATTCCAGAACTTTAGCCGTTGATGACTTAAAGGAACAACGGCTAACGGATGCCGACGTAGTAATTGCCGTCGCAGCTAGTGGTCGGACACCCTATTGTTTAGGGGCACTAGACTATGCTAATGAATTGGGTGCTTTAACAATTTCGGTCACTTGTAATCCTGATAATCCAATGCAAGCTAGCTCACAAGTCGCAATTAATCCAGTTGTGGGTCCAGAAGTTATTACGGGTTCAACACGGATGAAGGCGGGGAGTGCGCAAAAGATGGTCCTTAATAGTTTGTCGACTGGCATTATGATTAAGTTAGGTTATGTTTACGAAAATTTGATGATTAATGTTCAGGCTACAAATGAGAAGTTGGTCAAACGTTCGATTGGAATTTTACAACAGATTTTGCCACTCTCAATGGACCAAGCACAAACGCTATTTGAAACAGCGCATCATAATATTGCGGTTGGTATTATCATGCATAAGAAACAGTTGGCATATCCAGCAGCACTAGCCTTATTTGAACAAAATCATGGTGACATTAATCAAATTGAAGGGATCTACGCGTAATGAAACCTAATTTACTATTATTAAGTCATGGCAAGATGGCTCAAGAAGCGTTAAACTCTGCGGAAATGATTGCGGGTAAGATTGAAAATGTGGCGGTGGTCTCGATGGCGGCCGATGATGGACTAAGCGGAACTATTGCAAAAATTCAAGCTGCAGTTGATCCAACGGTACCAACGATTGCGTTGGCAGATTTATTAGGGGGAACGCCTTGTAATAGTGTCGTTAATGTAGCTGCGACGATTCCTAATCTGCATGTCATGGCGGGACTGAATCTGGGAATGATTATTGACTATGCTCTGAGTAGTGAACAAGATGTTGATAAATTGATGCAACAGTTGGCACAGACCGGGACTCAAGGTGTTCAAATCGTTAAAGATGATGAATTAGACCTCGATGACTTAGACGAATAGTGAAAGTGGGGGCCTACTATGGGGAAGATAGGACTGTACTTTATCATTATTTTCTTTGCTAATACGATTGGTGCGGTTTCCGGTATGGGTGGGGGCGTGATTATCAAGCCGTTACTCGATGCATTTAGTGGCGACCGCTTGGCGACAATCGGCTTTTATTCCAGCTTAGCCGTGTTTGTGATGGCAATTGTTTCAACGGCTAAGAATATGTCTAAACCAGCAACTAAAAAGTTACTCGATTGGACTGAAGTGACCTGCTTTGCGGTCGGCTCATTGATGGGGGGAGCCTCGGCGATTTTGTTTTTAATGCCTTTCGTCGTTGGCTATTAAATGAACCACTAGTAAATTTAATTCAAATAGGCGTGTTAGTGATTATTTTAGTGATTTCATTAATCATGTCTAAACCTGGAAAATACGAGTTTGGCAAAATTGTCCGCCAATTATTATTTGTTGTCTCTGGGATATTTTTAGGGGCGCTTTCCACTTTTCTTGGGATTGGTGGCGGACCAATTAATGTTGCCTTGCTAATTTACGTGTTTAGCTTCAGCTCAAAAAAAGCAGTATTATACTCAATTGTCTGTATTTTCTTTTCGCAATTGATGAAATTATTGGTGAACTTACCATTTATAAATGGGCTAGGTTTAAGCATCAGCATTGTGGTGACAATTATGATTGCGGCCATTTTAGGTGGCTATACTGGAGCGACAATCACCAATAAAATATCTGACCGGCAAGTATTAATATTTTATAAGTTAGTTGTCATTTTTGTGATTGGTTTGAATATTTTCAATGGTATGAAACTAATCATGTGGTTGACGTAGTCAGAATCGGAACTAAATAAAAAATCATTTCAGTTGGGGTGCCCAGACTGGAATGATTTTTTATTTAGGTGCTACTTTTATCAAATCTAAACGATAACTTTACGAAACGATAATTAAAGGTTTACACCGCGGGCCTATAATGGGCTTTGTAATCGAAATAAAGAAATCGGGTGACGACGGTCTTATGAAGCAACTTGGCAAGTGGTCAATGGTGATTGGCCTAGGAATTTTATTAACTAGTGTGAATACGCTCGTTCGGTGGCATCAGCCACACCCGGTTTCCTTTCGATGAGGTACCGTCAACGGTCATGCCGGTATTACAGCATCGGCAACAGACCAGGGTGATATTGCCAGTACATTTGCGACAAACGGCACCAATGACACCGATGCAACCACCGCACCACCGCCAACACTATTGGCAGACGGGAGTCCGCGTGGGCATGTTTAAGGCGCCAACACCATGAATATCACGGTCAAAAGTGGGTAGGTTTCAACACAACTTTGGGGATTAATTACATACTTAGGTGGGCCTTGCTAATGGGGATTAGTGAGCTAAGCACCGTAATTAAAAAGGACGCGAAATTGAATTCGCGTCCTTTTGTGGCTTATTTGGCTTTTTTCTTAGCTTTAGCAGGATGTTGTTTCTTTTGTTCGCGCAACAAATCTTTAAAAGCATCAATCTCGCTCGTATGTTTTGTGACCCATTCTTTATAGTTAGAATGGGAATCAGTATCACTGATCTTTAAGCCAGTTTCTAACCAGAATAATGCTTCGGTCAATGAACCGAAGTTATGGAACCACAAAGTGTGACCATTGTCGGAGTCCATGGCAACGTATGACTTGTAATGTGGTGTTAAGAAGGTATGTTTAACGATCTTAAAGGCTGCGCGGCGCCGCGTTAACTTGTAATCTGGCAAAATGTAGCGACCAGGATGTTTTAACCGCGGGACTGAGTTTTTCCGTTGTTCCTTGTATTCGGTCAGCATTGCTTTGGCGCGGTCGGCAGTGATGAGCGAAATATCGAATTTTGACATAGCAGGCTCCCCCTGATAGTTGCATATAATTATTAATATTTATTAATTGTACTTAGTAGTGAATTAAGTCTTACGTATTTAATGATAGCGCAGTTTTACTAAAAGTCGTAGTATAAAAGCCCGAAAATCTTGGGAAATTTACCATCTTAGTGCAAACTTAACTTAATCGTGGCGCGGCAACTTTTTTAGGGCCTTTCCAAATATTGGTGAATGCGTAATTGCCGTTGTGAGTCAGTAGCAATTCCAGTAGTCGTGGCGACCGGTTCGAGCCAAAAAGCGGTCTCGAACCTCACTTTGAAGCTCGTCCAAACCCGACAATCTTCAAAGATGTCGGTGCCGTAAGTCCGGCAAAAGACAGCCGAACTAACGCCACTTGCACGGCAACTTCCATTGCTGCTGACTCACAACTAAATAGATTTTTCCATAAGAAAACGTGGTCACTGTTGACGTAGTGATTAATTGGTTTATCAGTGATTTGGTGGTGTCGGTTATGCTGGTTGTAGATTCACCAATGTAAATGAAATCTTAGCTTTAAGAATTGAAACGGTGATGGGCATTGCTAGTCAACTATTGCTGCAGTTAGACGCTAATTTTAGATTGAACCAAGCTAAACAAAATTTTGAAAAAGATGTACCCAAAAATTCATCAGAGAAATTTCTAAAGCCGTATGCTTGGGTAACGGATTGACCAGACCGGTAATGAGATAAATGCTGCTGATTTTCATATATAAAAATAGAAGCGGATGGCCGTTCTGACTAATCAGAATTTTCATTCGCTTCTATTTTGATGGTTGATATATTAATTAGGGTAAATCGTTACCAGCTGCCAAGTAAATGTCATACCATTCTTGGCGACTCAATTCGACCTCGACTCCCGCAGCATTTTCAGCCAAATGTTTGGGATTCATCGTGCCTAAAATGACTTGCATGTGAGCGGGATGCCGTAAAATCCAAGCCGTGGCAATCGCACTCTTAGTGACGTGCTTGGCGTCCGCTAATTGTTGCATGGCGTCGTTTAGCTTTGGAAACTTCGGATTATCTAAGAAGATCCCGGCAAAGTTCCCGTATTGATATGGCGACCAAGCTTGGATTGTCATGTGATGCAACCGTGAGTATTCGATAATTTGGCCATCATGGTCTAAGCTCGGCGTATCTTGCATGTTCGTGTGGAACCCGAATTGGATGGGGCCAGTATGCATGACGCCAAATTGTAATTGGTTGATGATTAATTTTTGATTCAATTCGGCTTGTAACAGTTCAACTTGCATCGGATTGAAGTTGGAAACCCCGAAGTGCCGGACTTTACCACTGTTTTGTAATTCATTAAAGGCCGCGGCAATTTCACTCGGGTCCATTAAGGCATCGGGCCGGTGGAGTAGGAAACTGTCTAAGTAGTCCACGCCTAAACGGTCGAGTTCACCATCCACTGCGTCGAGCAAATGTTGCTTGGAAAAGTCGTAGCGTTGCCCGGGTACGATGCCACCCTTACTTTGAATGAAGAGTTGGTCGCGTGACACGTGGCTTTGCTTCAGTGCTTGCCCGAAAATGGTTGAAGATTTACCGCCACCATAAATGTCGGCGGAGTCGATGTAGTTAATGCCGAGATCCACGGCGGTTTCGAGTACCTTAGTGGCTTGGTCGACAGTGAGTGCGTCCATGCGCATAATACCTAATGCGACGGCCGATACTTGAAGATCGCTATTGCCAAGATTAATTTTTTTCACGATAAGTAGCCCCCTTGAGTTTAGTTTCAGTATACGAGTTTGAATCATAACTGTAAACGGTTGCACTTCTTTGTCGCCGGTTGTGCCTAGTCAAACGTGTGGTGGGGTAGACCTGGAGCCAAAGGGCGGTCTCCAGGGCGCTTTGAAGCATGGCTGATCTTTTGTATTTGATATGTAGTGGTTATGTGGATATTAATGTGGGAATTTAGCAGTAGGGAGTTTACTGGGATTACTGGCAATAGGGTCGTAACGTGCAAAAATCAGCTGAGGGTTGTGCTTGCTAATTTTTTATGGCGAGTGGCACAACTGTATTTTCGGTAAGGGGTAAGGCGTTTTATTAATAGTGTGGTGATATGTTCGTTTGGAAAGCTTGCAACAGTGTTTGAGGTAGGGATTTTATAGCGGTTACTGGCGATAGGGTCATAACGTGCAAAAATCAGCTGAAGGTTGTGCTTGCTATGCCTAGCCAGAATACCATCGCCAAAACCGCGACGATATTCTGGCTAGGCTAGGCAATGCTCACCTTCAACCCGCTGATTTTTGCACTCAAAAAAGTAGAACCCAAGGCTTCTCAACTTGAGTTCTACATGTATGAGGAATAATCCTGATTAGCACGCTTTGATTCAGTGTTCTTGATACGTTACACCTTCATGCTATTCAATTTTACGTGTGTCCAACTTCTAACGGACTAACCCGTATTTAATGTTGCTATCTGCTGTAGTCGATCAAAAGTGTTTCTTACCTTGATTCATGACTCTAAACGGGTTTTAACGAAAGTCGAACTCGCGTTTAAAACTTGGTAATGTCTTCGTAACAGACACGCACCTCCGTTTAAACTTTTAGACCTGAGCCTACAATGGAACTGGTACTAGTGGAACTGATATGTGGTCATTGGCAACACCCTGTTTCAAACTAACTGTTAAAACTAAAGTCTAGCTAACGCCAATTGATACTTCATTATGGTTATCCTTTATTTGAGGGTCCACGTTCAGCCATCCAACGTCAATCTCCCGACACTCGTTAGACCGATAACGCATTCAAACAACGCCCAAAATGGTTCGATAACGACCAATACTTGTCATACTAGTTGCCTAGCTTATTGCGACAACCATGTCTCATTGAGAAGCTTTGCTAATGAGGATTAATTCCTTTCCTCACCTTGTATACTAACAGGGCTTGTAAGCGTTTGCAATAGAAAGGGCTTAAATTTTTAAATTTAATTTTCTAACTAATAAAACGCTGATGTATCAACGCTTTGAGCGCTTTGGATATTGCCAGACAAACTTCATTTTAGCGCCAATTAGTATCATCGCCAAAATGAATTAAAATAGCCTGATAATCCTAAAAAGTTATCTATTAAAATGGAGCCGGCAGCCACTAAGTGAGTTACCGCGCCCTTTGGCCCCAGGTCTACCCCACGGTGACTCGCTTAGTGGCTGCCGGCGACCCACCGCTATATAAATATGAAAATAAAATTGATTAATTTTGCGATATTTCATTGAAACGTCATTATGGGAACGTATAATTGAGAGTAAGATTGAAAACGTTTTACTTGGGGGTTATGTAATGAAACGCATCGCAATTAGTAAGATTAGTCGGGTCCGTTTTTGGGACAGCTTGAATGTCCTACGTGCCGGTATTTTAGGCGCTAATGACGGTATTATTTCAGTTTCGGGTATCGTGCTGGGTGCCGCGGGAGCTGATATGAATAATACGACGTTGTTTTTTAGTGGCTTAGCCGGGATGATTGCGGGCGCCTGTTCGATGGCCGGGGGCGAATATATCTCGGTCAGTGCGCAACGCGACGTGCAGCGGCAAAAATTAGCCCAACAACAAAGTGAAACCAAATTAGATGAGGAAACGTCGTATACTTTAATTAAAGCAATCGATGTTTTGAATCCATTACACGCATCCATCTCATCGTTTTGCGCCTTCATCTGTGGCGCGGTGATTCCACTGATGGCGATCAGCTTGTCAACTGATCGCTGGCGAATTATCAATACCGTCGCTGCGATGATTGTGGCGTTAACGTTGAACGCGGTAATTAGTTCGTTACATTCAAACGTTTCGACGACGCGCACGATATTACGTAACATTTGTGTCGGCGTCTTAACGACGATTTTAACTTATGCAATTGGGACGCTATTTGGCGTTGCTACGGCAGGATAGAGAAAGAGGGAGCATAATGTCATTTTTAGAAGTTAAAGATTTACATGTTCGCATCAATGATCCAGAAAATGAAGATACGCGTGAAATTTTAAAAGGCGTGAATTTAACCATTAAGACCGGCGAAACGCATGCCATCATGGGACCGAATGGGACGGGGAAGTCGACCTTGTCGGAAACTATCATGGGCAATCCTAATTATGAAATTACGCAAGGCGATATTTTAATCGACGGCCAAAGTTTAGTGAAGTTACCCGTTGATGAACGGGCGCGGGCCGGGTTATTTTTAGCTATGCAATATCCAGTTGAAATTAAAGGGATTACGAACTTGGAATTCATGCGCGCGGCCATTAATGCCCGCCGTGATGACGATGACCAAATGTCCATTCGGGAATTTTTAGCCGAACTCGACCGTAATTTAGCGGTGTTAAATATGTCAGAATCGATGACGCGCCGTTATTTGAACGAAGGGTTCTCGGGCGGTGAAAAGAAACGCAACGAAATTTTACAATTAATGATGATTAAACCAAAATTTGCAATTTTGGATGAAATTGATTCCGGGCTCGATATCGATGCCTTACAAGTCGTGGCTAAAGGGGTCAATGCCATGGCGTCACCCGACTTTGGGACGTTAATGATTACCCACTACCAACGGTTATTGAACTATATCAAACCCGATTTTGTGCACGTCATGATGGACGGGCGCATTGTCAAAACGGGCGATGCCCAATTAGCGGTGAAGTTGGAAGCTGAAGGGTACGCCGGCTTACGCGACGAGCTCGGGATTAAAGCCAAGTTAGTCGATGATGATGTAACGGAGGCGGACGCCGATGACGATTAAACAAGTTCCTGACTGGTTCACCAAACGGCAAGCCGCGGCGGCCAAAGCGGCGGCAAGTTTACCGATGCCCACGTTTGAACGGTTTGATTTTCACCGCTGGGCGTTAGATACGGTCGCGGAAGTGCCAGCTGATACGACGGCGGTGCCAACGGATTTAGGCGACCAAAATGTGGTCACGTTCGGTGATCAAACGGTCCACGTCCAATTAAGCGCGGCAATGCAAGCCCAAGGGGTCATCGTTGAAGATCTGCAGACCGCCTTGACGGCACATAGCGACTTAGTTGAAAAGTATTTAATGACGACGGCCGTTAAGTATGATGAAGACCGGTTGACGGCCTTTAACTTGGCGCATTTGAATCATGGGTTATTGATTTATGTGCCCGCCAACGTGCAAGTCGACGAGACCTTGCAAGTCTTAATGGTCCAAAATAGCTTAACGACCACGAATTACTTCGGCCACGTCTTAGTGATTGCTGACCGGAGTAGCTCCGTTAAAATTTTGCAACAACTAGAGACCCGTGGCGACCAAGCGAACCACTTCCATTTGATTACTGAAGTGTTGGCGTTGGAAAATAGTCACATTGAATTTACTGGGTTGGATTTATTGCATCAAAATACTACGGCTTATTTGAATCGCCGCGGCTATTTGGCCGACGATGCCAAGATTGACTGGGCCTTAGGGGTCTTCAACAATGGGCAAACGATTGCCGACTTCGACTCCGATTTGCGGGGCAAAGGTTCCGACTCAGAAGTCAACGTCGTGGCACTATCTGGTGGGAAGCAGCGGCAATGTATCGACACCCGGGTGACGAACTTTGCACCGCATTCTACTGGTAACATTGCCCAACGCGGGGTTATCTTGGGTAGTTCTGAACTCGTCTTTAATGGCATCGGCCAAATTATCAAAGGCGCTCACGGGGCCCGGGCTAATCAAGAAAACCGGGTATTAATGTTATCCGATAAAGCCCATGGCGATGCGAATCCCATCTTATTGATTGATGAAAACGATGTGTTAGCGGGACATGCGGCCAGTGTCGGGCGCGTCGACGAACATCAGATGTATTATTTGATGAGTCGCGGGATTTCAAAGCCGGTTGCCCAACGCCTCGTTATTCGCGGCTTCTTAGGCGACGTCTTAGTGAAGTTACCATCAGAACAACTCCGTGATCGGATGATTGCGGTAATCGAGGGGAAACTAAAAAATGAGTTGGCCAATTAATGAAATTCGCGCCGATTTTCCGATTTTAGACCAACGCATCAATGAAGAACGGTTGGCCTATTTAGATAATGCGGCCACGATGCAGTCACCATTACCCGTTACCCGGGCAGTAGATGCGTATTACGCAACGACCCATTCAAACGTGCACCGCGGCGTCTATACGTTGTCCAATCAAGCTACGGCAGCCTATGAAGGGGCCCGCCAAAAAGTAGCGACCTTTTTAAACGCGGCGAGTGCTAACGACATCGTCTTCACCCGTTCCACGACCGAAAGTTTGAATCTCGTGGCGTGTGGCTTTGGTGATTTAGTCGTTCACGCGGGTGACGAAATCGTGATCTCGGTAGCGGAACATCACAGTAACTTAATTCCGTGGCAACAACTCGCTGCACGGGCGGGTGCCACGCTAAAATATATCGAATTAAAGACGGATGGTACGTTTGATATGACGAGTGCCGCCGCGCAAATTACGTCCAAAACTAAAATTGTGGCCGTCGCCCAGGTCGGCAACGTCATGGGGGCCATTAATCCGGTGACGGCATTAGCCCAAATGGCGCATCAAGTCGGTGCCTACTTAGTCGTTGACGGGGCGCAAGCTGTCAGTCACTTGCCAGTGGATGTCCAACAACTTGATGCCGATTTTTACGCCTTTTCCGGACATAAAATGGGCGCACCGACGGGGATTGGGGTTTTATATGGCAAACCCGCCTTACTGGAACAGATGGACCCAGTCCAATATGGTGGCGAGATGATTAGCCAAGTGACGCGCACAACGGCCACTTGGAAGGCCGCCCCGCTGAAGTTTGAAGCCGGTACGCCTAATATTAGTGGCGCGATTGGCTTAGGCGCGGCTATCGACTATTTACAACAATATGGCTTAGCTAATATCCAAACGTATGAACATGAATTAATGGCGTCACTGTTACCACAATTACTGGCGCTACCAGGAGTAACCGTCTATGGCCCCACCGACCCCGCATTACGTGGCGGCGTGGTGGCCTTTAACATTGACGGTTTACATCCCCACGATGCCGCAACGGGCTTGGATTTATTAGGCGTGGAAGTTCGCGCCGGCCATCATTGCGCACAGCCGTTGATGCAAGACTTGGGCGTCAGTGCGACCGCCCGAGCTAGTGTCGCGTTATATAACAATCAAACTGACATCGATCAATTGATCGATGGGATTAAACAAGTAAAGGAGTTCTTTTTGCATGAGTCTCGATCAAATGAGTAGCTTATATCGTGAAGTCGTGCTCGACCACGCGCAACATCCCCATCATCGCGGGTCACTAGGACCAGATAGCTTACACTTTACGTTAGAAAATCCAACTTGTGGCGACGTGATTGACGTCAGCGCTCAAGTCAAAGATGGGACCATTGCCGCTGTCGAATTTAGTGGTGATGGCTGTACGATTTCACAAGCTTCAGCGAGCATGATGACGGTCGCCTTGACCCATCAGCCGGTCGCTAAAGCCCGCCAATTGATTTTAAGTTTTTCCAAAATGATTACCGGCGAAAAGATTTCCGCTACCGATGAACAAGCGTTAGGCGATGCCAGTTTGTTAGCCAGTGTGGCAGAGTTTCCGGCCCGGATTAAGTGTGCGACCTTAGCTTGGCACGCCCTGGATGAATTATTACAAAAAGAGGAGGCCTAATTTATTATGAGTGATGATGTTGAATCAATCGTTAAAGGTACCGAAGATTACGACTACGGCTTCCATGATGACGTGACCCCAGTATTTTCAACGGGGCATGGGTTGAGCGAGGATGTGGTCCGCGCCATTTCTGCCGAAAAGCACGAACCACAATGGATGCTCGACTATCGGTTAAAGGCCTATGAAGCTTACCAGAAGATGCCGATGCCGGAATTTGGCCCGGATTTAAGCGGCCTCGATTTAAAAAACATGTTGTACTACCAAAAAGCGACCGATAAAAAGTATCGTGACTGGAATGATGTCCCGGAAAAAATCAAGACGACTTTTGACCGGTTAGGGGTCCCTGAAGCCGAACGAAAATATTTGGCGGGTTCTTCAGCGCAATATGAATCGGAAGTGGTCTACCACAATATGCGCGACACATTTGAAAAAATGGGCATTATTTTTACCGATACCGATACGGCGTTACAAGAATATCCCGAATTATTCAAGAAGTGGTTCGGTAAACTCGTTAAGCCGACTAATAATAAATTTGCGGCGTTGAACAGTGCCGTCTGGTCAGGTGGCACGTTCATCTATGTGCCGAAAGGGGTCCACGCCAAGACACCTATCCAATCATATTTCCGAATTAATGCGGAAAATACCGGTCAATTTGAACGGACGTTGATTATCGTCGATGAAGGCGCCAGTGTCGATTATGTGGAAGGGTGTACCGCCCCCAAATATGATTCGGATAGTTTACATGCTGCCGTCGTCGAAGTTAACGTGCAAAAGGACGCTTACTGCCGCTATACGACGATTCAAAACTGGTCGAATAACGTGTATAGTCTTGAAACTAAACGGGCTGCAGCCGCTGAAAATGCGACGATGGAGTGGGTCGACGGTAACATGGGCTCCAAGATTACCATGAAGTACCCTTCCGTTTATTTGAACGGTCAAGGGGCGCGGGGCACGATGCTTTCGATTGCGGTTGCCGGTTATAACGTTGACCAAGATACCGGGGCACAAATGATTCATAATGCGCCGAATACGTCGTCGTCCATCGTGTCGAAGTCCATCGCCAAAGATGGTGGCGCGGTCGACTATCGCGGGAAAGTCCGCTTTGGTCGTAAAGCAGATGGCTCGATGGCCCACGTCGAATGTGACACGATTATTATGGATGACAAGTCCTCGAGTGATACGATTCCATACAACGAGATTTATAATGGCAACGTGGCGATGGAACATGAAGCCAAAGTGTCGAAAATCTCCGAAGAACAGTTGTATTATTTGATGAGTCGTGGGATTTCCGAAAAGAAAGCCACCGAAATGATCGTCATGGGCTTCGTGGAACCATTCACGAAGGAATTACCGATGGAATATGCGGTTGAGTTGAACCGCCTAATCAGTTTTGAAATGGAAGGATCGATTGGCTAATGGCAACTACCACGTTTAAAGACCAAGCGTTTCAAGCATTAAGCAACGTCATTGACCCCGAGTTAGGCGTTGATTTAGTTGATTTAGGGCTGATTTACGATGCCCAACTCACCGATGAAGGTGTCGCCGAGATTACGATGACCTTAACGATTGCGGGCTGTCCGTTAACTGACTGGCTCGCTGGGGCGATTCACGACGAACTCATCAAGCTGCCCGGTGTCAAAGAAATCGAGATTGAAATCACTTTCGAGCCGCTTTGGAACGAAGATATGATGTCCCGTGAAGCTAAGATGCAGTTGGGGTTGTATCGGTAGTTATTACCGCCTCCAGCCCGGTGAAACGCCACCGTGGCGCAGACCTTGAGCCAAAAAGCGGTCTCAAGGGCGGTTTTAAGCCTGACCCAAACCGTCAGTCTCAAAACACGGCGCAAGTTCTAAGCAGCCAAAAAACGCCTGCTAAGAATTTCGACGCGGCGACATTTCACCGGGCTTCCGGCTACGATACCCAGTGTGCTTTTGAATAAAATTTTAATTACAGCAGTGTTGGCTGATCATCTATCAGTTGGCACTGCTTTTTTTAATCTGGTTAGTGGCGGGTTACCGCTGACATCCAACTAAATTGATTTATAGATGCGATGGTGCGACTACATTTGGTGGTTGCGCCATTTTATTTGGTCGTTAGATACGCAGGAAACTGATGAATTATGATTGAATTGGTGAAGTCCAAGTAATGGCGTTATATGGACGGCTGGTAGCTTCGTAAAGTTTGCTGGCTACTTGTGTGGATTAGTAGTTAGAAGGCCTCCAATCGCCAGAATACTCCAAATTAACAGTATTCTAGTTGCTGATATGGTTGTGGAAATTTCAGATATGAATGAGCAGTACTAACCGATGATAGTTAGTACTGCTTTTTGCTAGATACTAGTTCACTAGTTATTGCTTGTAGTTGAGTGTCAACAATCTTACTAAACAGATAGGTCGGCTATCGGTATAAAAATAGTAATAAATGACCGCTATTTAATAAATATGAAAACAATTTTGAAAGTGAGCCACCGCATTTAAACATGGTCGTTACCATAATTGATTTTTTAACAAGTGAGCAGTTACCGCTTAGGCCAGCCACAGTTCGGTTCTAAATCACAAGCAACGACAGTTTCAGCCGGAAGCCAGTTAGGTGGGGCGCTGTGAAAAGGGTCTTAGTCAGCGTAGTGTGCTGGCTTAGAGCCTGGGTCGTGTTGGGGGACTGGGTGGGGTTCCCCGGCCGCCAACCGCCGGGGAAGACCGCTTTTTGGCTTCGCCGGGTTGCCCCACAGCGTCCCACCTAACTGGCTGGAGGCGCCAATCGTGAACCTAATTGGGCTTGAACGCAAAAAAAGAACCGTTGCCAAATAGCAACGGTTCCAGTGTTTATAAAGCACACATTACACAGATTTGAGGTGAGTGTAGGTTACACTCTTGGTAATGGCATCCATTTTTCGTAGCCATTGTAGTCTGCGGTGCGTAAGAGTTTTTCGGCGTTAGCCACCCGGTCTGCGGTTGGGGTTTCAATCCCTTCCAGCCGGTACTTGATTTTCATTTCGTGGTACTTCTTAACGCCGAGGGTGTGATAAGGTAACACTTCGACCTTTTGAACGACGTCGTTTGGAATGGCGGCGATGTAATCGCCTAATTTCTTCAGGTCGTCGTCGTAATCAGTCCGTTCGGGAACTAAGACGTGCCGGATCCACATGTCATGGTGTGTTTCACCCATGTATTGGATCATATCCAAAATGTTTTCATTACCGTATTGGGTCAACTGCTTATGCTTGGCAGAGTTAATGTGCTTGATGTCGACTAATGAGATATCAGTCACGGCCATCAAACGTTCAAACTTACCGAAAAATGGTTGGTCGCGGGTAAATGGTTGGCCGGCCGTGTCTAAGCAAGTGCTGATGTCCATCGCTTTGGCTTTTTCGAATAATTCTAAGACAAAGTCGATTTGAACTAACGCTTCACCACCACTGACCGTAATCCCACCAGTTTTACCCCAGAAGGCCCGGTATTTAGCCGCGTCTGCTAAGATTTCGTCGGTAGTATATTCATCACCAACATTTAACTTCCAAGTGTCAGGATTGTGACAGTACTGGCAACGCATGTGGCAGCCTTGCAAAAAGACCACGTAACGAATGCCCGGTCCATCCACTGAACCGAATGTTTCAATCGAATGGACATAGCCCGTCAAAGGTTCCTTGGTAGGAGTTTGATCTGTTGAAACTGATTTATTTTCCATGAGCCATACCCTCTAACTTACTAACTAATTTTAAACTTACATTTGTTCGAAGAATGTCCGTGAGATAACGTCATCTTGTTGTTCCTTGGTCAAGTCTGCGAAGTAGACACAGTAGCCAGAAACCCGGACCGTCAAAGTAGGGTATTCTTCTGGATGTTTTTGGGCATCAATTAAAGTGTCTTTATTGAAGACGTTGATGTTCAAATGCATCCCATCATTGTTCATGTAACCATTGAGCATGTTTACCAAAGTGTCTTTCCGTGATTCGAGGTCATGGCCTAACGTGTTAGGGGTAACGCCGAATGTGTTAGAAATCCCATCGGTAGCATAGCGGTATGGTAATTTAGCGGTTGAAAGGAGTGAAGCTAATGCCCCGTTCTTTTCAGCGCCGTAAGCTGGGTTAGCACCTGGTGAGAATGGTTCGCCTTTTTGACGGCCATTAGGAGTCGTCCCAGTGTTCTTCCCATAAACAACGTTTGAAGTGATGGTCAAAACAGAAGTTGAGAGCTTAGCGCCACGATAGAGATGATGCGTGTTCATCTTGGAGTAGAGTTCTTTAACTAACCATTTTGCAATGTCATCAACACGGTCATCGTTGTTCCCATAGCGTGGGTAATCGTTGTCAGCCTTGAAGTCAACAGCGATACCATCTTCGTTACGGATAACTTTAACATGGCCATACTTGATAGCTGAGATTGAGTCTGCGGCATGTGATAAGCCAGAAATCCCAGTAGCGAAAGTCCGGTCTAAGTTCGTATCCTTCAAAGCAAGTTCAGCAGCTTCGTAGTAGTACTTGTCATGCATGTAGTGGATGGCATTGAGTGAGTTAACGTAAGTGTCAGCTAACCAATCCATTTGCTTGTCGAACTTCTTCATGAATTCATCGTAGTCGATGTATTCAGATGAAATTGGTTCGTAAGCAGGGCCGACTTGGTCGCCAGCAATTTCATCACGGCCACCATTGATAGCGTAAAGAATCGCTTTAGCTAAGTTAGCCCGGGCACCGAAGTATTGAATCCCATCAGCAACGGGTTGTGCGGAAACACAGCACGCGATGCCGTAGTAGTCAGTACCCCATTGTACCCGCATTAAATCATCATTTTCATATTGAATAGTTGAGCTATCAATTGAAACTTGAGTCGCGTAACGTTGGAAATCTTCAGGTAAGCGGTCGGACCAAAGAATGGTGATGTTTGGTTCTGGCGCAGCGCCCATGTTGTCCAAAGTCTTTAAGATCCGGAAAGCCGTCTTAGTAACGTGATGACGGCCATCCACACCTAACCCACACATTGAAAGGGTTGCCCAGATTGGGTCACCAGAGAAGAGTGAGTTGTAATCTTCAGTCCGAATGAAACGAACCATCCGTAATTTCATAACGAATTGGTCGATGATTTCTTGGGCTTGGCTTTCGTTGATAACGCCATTTTCCAAGTCACGTTGGATAAAGATATCCATCGTCGTATCAATCCGACCAACGGACATAGCAGCCCCGTTTTGAGTCTTGATAGCTGCTAAGTAGCCGAAGTACATCCATTGAACAGCTTCTTGAGCAGTTGTCGCTGGCTTGCTAATGTCGTAGCCGTAAGTTGCGGCCATCTTCTTCATGTCGTCTAAAGCCCGATATTGGTCTTGAACTTCTTCACGAAGACGAATGACTTCATCAGTTAATTCACCATCACCGATGTGAGCAAAGTCGTTAGCTTTTTCAGCCATCAAACGGTCGATCCCATAAACGGCAACCCGTGGTAAGTCTGGAATAATCCGGCCACGAGCATAAGCATCTGGAAGACCAGTGATAATCTTGTAGTGACGTGCTTTCCGCATATCAGGGGTGTAAACATCGAAGACCCCTTGGTTATGGGTTTTACGGTATTCAGTGAAAATCTTGTCGTTTTCAGCATCTGGCTTGTAACCGTAAGCTTCTAAGGCATCGTCGGCCATCCGAATGCCACCGAATGGCATGAATGCGCGCTTCAATGGCTTGTCAGTTTGTAATCCGACAATCTTTTCTAAGTCCTTTTCAATGTAGCCAGGACCATGTGAAGTAATCGTCGAAACGACTTTTGTGTCAGCGTCTAAGACACCGCCAGCTTCACGTTCTTGTTTCTTTAATGCTAAAACTTTGTCGTTCAAAGTCTTAGTGGCCGCGGTTGGGCCTTCCAAGAAACTTTCATCACCGTTATATTGTGTGTAATTTTGTTGAATAAAATCGCGAATATTGATTTCTTCTTGCCAATGACCACCCTTAAAGCCCTCCCAGGCTTTTGGAGTTGTAGCTTTTCCCATTGTAATCATTTGTTTCGCCTCCATAATTAAGAACCAATTGGATTTTATACTTTAATAAGTATCCATTTGCATCATAACATTTTTTCTAATAAATGTAATCGCTTTCAGCGAATTATTTTCAATAAATTTCCTACGCCTATCAGGCAAAGTATTCGAAAAGGCTATACGGCGCAGTTATTTCACGTATTCAAAAAATTTATGAGAGAAAGTTAAATCAACGAAATAATTTTGGAATACTAAGTCGGCTAATTAGTTGCTATCAATCGAATTGCTAACGATTGTTTCGCTATGAAAAAGTAAGTGATGTTTTCTGTAAGTTTAAGGTTTTATGGATTGAGGTGGTTAGTCATTGCTTTTACGTTGAAGTTCGTTATGATAAAAGGGTATGAAAGTCTGTCAACATCTGTTTTGTGAGATGTCCCATGACGAAAGGTAGGCCAAACGTCCATGCTTGAAAGAATCGAAGAATATATTGATAAGTGTATTGATGCCGGTGATATTTACGGGGCATCATTTAGTTTAATTACGCCCAAAGGAATCAACCAGTACTATCATGGCAAACAAGGCCAAGATGAATTTGCCATTGGTCTCGATGCCTCGATGATTTATGATTTAGCGTCAGTCACAAAAGTTGTTGGGACGACCACTCGAATTTTCCAACTACTATCGGATCACACGATTCGGTTGGATGATTCAGTCGCCCGGTTCTTACCTGGCTTTACCCATAAAGAGCTGACGATTAAACAATTACTATTGCATAACAGTGGGTTACCCGCTGATATTGATAATTTGTCGGCGATGAATCGTGAAGATTTAATCAAAGCCGTCTATGAAGCCCCACTAGTTAATCAGCCCGGTGAAAAAGTGGTCTACTCGGACTTAGGGTATATCATTTTAGGCTGGATTATCCGCGCGGTGGATGGGTCGTTGGCCCGCAGTATCCAAGACCATGTTTGTTATCCATTAGCGATGACCAACACGGGTTATAATTTGAATCGGCCCAAGGTACGTTTCGTGCCGACTGAATTTGACCCCCGGCGCGGCCAAATTCAAGGCCAAGTCCACGACTACAAAGCTTTCTTGCTGAATGGTGAAAGTGGGCATGCTGGGTTATTTTCAACATTGACAGATTTGTCGGTCTTTGTTGAAATGATGCTGAACTTCGGTGATTACCAAGGCAAACGCGTGCTCGACGAAAACGTCTTTGACTGGTTAGGCGAATATGATGTTGATGGCCGCACCCTTGGTTGGGAACGCCGCGATGGCAAACATCAATATTTGCATACTGGTTATACTGGCCCCGCCATTGCTTTTGACTTAGATCGGCAAATCGGCTTAGTAATGTTGACCAATCGAGTTTATCCAACGAGTGATAACCATGTTTGGAATCGTGACCGTAATCACGTTTTCGACTTATTCTTTGGTGAATAATTGCCATAAAAAATACGCACGGCTGAACTTATCTACTATATATAGATGAGTTTAGCGGTGCGTATTTTTTTAGCTAGCGAGTGAGCCAACGCCAACCAGGCATCCGACTCAAACCACGGAAAATAATAAATCCGACAATCACGCCGGCACAGTTAGTGAGGACGTCGTCGACTTCGACCCAGCGACCGATATTAACGAGCCAATCTAAAACGAATTGGCCACATTCTAATGTTAAACCAGTAATCAGGCCTAACAAGATGGTCCGTCGCCAAGGAACGTGTGGATAGTTCCAAGCTAACAAGAATCCAAATGGAACGGTTAGCAAGATATTCAACCAAAACTCCGTATCCAGATGTTGGAATGGAATTAAGGTCATTTTTACTGGTCCCCATTGGATATAATCCGTAATGACGGTGCCACTAAAGTTATAAGCGGTTGGCGTGTAGCAAAAGGCCGTTAATACCCAAATAAACATTAGCAGGCAGAATTCTTTTAGCCGTTCCCAACGACCGAGCGACTGGTGCCAAATTTGCACTATTAAATAAACGAACAAACAACTAAGTAAGATAAATGGTAACCATGACAACATCCACATGCAGCTCCTTTTGCGACTATTATAGATAAAAACACGTCGATTGGCTATATCCGAAAATAAATATGCTAATAATAATGGCGGCTGTTGCTGGTTAATCGGGGCTGTGATGCAAAGCAAATCGTATTGAGGAGTAGGACGTGGCTTGAAAACTAGTCCCAATTTGGGGACTAATTGAATAAAAATGAAAAAACATGCAAAAAAACGTTGCAACTTTCATTTTGAATTGGTATATTAGTAAACGTTGCTGCTACGGCCGGTGCTGTTAGCACTGCGGAATTCATCAGTAATTATTGAAAATGGTTGTTGACAGCTTATTCAGTAATTGGTATGATTATTCCTGTTGTCACAACGGCAACCGTAACCGATTTAAATGATTTTGAAAGTTTGCTTCTTTAAAAAAAGATGTTGACAAAAATCACTTAAAACGTTATGATAATTAAGTTGCGTTAAGGAATTAACACAACGAATTAGACCTTTG
>NZ_AYGX02000038.1 GCF_000498955.2 Lactiplantibacillus fabifermentans DSM 21115 | reverse complement strand
GGTTATGCTGAACAATTTGTCCAAAAATTCGGATTAAATTTGCAATCTACCATAATAAAACTTTTTGTTTCAGGCGTTCGCGAATTTGGAACGTCATATCGGTATCTTCCCCGACCGTGGTCGTGCTGTACATGAAGGTTTCCAACAAGGTAGACTTCCGAAAGGCCGAAAACGCACCGGACATCGTGAACAACTGATTGTTCTCCGATTCAATCGTTCGTCCGGATAAGAAGGCTTGGGCATATTCAAAATACTCCGTCTTGCGTAACACGCGGAGTGGCCAATGCTTGGTCGCCTTGATCATGGCTTTTTGCGGCAGAATCGTCCCGGTCAATGCCGCTAACTGACAGTCATTTTCGAAGTGCAAGACCATATTCATTAAGGCGTTTTTTTCAAGGATGCCATCACTGTCAATATTAATAAT
Organism: Lactiplantibacillus fabifermentans DSM 21115; assembly: GCF_000498955.2. GTDB lineage: Bacteria > Bacillota > Bacilli > Lactobacillales > Lactobacillaceae > Lactiplantibacillus > Lactiplantibacillus fabifermentans. The sequence continues at coordinate 14,014 of NZ_AYGX02000038.1, read as the reverse complement.
ATACGTCCCAATTGCGCGATAAATCGCCGAGTTCAGTGCTTTTGCTTTACCTTGGTCGGTCCGCAAATATTGCATGTTTAAGTTGAAGCGATTTTGCGCATGGGCATACGCTTGAAAACTGTCATCGGTACTCTGGTTGTCCGCTAAAATAATTTGAATGAGTTCCGATGGATAGGTGGAATCATTAATCGACTGAATACAGGCAAACAACGTATCTTCCGAGTTATAAACCGGTACAATGACCGAGATAAACGGTAACTTCGCCGGCGGTACTAATGGCACCCGGTGATGCTGCTTGCGAATCAATATGATTGCTGACACGACCGCGGGAATAATTTCCACGACTAAGGGGACCATCGCCCAAGTAATCCAAAAGCCCATTTGGACGACGGTTAAATTCCAAAAATAAGTCAACACCTTAGTTCCCTCGCTTCCATAAATGCCGAATACCGCCAACAATCGCCCGACCACGTTTAATGATTTGTATATATAAACTCTTTGATAATTGCGAATACGTAAAGACGTTATAGTACAAAATAATGACTAACGCATAAAAGACTAAGCGCCCGATAAACGAGTGGGCCCAATAGTACCAACCGGCCCCACCAAAGTGCACTAGGCTTATAACAATCATTAGCCGCAAGACGTTTGCCAAATAAATCCAAATTAACCCGAACCAACCATAAAAGACTTTTGCGGCCCGGTCATAAATCGGATAAAACATGACTAACGCTAAAAAGGAGGTCGATTCAATGATGCCGGAACATTCATAGTCAATCGTCATCATGACCGGATTATTGGCGTTGGTAATATAGACGATACCGTACTTAGTCATGACGTGACACCAGCCAAACGTTTCGCCGAGAAGTTTGACTACATTGATGACGGCATGGGTCATAAACCACACCCAGTATGGGTCGGCTAACGCAATCAAGATAAAAAACGACCCCACACTGCCAGCTATGAAGTAAAAAGCTGTCAGATGGGCTCGCTTTAAAATCGAGACCAGATATAACCACCCTAACAGACCGAATAGTAACAGACTATTCATGAGCTAACCGTGACACTTTTTTCCGTTTTTGATAAGTAACGACCCCGGCGATCGCCATCAAAAAGCCCACGGAAGAAATCAGAATTGGCCCAGTACTACCACCTGTCGTGGTCAGCGTCTGGGTCCCTAAATTCGTATTTGAAATGGAAATCGACTGACTCGTCGTCCCAGAAACTTTCAATTCCGACAAGGGAATCGAAGCTTCCATAATATCGTTATGCCCATTCGCCGTTTTGTAGCGATGGACCACTGCTTGGGCTTGCGTCAACGTCTTGTTTACATTGCCGCCGGTACTGTCACTTTCATACGCATAAATCGTAAAGGACTTGGTTTGACCATCGCTTAACCCACTGACCCCTTGCCAAGTGAGCCAATAAGTCTTATTACCGACTTTCAATTCATAGCCACTTGGTTGGAGTGTCGAATAGCCGCCCCCATGTTCCGGCGACATATTCAAATAGAAATAAACATTATCATTATCAGCTAATAAACAAGCCTTCTTGATATTATAATCATCGCCAGTTTCTTTTAATGATGTCATGGTTTTGTCAGACCAATCACTAAAATTACCGTCGATGGTAATTCCATACTGATTACTCGTGGCCGCTTGAACACTAACGGTACTCAAAATCAACGCACCCACAAACATGCACAAAGTTAGTATCCACTTTCGAATTATTACGCTCTCCTCCTTGGATGATGTTCCAATTTAGTTGACACCTCACAAATATATTGGTCATTCAATTGTTAACACTATCATACGTTCATCTATATTGTACTATTATCGACACCAATTATCTAATTTTTGTTTAAACGGCGGTTTTTACTGTTTAAATGATAAATATTTTTATATTTATGACGTTGGCGACAAAAACACCTACAAAAATATCGCGATACCGACATTTTTGTAGATGTTAGCCTAGTCACTAGCTTCAACCGGCAACCTTTACGAGATTGAACCTTTAGAACTGATACGCATATTGCGCCTGATGATATAAAATAATGGCGCTGACTTTTTGCTGGGCACTCAGCGCTAACACTAACCGGTAATGATGCGGTTGATCCACATACTCGGCCACGTCACCATACCGCTCTGTCGTCAACAACACATAATGTGAACCTAACAATTGTTGCGCCCGCCGAAACGTATCGCCCACTTTGAGTCCGTTATCGAGTTGTTGCGCCTTGTCTAATAACTAAACACCCACGATCCGTTGTCGGGAATTCGTGGTAATGATGACTTTGCGACCAGCTGTCACATAATCAGTCAGTTGCGCGGTATCGCCGGATTGTTTCGTATATCGGCCGTCATTGTGAAACGGCTGCTGCAATCCCCGGCCATGATAAGTAACCCCCTGCAAATTAGTGCTAGTACCAAAATGAACATACCAAAGTTCTTTGACTTCATTCCGGTAGAACAAACCGAATAATAAAACAATGGCTAAAATCACCCCAACCATCGTTGCTTTCCAATGCGCCTTCAATTTTTTCATTCAAATCTCCCCAATTTTGAATAATTAGTGTCACTGTTTAAAAGAACCTTTACAGTTTCAGTCAGGTTAACACGCGTCAGACATGCTACTTATGATCCACAATCATCACGATACTAATACGACCATGGTGTCGCCAACTACATATTTCAATCTCAGCATCACACATTACCCAACGCAATCAACTTTAGGATACTAAATACCATCCCCACACTCCCAAAGTCTACAAGATAATTATATTAATAATAGCACACGCTAGTTGGAGCCAGCCTGGGAGTGGTCACGCGCCGTGTCGCAAAAAGGTGCTGGTGGGTTGGCCAGAACCATTTTGGGGCCGACTTTTTAGACCGACACGGGTTATGGTCGGGCTAAAAAGCGCCCGCAAGCCCGCATTATGGCTTGCGGTCTGCCCCACGGCGCGTGACCACTCCCGGGCTGGCGGAAACGAAAACGACCGCAGACACCAAAAAAGTCGTTCAGCATTCAGCCAAACGACTTTTTTATCAAAACTATTCCGTAATCAAACCAGCGTCCACGGCGCGTTGCGTGTACATTGCAACTTCGTCTTCGGCCGCGCGGACAAAGTGTCCGGGAGCGATTTCGACCATGCGGCGCTTCTTGCCATCCATTTCGGCGGTTTCGTCGTAAGCGACTTGCTTACGATTACGTTCAAATTCGGGGTCCGGTACTGGCACCGCGGAAATCAAACTCTTCGTGTAATCGTGGAGCGGATGACCGTAAACTTCATCAGCGGGACCAATTTCCAAAATTTTTCCGTAATGCATCACGCCGATACGGTCACTGATATACTTAACCATCGACAAATCATGGGCGATGAATAAGTACGTCAAATTTTGCTTCACTTGGAGCTCTTTCATCAAGTTAACAACTTGGGCTTGAATCGAAACGTCCAACGCGGAGATTGGTTCATCAGCGATGATGAATTTAGGTTCCACGGCTAAGGCGCGGGCAATCCCAATCCGTTGCCGTTGCCCACCCGAGAATTCATGGGGGTAACGACTGGAGTGGTCTTTGTTGAGTCCGACCGTTTCTAGTAAGTCTTCGACTTGTTTGGTCCGGTCAGCGTCATCCTTGGCTAAGCCATGAATGTCGATACCTTCCGCGACAATATCTTTAACTTTCATCCGGGGATTGAGTGACGCGTATGGATCTTGGAAAATCATTTGCATTTCACGGCGGAATTCATGCATTTCCTTTTTGCCTTTCAGCTTGGAAATATCCTTGCCATTAAAAATAATTTCCCCATCCGTCGGGTCATATAACCGAATAATCGCTCGACCACAAGTGGTCTTCCCCGAACCGGATTCACCAACTAACCCGAACGTTTCACCTTCGTAAATATCAAAGGAGACGTCGTCAACGGCCCGGACTTCATCTTTTTTGCCAACATTAAAATATTGCTTTAAATGATGGACTTCTAGAATTTTTTTACGTTCATCAGGCATCTTCAACTACTCCTTTGTGTCAGACTTAATTGGCGCTTCCGGCTTTTGCATCGCCGCGAACTTTTGTTGCCGGCGAACAATTTCAGCCGGTGGCGTCACTTTCGGCGCATCGGGATGCAGGAGCCACGTGGCAGCGTAGTGCGTATCCGACACTTTGAAAAATGGCGGTTCTTGTTGGGTATCAATCTTCATCGCGTAATCACTCCGCGCGGCAAAGGCATCGCCTACTGGTGGGTCCAGTAAATCGGGTGGCGTCCCTGGAATGGCGGACAATGACCCGCCTTCGGTATCCAAAGTCGGCATCGAATTCAACAAACCCCAAGTATATGGATGTTGCGGATTGAAGAAGATTTCATCAACCGTCCCATATTCCACAATCTTCCCGGCATACATAACCGCGACTCGATCAGCCATCCCCGCCACGACACCGAGGTCATGGGTGATAAAGATGATAGACGTGTCAATTCGGTTTTGTAAGTCTTTCATCAAGTCCAAGATTTGGGCTTGGATGGTCACGTCCAACGCAGTGGTTGGTTCGTCGGCAATCAAGACTTCGGGGTAACAAACTAACGCGATCGCGATGACGATCCGTTGGCGCATCCCACCTGAGAATTGGTAAGGATAATCGTTAATCCGACCTTCTGGATTCGTAATCCCGACAAGTTTCAACATTTCTAAGGCTTGCGCAATCGCTTCTTTTTTCTTGAGACCTTTGTGCTTCATTAAAGGTTCAGCGATTTGCATCCCAATCCGCATCGTCGGGTCCAACGACGTCATTGGGTCTTGGAAAATCATCGCGATATCTTTACCACGAATGTGTTGCATTTCTTTTTCAGACTTTTTAATGATGTCATCGCCATGAAACATGATGCTGCCCTTTTTAATTTCAGCGTTGGGGGCTAACAAGCCCATTAGTGAACGGGTGGTCACCGATTTACCGGAACCAGATTCACCAACGATGGCTAAGGTTTCACCTTTCCGTAAGTCAAAACTGACATCGCGGATGGCTTTAACTTCACCGGCGTACGTGTGGAAATTAATTTCCAAGTTACGCACTTCAATAACATTTTCAGGATTTTCCATTATTCCCGCGACCTCCTAGCGTTTTGATTTTGGATCAAAGGCGTCCCGTAACCCGTCACCTAACAAGTTGAAGGCAAGCATCAAGATGATTAAGACGGCAGCTGGATACCACATTTGATAAGGTAAGAATTGGAAGTTCTTTTGCCCATCGGAGATTAACGTCCCCAATGAAGCTTGTGGTGAAGAAATCCCAATCCCGATATATGATAGGAACGCTTCGAAGAAGATGGCGTTCGGAATCGTGAACATCGTTTGAATAATAATGACACTTGATAAGTTTGGTAGCAAGTGTTTCCAAGCAATCTTAGGTGCGGATTCCCCTAAAGTACGGGCCGCTAAGATAAAGTCTTGGTTTTTTAATTGTAACGTTTGTGCCCGAGTCAGCCGCGCCATTGTGGTCCAGTTGATTAAGGCCAAGGCAGCGATGATGGAAGCCATCCCCGTTTTGGTGAAGGCGGTAGCCATCAAGACCATGACAACTAAGGAAGGAATGGACGAGAGAATTTCGATAATCCGTTGAATAAAGATATCCACTCGTCCCCCTTTCCAACCGGAGAGAATCCCCAGCCCGACCCCAATGGTCAAGTCAATCAAGGTGGCAATCAAGGCGATTTCAAGTGAAATCCGAGTCCCATACATAATCCGCGCTAACAAGTCCCGGCCTAAGTAGTCGGTCCCTAACACATAGTGGACACTCGAACTGGCACCCGCTTGTTTGTAGGCATCAACATCTTGCCCGGATTGGGTAATGTGCCCGTTTAGACCATGGATGTTCACACCCGGAATCTTGGGTGGTAAGTTGGCGTATTTCGGTGCTTGGGCGTTTGGATCATGATGATACAACGCTTGGCCCCCGAAAGCCATCAAGAATAACAACAGTAAGACGATAAAACTGACAAAGGCGGTTTTATTCGCCTTTAAACGCCGCCAAACATCTTGGCCGAACGTTAAGGACGGTGCCGCAATTTTTTCTTTATCGGGACCGGCTTGTTTATCCAGCGGTGCGAAGTCGCCGGGGTTGATTTCAATGTTATTTGGATTTTCTACCATTAACTAGTCCCCATTTCCACTTAAGCGAATCCGTGGATCAATGATGCCGTAGACAATATCCGTCAATAGTAATAAGACACATAATAAAGCGGAGTAGAAAATTGTCACACCCATGATCGTTGGATAGTCATTAACTAAGATTGACTTAACAAATTGTTCCCCAATACCAGGAACGGAGAAGATGTTTTCAACCACCATTGACCCAGTCATCAACGCAGCGGCTAATGGCCCAATCAAGGTGACCATTGGAATCAAACTATTCCGCAAGGCATGGTGGTAAACAATCCCGAATTTGGATAACCCTTTGGCTTTGGCTAATTCGATATAGTCGGAGCTCAAAACGTCGACCATGTCGGTCCGAATGAAACGCGCGGTTTCAGCTAACGGACTGGCGGCTAACGCTAAGGTTGGTAAGACGGTGTAAGCAAAACCGGACCAGCCGGCAACTGGGAACCAACCGAGTTTTAACCCAACATAGTATTGGAACAAGATGGCTAAGACGAAACTTGGTACGGCAATTCCTAAAATGGAGAGAATCGTGGCTAACCGGTCAGCCCAAGTATCTTTCTTGATCGCCCCAATCGCCCCAAGAATAATCCCGAAGATGACCCCCACAACTAAGGCTTGCGCCCCTAATTGCATTGAAGGACCCATCCGGCTACCAATCAAGTAGCTAACGGCTTGATCAGAGAACTGGAAGGATAACCCTAAGCTACCATGGAAAATACCAACGATATACGTGATATATTGGAGCCATACGGGCTTATCCAAGCCATATTGCGCTAAGATTGAGGCTTTTTCACTTGCCGTCAATTTAGCTTCATTTTGAAGCGGTGTCCCGGGCATTAATTTCATTAGGAAGAACGTGGCAGTCGCCACAATGAATAATGTCAGGAACAAGTATAATATCCGCTTTAAGAGATACTTCCTCATTAGAATTCCTCGCATTCTATTAAATTGGCCTTAAAAAATAATGACAATCCTCATTATAAAACAAAACGGTAAGGATTAACAATGTGTCAATCCTTACCCCCTTGTCTCACAATCGTTTAGTTAAAGCACACACATCTAATGCCTTTTTTAGTAACGTCTAACTATTTAACTGACATGTACTTGTAGTTGTATTGAGAACCCGCAGTATTGTAGATGATTCCTTTCAAACTAGTCCGTGTCAAGTGTGAAGTCGCTTGTTGATAGATTGGGATGACACCTTGGTCATTCATTAATTGCTTTTCAGCCTTGACCATGTCATTCCAACGAGCAGTCGTGTTATTGGCATCAGAACCGTTAGCCTTGTTGATCAAGCTATCGTATTCTGAACTGCTGTATTTACCATTGTTGTATGAGTTAGATGACGTGAACAATGATAAGAAGGAAATTGGGTCAGTGAAGTCGGCGTTCCAAGCTGAGATAACCGTATCGAAGTTACCACTTTCAGACCGTGATAGACGCGTCTTGAATGGGACGTTTTGGTTAGTAACCGTTAAGCCAGGTAATTTTTCCCATGAACCTTGGATATATTCAGTGGCTTTCTTACCAGCATCGGTATCATCAGAAAGCAACTTGATGTTCAGCTTAGTTTCGCCAATTTCTTTCAAGCCTTCCTTGAATAACTTCTTGGCCTTAGCTTGATTGTATTCTACAGCGCTTGGAACGCTAGCATCACTAGTGAAGTCCTTACCCGTCTTAGAATTCTTAGCTAAATCTTCGGAGACGTAACCCTTGGCAACCGTTGAACCGTCGCCTAACGTGCTGCTGACGTATTCTTTACGGTTGATGGCTAATGACAAGGCTTGACGAATCTTCTTGTTCTTGAAGGCTTTCGCTAACGTCTTGTTACTGTCATTACGGTTCATTTCAATATAGAACGTTGACGCGGTCTTATAAACCTTGTAGTCTTTGTTCGTCTTGTAGTTCTTAACTTGCGTGCTTGAAAGAATCGTATCATCAACCTTGTTTGAGTTATACAAGTTCAAACCAGTTGAAGCATCTTTAACAACTTGGAACTTAAGTGAAGACATCTTGACGCTCTTCTTATCCCAGTAGTCGTTGTTCTTCTTCAACGTCCAACTCAAGTTCGTCCCAGTCCAACCAGTCATCTTGTAAGGACCGTTGTAAACCATGGCTGAACTAGTCGTCCCATATTTAGAACCATACTTCTTAACCACTTTTTCATTTTGTGGGAAGAAGTTAACAAAGCCCATTAACTTCTTGAAGTATGAGATTGGCTTGTCCAAAGTAACGACTAACTTGTAGTCGCCTTCAGCTTTAATCCCCAACGTTGAAACGGCTTTTTTACCGTTGACGATTTGGTCAGCGTTCTTAATGCCTGAATATAAGTATGCGTATTGTGACGCTGTCTTAGGGTTGACCGTCCGTTGCCACCCATAAACGAAATCATGCGCGGTAACTTTATCACCGTTACTCCATTTAGCGTTTTTACGTAATGTAAAGGTATATGTCTTACCACCATTAGAAACTTTGGTAGCTTTGGCAATTCCGGGTGTAATTGAACCGTTCTTCCCGATTCGATATAACCCTTCATTGGTATTATTCAACATGTTCGAACTAACCACGTCGGTCGACTTAGAAATGTCCATCGTTGGCAATTCTGCATTTTGAGTTAAATTAGCCGTTTGCTTTGAGCTTGATGTCGAACTACTCTTTGACCCACAAGCAGCTAAGAATAACAAGGATGCGCCGGCAACAACGGTTACTTTTGCAGCTGTTTTCAAATTCATAAAAACCCAACCCCTCTAACTTTAATGTGTGTGTGTGCTTTTCCCTCGAAAAGTTAAAGTAATTGTATATTATAAATAAATTAAAATCAATGCCAAATTCTCATTTTTATCATTTTTTAGCCATAATTCAATTTATTAACTAACCTAAAAGCAATTATATTTGACGTTTAATAGCGTCACAAACACCGTAGTATAGCCATTCACTTGCAGACTAAGTTTATCTAATTTTAACTAAGTAAAATCGGCTATCTTTCTTAATAAATAACTCAAACTGCGGTCGTCAGTGGCTAAAATGTGATGAATACGGTTGGTTAAAACCACCAAAAAAGTGGCGATTACGAATAATCACCACTTAATTATCAGAATTCTCTTAATATTAAAATAATTAGTCACAAACTTTCTCACTAGTTGGGTGCACCGATTCCAATATGCCCAATTTATTTTTCAGCCAGTAACATGACATTATTATGATTGGACCACACTTGCTGCACCGCTGCAAAGCCCGCTTGACGTAACAAGTGCTGTTCGGTTTTCACCGTCAGCGGTGTGTCCAGATGGTAACGGTGCTGGTCATCCAAATGATAGGCCGTCAGCGCTTGTTGCTGGGCTTTAGCGAAGCTATCAGCTTGCGTTTGATCGTTGTTGCCAATCATATAATCACAATTGATGAAGCGCCCACCAACCGGTAATTTTTGAAAAACTCTTTCATATATAGTAAGTTTTTCCGTCGTTGTAAAGTGATGAAGTGACATGACGGTGATAACCACGTCAAAATTAGTTGGGCCCCAGTCAGCTTGCAAATAGTCGGCGTTAATTAACTGGATGTTACGGTCAGCATACTTTTTTCGCAGTTGCGCCAACATGTTCGTCGCCAAATCAATCCCGGTTACCTTAACCGTTGGTAATTTAGCAAAGATGGCCGCCAGTTCCAGGCCGGTGCCACAGACTAAATCCAAAATCTGGTTAGTCGCGGTCGGAATGAAGTCCGCTAACCGCTGATACCCCTCAATCCCACCATCGGCGTTAATTAATTGTTGCTGGTCATAAATCGTCGCGCGGTCATTGAAAAAGGCCGCCATTGCTTCTGGACGTTTCGTCATGATTAATGCCCCCTTGGCACGGATTGCCGATAGCTATACCAAAATCGCATGCTGTAATAACCACTGATACCGAATAACAAATATATTGGGATGATTCGCATTAAGGCAAACGGGGTTTCAAACAACCAGGCCCGCAAAAATGCGCCGCCAGACATTTGCCATAAGCCTGGTGTTAAGTACCAAGACTTGGCATTAAAGATGCCGGACCAATTTCCAAATTGCGTGTAAATCATATAACCAGCATACGCGAAAAAGAGTAGGCCGAAAAACAGACTATAGTAACTCGCCTGCTGCCGATTTCGGACTTTAGACGCTTGATCCGAAAAAATATCCGGTGCCACCGCCATGTCAGCTTGTTCAAAATACTGCATCCCACCATGGCGACTGCCAGCAATCCACGTCCAACCGCTATCGGCAAACAATTGCCGATAATCTTGATAATCCCGCTTAGACATTCCCTGATTACGAAAATCGATTCGAACCGCTGGTGACTCCCCCGAGTCAACCGGCACAAACGTATAACGATGCGAATACAGGTGCACGTCGACCAAGCGATAACCGGTAGCTTGCATGTGATTCAGCCAAGCTTCTTCCGTATCTAAATCTAAAAACAACTTCCATTTTTTCATGTTACTGCACTCCCCTAGTAACCGAACTGTTGCGCTAATTGGCTCAATTGCCGTAACCGTTGCGTTTCAGCCGTTAGAATCTGTTGCCCCGCCGGCGTAATTTGATAAACCCGCCGCCGCTTATCCGTACTCGGTACTTCTTTGATCCACTTGGACTTTAATAAATTTTCAATCGCGCCATACATGGTCCCCGCGGCCATCTTAACGCGACCGTCACTCAACTTCTCAATCGCTTGCATTGCACCGTACCCGTGTAGCGGTTGCGTCAATACGAGTAAAATATAAAAGGTGGTTTCCGTTAACGGTAAGTCTGTCGTTTTCGCCATAGTAACCTCCAATCGTTATTTCATTACAGTTTGATTGTATATCGTCTGACTGTATAAAGTCAAACTAAATAGTTTTTTGTGAATATAAAAAGCCACTGTTACCAGTGACTTTTAACGACTTAACTGAACTAATTTCAAATCATTTCCAAAAGCGACGGCGCGATAATCGTAAAAATGATAAACACCACGAGCATCGCAATATATATTAGACCGACTAACACCAACATTAATCGCCGCCAAATCGGATTAATGCCTAACCTCGGATACGGCAAACCCGAAGCCTTTCGCAAATGGACACGACGGAACGCCGCATACACTGAATAACCAATCAGCCCAACTGTAACGCCGAACAAAATCACTTGGCAAACCCGTGTTACCACGATTAACCAGTTGCCGGCAAAAAGCAGATAAAATGATAGCACAAACACAACTGGGACAATCCACTTATTCTGTGCGCCGACTTGTTGACCTGACGACTTTTTTAAACCCAGTTGCTGATCCAAGACTTGCTGCTGTTGCATAAATTCGGCAAACGGCAGGGCTGTTTTTATTTTACCGCGCTTAATACTAACCAAAAACAGCGCCACCACTAGCATTGCCAGCCACGCAAAAATAAAACTAGTTATGAGAATAATTAACATTTCTTCACCGCTTTTCTACTAAAACACATCTCACCTATCAAACGGATGACTTATACCAGTTTACAAAACGAAATCATTATTTGATTAACTTATAACTTATTATATCAGTTTATAATTGATTTACACTATTATACTTATAATTGCTGTAATCATCAGACCTCGTCAAAAAAAACTAAGCTTAGCAGCAAAGAGGTTATCCAACAGAATGCTTCTATGCTACTAAGCTTAATATTTTTCAGGTTATTTAAATCATTATATTAACTAACCGTCACTGGCGTATGTTGCCGAATATTCTCATAAAGCCACTTAGCATCCGCAATTGACAACCGTACACAGCCATGGGAATTAGCTTGCTTGCCCAACTCATTAGCTTCATTCACCACATAGTGTCCTTGCGCATCAACCGGCACCGAATGGAATAAGTAAATCCCATGATCTTTGAACGATACCCAATAATTAGCGCCTTCACCGGATTGCTGATTATAAAAATGTAACCCACGCTCGGGTTGAATTTCAAACTGCCCGGTTGGCGTCGCATCGCCCGCACGCCCGGTGGAAGCTCGCATCGTATACAACGTCTGGTCATTTTCTCGTAAGTAAACCCGTTGCGCTTTAGTGGAAACTTCGATACTCAAATTAGGATGTTTATTCACATCGGGATATGACCGATTCGGCATTGAAGGGGCCCGCCAATCAATTGATTGTACCTTGGTCTTCACCGTTGCAATTTTTTTAGGCTTGGCTGACTTAGCCAACGTTACATGATTAATCCTTTTTTCAGCATGCTTACTTTGCCAATATTTAGTAAACCCAACTACTATGACGCTCGTTGCTAACACCGTCGTTGTCCCCATAATGATCCGACTATTCATCAAATATCGCTCCCCATTTTTTAGCCATCGTTTACCATTATTACACAAACAATTTAATTTATCTTCAATGATTTATTCTTGCTAATAATGACCGTGTCCCCAGCAAAATTAACAATCCAAGCCCAACCATACTGATTGTCCACTGATGCCAAAATTGTGTTAATCGCGGCACGACTAAGGTTCCCACTACGGTCGCGGTATCGGTCACGGTCAAAACAATCGCCATAATCCAACCTAGATTTTGGGGCGCCGTGTCGGTCTGAACCTTCGAAAAAAACAGGACATTAAATGCGCCACGCAAACTGCCAACGGCTACCATCCCAACGGTCAACACCCAAAAATTCGGCACAAAAAATACTAAGCCCAGCAAGGTTAACAAACAAAGCGTTCGCAACTTCACCGTGCTGAAACGTTTCAGCCACAGTGGCCCGCAAATAATGCCAGCGGCTTCAGCGGTCATTAGGATACTTAACGCGATACTCTGATGAAATAAAGTGACTGCTAACCATGGGATTAAGACCGCTAAACTCGCATCTACCAGACTCCCGAGCACCGCATAGCCTAGATACGGCCCCATCCCGGTTTGTTTAAGTACTTGGCGCCAATCGTGCGGTTCTTCACCGCGAGGCTGCCGAGGATTTGGCACTAGTAAAGTTAATTGCGCATCAAAAAACACCGAAACTAAAAAGCCCCCGCCAATGAGTAGGATTACCAACCGCGGCTGAATCCATAACAACAGCGTTGAAATGATCATCGATGAACTAACGATCGCCACTTGCCGGACTTGCGTTTGCGTCCCATTAACTTGCTGAATTTTTGCGACAGGAAAAAGGGCCGGCAAAATTGTTTTATTGCTAAGTTTATAAAAGACCCCGATTGTCTTGTTCAGCACCGACGCCACAATTAACACGGTGATTTGCCAACGAGGGACTGCCATCAAAAAATAAACGCCAACCAATAACAGTCCCGTCAGCAAATCAGTAATCATCATCATTAGCCGCGCATTAATTTTAGTTAGCAACCGCTGCGCCACTAAATTTAAAACAATCGCCGGTACCATCGTAATCGCCATAACGTTACCTAATAGCTGCGGGGTCTTGGTCTCATTAATCATGAGCCACGTGACAATGTATGTAAATCCGTAGAAGCCCACAAAGGTGACTGCCATGCTGATGAAGTATGACCAGAAATTAATTTGAATCGTCTTAGGCATGGACGGCTGAATTTTTTCCATTAGAATCATTCCCTATTCTTGATAATGTCGTTAAATTTAGCGCCAAATCGCTCGTTAAGAAATACGAAAAGACCGACTAGTCGCCTGGTCAGCCCTTGATTGGTTATCTGAATCGCAGCCGTTCCCCAGTGGCTACTCCATTACGTCCCCTTAACGTGACGACTCGATATTAAAGGTAATAATAGTTTCTGGTAACTATTGAAATACTAATTTTAAAATATTAGGTTGGGATTGAACGCTTTGAATCAAGCGACGAGCAGTCTTACTTGGATGACTTTTGGTAGATTGTAAAATTAATCCGAACGCTGTTCGGACAAAAAAGATCAGCTTC
>NZ_AYGX02000002.1 GCF_000498955.2 Lactiplantibacillus fabifermentans DSM 21115 | reverse complement strand
CAGGTTATGCTGAACAATTTGTCCAAAAATTCGGATTAAATTTGCAATCTACCATTCGTTGACCTTATTAAAGCAAAAACGCATTAGCCCCAATTAGGAAAGCTAATGCGTTTAGTCTTATTCTTCCGCTGCTAATTTAGCACTAGCCGCATCCAAATATTGCACGAATAATTGTTGATAAATGTCGATGAATTCCAGATACATCTTTTTAGAAGTATATTCATTATCTTGATGTTGGGTATCGTTACCAGGACCAAAGACCGCATAGTCAAAGCCAACCGGTTGGTCTTGCAAGTAACTCGACGCATCGGTGCCGCCCGAAGCACTCATCGTTAAGATTTCTGTCGCTGAATAAGGCATATCTAACAGTTTCAATAACATGGCGTCATGTTTTTGCTGTTCCGGACTCGGATTTTGTTTAGCCGCATACGGATTACCGATTTTTTGAATCATCTTAATCAAATCCGACTCGTTATTGCCTTCAGTCGGGATGACACTATCCGCCGCAATCAATTCAACGTCGCCGTTGGTCGTGGCATTGTAGTCGTCCACGGTCTTTTTAAAGGCCGCAAATAATTGGTCATTCGGTAATTCTGGTAAGGTCCGCATGTTGATTTGAGCAGTGGCTAAGCCAGGGATGGCATTAACCTGGTTCCCGGCTTGCAAAACGTCGACATTGTAGAGCGTTTCCCCCATCAACGGATTGACCACGCCGCCCGCAATCTCATCAAAGGTCGCTTGCATTCGTTGTAAGACGTTTAATAAATGGGTTGCGGCATTGTTGCCAAGCTTCGGCATCGAACTGTGCGCCGCTTTACCGTGCGATTTAACGGTTAAGTTCAACGTCCCTTTATTGGCGCTAATAATCCGATAGCCGGTTGGTTCACAAACTAATAACGCGTCCAAATCATTGACGTAGCCGCCCTTCGTTAAGGCTTGCGCCCCCACTTGGCCGACTTCTTCACCGGCACTGCCGAGAAACTTCAAAGTCCCATGAATCGGAACATTATTTTGTTTAAGTTCAATTAACGTGATGACAATCGCGGCTAAGCCGTCTTTCATGTCGTTAACGCCCCGGCCATATAAGTTATCGCCGGCTTGCGTCATCACGAAGGGGTCTGTTTTCCAATTGTCCGCTTCCACATCAACAACGTCCATGTGCCCGGCTAACCCTAACACCGGCCGACCATGACCTAACGTGGCCACCAAGTTCGCGCGGTCGCCGCCTAAAGGTAACACTTTGTTTTCAATACCCGCGTCATCTAATAGTTTTTTCAAATAGTTGGCAACTTGTAATTCATGATCATTGACCGAGCGAATTTTGATTAAATCCGCCAAAATTTGCATCTTTTTAGCTTCATCCACGTATATCATCTCCTGCCAATGGTTATAACATGCATATTGTTATAGCGACAAGCATCCGCACTCTCATTTTAAGCGAGGGCCCGCCGACAAAATAGATAAACCACGACAATTAAGGGTAGCGTGACCATCATGACGGGATAGAACCACGCCCATGGCAAGACCGTGGTGATGACCCCGGCTAACATCGGCCCGAACGACATCCCTAAATCAACCCCGATATAAAAAGTACTGTTAGCCAGGCCGTGATCCGATTCCGGCACGAGCGTCAACGCTTTAGCTTGGCAAATCGAAAACATTAAGCCGTAACCAGCCGCTAATCCGAAGGCCCCGACAATCAACATGAACCAGTTACTCAAATCGGTTAGGCCAATCAGCCCTAGTAAGTTACAGCCGAGACAAATCCAAATGAATTTTTTGAACGGCACGTGGTCAAAAGCATCGCGCAGCACAATCCGCATCACTAACAAAATCACCGCATAAACCGGGAAAAAGACGCCCGCGGGTACGGCAAAATGGCGATGGGCAATATAGCTCACGATGTAAGTTTGCGTGGCAAAGTAAGGTAACGAAAATAACATTAAAATGATGGCAACTGGGACCACTTTTGGCTGCACGAGTCGCAAGCCCCGTGGTTTATTTTCCTGATAAGCTGGACTCGGCACGCTACGATTACCAACAAATTGAATCACAATCAACATGAGAATGCTAAACGCCGCCGCTAACCAGAACACACTTTGATAGCTGTAATGCTCATACAAATAAACACTGACGGCCGGGCCAATCGCCATGCCTAACGCGTTGGCTAAACCGTAAATCCCCATCCCGGAACCAATGCGGTCAGCCGGTAGCAAGCTCGCCATCCACGTTGCCATACAAACGGAGCACAACGTGTAGCCCAACCCATTAATCACTCGACAAACCATAATCAAGGCCACATTGTCGGTCACACTATAACCAAGACTCGCGATTAAAATTAAAATTCCGCCGACCAACGTTAAGTGATACTTCGAGACCCGGTCCGTCAAATTACCAGCTAATGGCCGTAATAATAATGACGTTAAGTTCATCAGCCCTGCGACGACGCCCGCTAAAATACTGCTGGCCCCGATACTCGTGGCAAAGCCAGCAATCACCGGGTTAATTAACATCGGACTCATCAAATAAAAGAAACTAGCCGCCAACACTAATTTCACATCTTTCGTATACAACCGCGTTTTCACGCTACTCATTTCCTCTCTCTAAGTTAGCATTGGCTCGACTAAGTAATGCTAAAAATTGTTGTTGTTCCGCTGCCGTAAAGCCTTGGAAGAGTTCTTCACTCGTCTTCCA
Organism: Lactiplantibacillus fabifermentans DSM 21115; assembly: GCF_000498955.2. Taxonomy (GTDB): domain Bacteria; phylum Bacillota; class Bacilli; order Lactobacillales; family Lactobacillaceae; genus Lactiplantibacillus; species Lactiplantibacillus fabifermentans. The sequence goes on along the minus strand of NZ_AYGX02000002.1, from coordinate 8,330 downwards.
GCCATGTTGTTTTAAGCGCGTGCGCTTTTCAAATCCCGCCACAGTTACTGCCACGAGCTTAGCACGCCCATCAGCCGGATTTGGTTGCAAAATGACTAAGCCTTGCTTAACTAAATGTTGCACAATTAGCCGGGCCGTCTGGTGCGTGATTTCTTGGTAATCCTTAAACATCGCAATCGTACTATTCGGATAATCGGCAAAATACTTTAACGCGTCGGCTTGTTCCGTCGTCATCGCTAAATCTTTAATATGTAAATTCCGCCGGTGCTTGACCTTGCGTGCTAGTTTTAAGACTTGCCGCGCCACCATTTCGTCTTGATCCATGTGACTCACCTCAACTAAAACTATACAGCATGCTGTATAGTTTGTAAATAAATTGGCATAATTCGACTTATTTTCATGAAAGCAAAAAAATATCGTAACCACATTTTTAGCTGCAAAAATGCCGTTACGATATCGTTTGAATAAGTTAAATTATAAAATAGCGGTAGCTTACTGGCGGGCCGCCTTTTTGACACGCATGGCAGCTTTAGCTAGTGAGCTGGCCGTCCACAGACTAACCAGGACAATCAACCAACTTAGCGCAGTTAATGACAGGGACTTAACGACGGTCGCGGCTAAGATGACCCCAATAATGCCACCGAGGATAATCCCGAACAAGCCGCGATAGTCAACGCGGTCGTGGCGAATGAAGTTGACCGCCGAACTCGGCATCAACAACGCGCACGATAACATCATAATTGGAAACGCCGCAATCGGCGTCAAGCCTAGAAAATAGACCATGACCATGCATGGCGCATATAAGCCGACTCCGGCACTCATTAGTAATCCTAAAATAAAGTTGCCAATAATCCCAATCGCCAACGGCCAGCCACGCAAACTCGTCGCGTGATTGGCCACGCCGAGTAGACTGACCCACCCCATGAGTTTGGCTGCCATTAAGACCGCCGTCACGACTAAGGCAATCGCCATAATCAACTGAATCCGCCGTTGATTCAGCTTGACCATAAACTCACTACCAAGCACCGCCCCCACTGCAGCTGCCAAGACTAGGCTTAACAACGTCCACGGGTCAACTTTGACGGCCGTGACGAAAAAGATCGCCTCAAAGGCCGTGGGAATCGAATGCATCGTATTCAAGGTCCCAGGCAGTTGCCGTTCGTCTTTTAAATAATGGGTCGCTTGAAAAATGGCCGTCGACGTCACAAAGCTACCGATACCTAACGTGTCTAAAAAGTCGGTCACCGCACCAATCCCAAAGCCCAACGTAAAATCACGGCCGCTAAATTGAACTTGTTTTTGCCGGGCACCGCGAATTAGTAATCCCAGCAGTCCAAGACTGGCAATGATGAGAATTACCACAATTGCTATTACCATTTTTGTTCCTCACTCTCTCTGTTTGCATTATACTAGATTTAAACGTGGCAACCAACTACCAAGGCCACGGCCTGAATATTAAAAAGCTGATGAAATGCGAACTATTGTACAATATCAGAATACGAATAAATCATTTTATCGAACTATGACAATATAAAAATGTAATTAGTTCGGAAATTAAGGATTAATTTTCAATTTAAAACGTTTTCTTAATTGCGGTGCAAAATATTCTCTGGTATGCTAAATGCATTCAACTAAATCTAGCTTGTTCAGCGAAAGTGAGGATGGTCATTTTATGCCCACAAATTCAGAACCGACCTTAAACCGTTCGCTTGGTTTTTGGTCGGCCTTATCATTAGTCGTTGGGACCGTCATTGGTTCCGGAATATTTTTTAAGCAATCATCCGTCCTCGATAGCGCTGGTTCCACGAGTAACGCGCTGCTAGCGTGGCTGCTCGGTGGTTTGATCACGTTAACGGCCGGCTTAACGATTGCCGAAGTCGGCGCGCAAATGCCGCATACTGGTGGGCTCTACGTTTATATGGAAGAAATCTATGGTAAGTTTTGGGGCTTTTTATCCGGCTGGATGCAAGTTGCCGTTTATGGTCCCGCCATTATTGCTTCGATTGCCGCCTACTTGGGTATCTTGTTGGTCGGTTTCTTCAATTTAAGTAACGGCTGGCAAGCTCCCTTAGCCATTGGCGTGATTATCTTAATTGGAATTTTGAATATGTTTGAAAACCGCTGGGGCGCGGCCTTTCAAATCGTCACCACCCTCGGGAAGCTCCTACCGATTGCGGCCATTATCATTTTTGGGTTGTTTTATGGGAATCAAAACGCCTTTGGCCAAACACTACATACGGTCAGTCAATCGACCGGGAGTTTTGGGGTCGCCGTTTTAGCCACCTTATTCGCTTACGATGGTTGGATTTTAGTCGCCAACCTTGGCGGTGAAATCAAGAATCCGCAAAAGTTATTACCACAAGCGATTATTTTAGGGATTTCACTCGTCTTAGTCGCCTACACGTTAGTTACTTACGGGATTTTACACTTCATCCCCGCTGACACGATTCACAAGCTCGGTCAACAAACGACCGTTTACTTTGCCAACGCGGCCTTCGGGACGATTGGCGGTCGGCTATTGAATATTGGGATTATCGTTTCGATGGTCGGCTGTTTAAACGGAAAAATCATGACGTTCCCTCGCATCGTTTATGCGATGGCTGAACGTCACCAGTTACCATTCTCAAAGCAATTGAGCTACTTGAATCGTAAGTCACACGAACCGATTGTGGCTACGTCAGTCATTATCGTTTATGCCAGCATCATGATTCTATTCTTTAACCCCGACCGGTTATCGGATTTGTGTATCTTTACGGTATATTGTTTCTACGTTGCGACCTTTATCGGCGTCTTCTTATTACGCAAACGCCATGCCGGTGACTCGCGGCCCTTCTCAACGCCGGGCTTTCCAATTACGCCACTGATTGCCATCTTAGGCGCCCTATTTGTCATCATTAGTGAAATCGGCTCCGATTTACCCGGGGTCTTATTATCACTCGTGATTGTCATGATTGGGATTCCTGTTTACTACTATAAAAAACGCCAATTAAGCTGAGGTAAAACAGTCTAAGCTAATCTCAAAAATACGAAGCACCTGATGAAGTTAAACTTTCATCGGGTGCTTTATTTTTATGACCAACAGCATGGGCCTTTCAAAACGTTGGTAAAGCTATGTGAACTGAATTTCTCTCTATTAGTCAAATAGAATGGCACAGCTTTGAAGTTTTTTTCAAGTGCAACCATATGGAGACCCTATATAACCATTTCACTGATGGACAAATATTTACTGTTTTCGCGATTACATCAATATGATACCGCGTTTGCTCATTACCCAGATCAATTTAGTTGTGAGTCAGTCGCAATGGAAGTTGCCGTGCAAATGGCGTTAGTTCGGCGTTTTTTTTCCAGACTTACGGCACCGACATCTTTGAAGGTCCTTTCTTAAAGTAGGTTATTGACGGTTATTTTTGATTAGACTAACAGCCATCGAAAATATTCAACTACAATTTCATACACTTAATTTTGTTTTGAAACTGAACTGAAATTAGCAGTTGGCTGACCGTAATGGAATCGTCCTGAAAGTGGCGTTAACGGACGTTCTTTGCCCGTTTACACCACGGACGTCTTTTGAGACCTGACCTTTGGGCTCAAAAGCGAGGTCCAAGACGTTTCCCAGGCTTGGGCCGGTCCCAGAACGATGGAATTACGGTCAGCCAACTGCGGCAATAACCAACTTCAAAGTGAGGTTTGAGACCGCTTTTTGGCTCGAACCGGTCGCCACGGCTACTGGAATTACGACTGACTCACAACGGCAATTCCAGCTGCGCCATTTTTAGACTCGACAACCGACAGATCATAATAACGCTAACGAACGGTGCACTAACTGTTTATTCATCGCCATTAACACGTCAAAATCAACGGTGCGTGGTTGGACGACCCAGGCGACATATGAATCCAATAGTCCCGCTACCGTGTATTGCAAAACGACTATTTGCGCCGGTGTGGGTTGCGGACCGACTAGTTGTTCCGTCATCACGGTTAACAATAACTGTTTCAGGTCGTCGATTAAGTGTTGAGCTTGCCGGTTTAAACACAAATAGCGAAAGCCTTTAAAATTACTGAACAAAATCGTGTTGACGGTTGCTAACAGACTATCCACATCCGGATGTTGGGCGGTAATCCCTGCTCGTAATTGCGCCGCCAACTCCGTCTCATAATCCGTAAAAACTTCCGTCACATTTTGATAATGAATATAAAACGTCCGCCGATTAATGCCCGCGGTTTGGCAGAGCCGGGTCACCGTAATATCATTGAGCGCTTGCGTTTCTAATAATTGAAACAGCGCGGTCCGTAACGCCTGTTGCGTGCGTTGTACGCGTGGGTCCATAGTTGCCTCCTACTTAATACACACTTTTTTTAATAATGGTGCGAACTGATGATGATTATTGCTTAAACTAATACTCATTAATAGCTTAGTAGAAAGGACCTTAACATGCAATTTTTATATACAACTTATCCAACTGGTTATCGGGCACAAGATTTTTTGACGACTTTCAGTTGGTCTAATCCGCAGATTGGCTTCGTATTAGCCGTAGCCGGCATTACTTTTTTCATTGGCTACCTCGAATACATGTACAGTTTTGCGTTAGTCATTCGCGAAAAGAGCGCCCCGTATCCGATTTGGATGCACACCTTTTATTTTGCCCACGATTCCATGGGCGCCATCGTCTTTGCACTCACCGCGCATCAATACCACAACTTCTGGTTTTTCTGGGCCGCCTCAATCGCTTTAATGGTGTGGAATTGCTTTGAAATTTTCAATTTATACAAAGCCATTTACGTTGAACGCGATGCCATCTGGGGTCACTTATATGCGGATGGTCACACCCCACTCGCTGCTGCGTGGGGCCGGGTCATCAGTCAAATCATTTTGATGATTACTATCGTGAATGTCTTCCGAGTCTTCATGCACGACCCGTTGATGTTCAAGTGGTTCATCTTTACGAACGTCTTAATTGGCGTCTTCCCGGGACTATATTGGGAACAACGCCAGACACAACTGGGCGCTTCCAAAGGATTAGCCATCGTGATTTTGATTGGGACCATCAACAGCTTTTTACCTACTAACATGTGGGCGTTGACTAGTCCAATGTTTACTTGGACTAATAATCCGTGGTTTTACTTGATGGGCGTCGTCGCCGTCATCTATGCAGCCCGGGCCGTTTGGCAATATGACCGCTTACCCAAAAAGCCGCGCTCGCTTAACGGTAAAAAAACGATCTGGTAAGTAACTCGTAAAAATAATCACCCACAAATGTCAGTTTTGACAACATTTGTGGGCGATTATTTTAGACTAAGCTTGATCAGCACTTTCAGAAATAGCGCTCAAATTTTTAATTTCGGCTAATAAATCGTTTAAATGGGCTTGCGCGCCGGCCGAAGCAAAGTGGCCCAATGGCAAATGCTTAGGCGTAGGCTGTGTACTGGTAACTTGTTCAAAAATCAACTTGGCAATTTGCCGCGGGTCCCCAGGTTCACTGCCGGCGCTCGCATCGGTCCCGGCAACTTGCGCTTTGAATTGGTCATAATCAGCAATCGTCGGCACATCTTTTTGCGACGACGCACCTGCCCAATTCGTCCGGGCGCCACTCGGTTCAACAATCATGACGTCGATACCCAAATTCGCCACTTCTTGTTGCAAGGCTTGCGAATAACCTTCTACGGCAAACTTCGTGGCACTGTAATACCCCATCGTTGGTAAGGTCACGAGGCCGAGCGCCGATGACAAGTTGACGATGGTCCCGGCATGTTGACCGCGCATAATCGGCAAAACGGCTTTCGTCATCGCGGCTAACCCAAACACATTCACATCAAACAAATGACGAACCGCGGCAGTATCGCTTTCTTCGATAGTCGCAAAGTAACCTAAGCCAGCGTTATTAACTAACACGTCAATGCCACCGAATCGGTCTTGCGCCAGTTGAACGGTCGCGGTAATTTGGTCAGCCACCGTCACATCTAACAAACTTTTGGCGATTTGACCATGGTCGTAAGTATCCAAATAGGCTAAATCAGTCATCTTGCGGGCCGTGGCCACCAAGTTAATATCTGATTGTTGCGCTAACAACGTCGCTAATTCACGACCAAAACCACTCGAAGTCCCGGTCACTAACCAAGTTTTGGTCATTATTTAGCCCCCTTCGCCGCTTTAACGAGGCCGTCCAACCAAGCTTGATGGCCATTTAGCATCGGGTTGGGCGTTTGGCCCGCCATGTCAGCAGCCGGCTTACCAATTTGCGATTCTTGGGTCAAAACGCGCACGCGCTGGCCGGGTAACGCTTCAATTAAGAAAGCGTAATAAACATCTAACGCCGTTTCAGCATCGCCATCTTGCCACCCGTGCCAACTGATGCGCGCGATTTGGTTATCTTGAGGAGCGACTAATTCCATCACTTGCGCGTCAATCGGAAAACCAAACGTATCGAAATGGAAGTTTTCACCTTGTTGCAAATGGGTGGTGCTTTGATCCGTCAGCACAATATTGGCGGCATTTTCGTAATAACCTTCCCATTTGCTCGTATCGACTAAATACGCCCAAACTTCCGCGACCGTCAAATCTTTAACGATGACTTCATTAGAAACAAAGTTGTCCGTCGTCCCTGGTAAGTAGCGGCTTGGCCAATTGATATTATTTAACATAAGTAATTCCTCCAATGATTTATATGAGTTTTGTTCTTCAACATGGTCATACTTTAAAACCTGGAGTCAGCTCCAGGTCAAGGAGAAAGTTTGCGAATAGCCAATTTATTTTGTTATTTGCATTAGTTATGCACAAGCCAGCCGCGTTAACCCATTGGTATCATTGAAATACGGTGGATAACTGCCAAAATCATCGTCGCAGTCAAAAACTTATCCACTAATCATCGCCGCGGGGTGACTTATCCACCTCATTAGTGGATAAGTCCGGCCACCGAACTGCTGTGGCGGTACCGACTTTGACCTGAAAACCAGATTGCTTTTTCAATACACTTTGGTGAAGACATGCTACAATACAGATGTAAAAAGGATGTTAGCGGTAACTAACATCCGCTCAGGGTTATTGCCCAGCACTGCAAATGCAGTTAGTGAGATTTTTTATTTTGGTCGAAAAGACCGTAGTCGGATACTCTCCCAAGTATGCTACGGTCTTTTTTGCTACTTAAATATTTCGTGAATTAAGTCTTTCCAAGCTTGATAACATTTCAAAGCGGCTCTAAATAGCGCGGTCAATACCATTAACGTTGTCGTAACGCCAACTATCGCTATTAAGATTGCTTCTACAATGTTAGGAATCATGAAATCCAAACCCAACAAAATTTGGTGAGGGCCTTTCGTTGGAATAAACCACTATTTTCATAGTAATCACCCTCCCGCTCACCAAGCCGTATTTACTTAACTGGAACCCTACACACAGAATACCATTACTTGACCGATAAAAGCCTTGCTACTAAAGCTTTATCACGCGATTTTTAAAAATAAAATCGTATAAGGTTAAGCTAAAACAACCGTTTAAATCCACGTTATCCGAACGAACCCAAGCCATAAAAAACGACATCCAAAGTACAAGATGTCGTTGGTTTTAACTATTTTTAATGAATCATTAACCCGCCAAGGATCGCGGTAGCTGCGACGCCCCAATAATATTCGGACGTCTTAGCAGTTTGATTACTCAAGGTCACCATCGCGGCAATTGGTGCCGCCAGATGCCGCCGATTGGCCCGCGAGGCCACCCCATGAACTTTGGTGGCGACCGCTAAGTAATTTTCATCGCGGACTAGCGCTTGCGCACATTGCAATAATTCTGTTCGTAACTCAATATCAGTTTTAACTTCTGCGTCATTATAAGCGACCCGAATTTCTTGATATAACCGTTCAGCTTTCGCATTTTTTAACATTGTTATCATCCCCATATACATATACTATACAACTCATAAACTGGTTGTGTTTCATATCTTAAAAGTTTATTTTTGCATTTTGGACGCATATATGCGACTATATCAGTATGAAAAAGCCGAAGTTCAAATCTTACCTACGCCCCAATGGTCACAACGAGTTTATTGAATACTTTACGGCGCTACCAGTCAAAGAACGTATCAAACTACAAGCAACTATTGAAATTACTGAAGAGAAAGGATTGCAAATTGCTAGTCGGTTACAATTGATCAAAAAAATTGATGACAACCTTTTTGAATTACGCTCTAGGCAAGGAAACAACTACCAACGCGGTTTATATTTTCATGTTACCGATAACTATTACATCATTACTCATGGATTCAGCAAAAAAACTAATAAAACACGGTAGATTGTAAAATTAATCCGAACGCTGTTCGGACAAAAAAGATCAGCTTCCT
>NZ_AYGX02000178.1 GCF_000498955.2 Lactiplantibacillus fabifermentans DSM 21115 | reverse complement strand
GGTTATGCTGAACAATTTGTCCAAAAATTCGGATTAAATTTGCAATCTACCATTAACTTTATTAAATTTCCTATAAGACACCTCCATTTTCACGCTTTTCATGCTAACAATCAACAGCTTTCATAAATAAAGTTATATATTTCTATCAATAATTAAATCGCTATAACAGTTGTTATGCCAATGATTCAAGGCGTTCATCATTTTGATGTTCAGGGCCATCTTTAACCAGTCCCGCTGAATGGGGCCATCACTTTATTTTCAGAAAGCAAAAAAGCCTATCGCCAATGATAGACTTTCCTTAAATTATTCTAGGTGATGACGACAAGCACGCCTTAAGCGTGGTGCTAATCCATGGCCACTGGACCACCACTAACTACAGCGCTTAACGAAACGTTTATCCATTCATCAACAAACTTATTGTACTGGGTGAAACGCGTTGCAGGTCAAGCTTTTAAAAGCAAAAAGGGACAAAAATAATTATGTCCGCTGGCAAAGCGCTCAAGACCGGGATTTTGCTTGCTGTTGGGCGACAATCTTTTTAAGACGCCCGCGCAAAATCAATTCTGAACTGATGGCCTGTTTCATAATTTCTGGTTGGAACAACAACTTAAACGCCGTCGTCCCCATTTCAGTCAGGCGATGGTCAATCGTGGAATAATCCATTAGAAAGCTCACGGGAATATTTTCCTGACCAATCACTAACGCACCATGTCCCTGTTGTTGCAGCTCACGTTGGGCCCCCGCCGCGATGCCATCGGTCATTCGGCAAGTGTGCCGATAAATCAACACCGGATCGAGTTGCGGGCCGTACACCATTTTATACGCTTGCAACGTTAATTTAGCGCTTTGACTGTGGTGCTCATCACGGCTGACCGTCACCCCGATATGACGAAAACCACACTGTTTCAATAGTTGAAACGCATGTACGAACGACTCGCCGCGATTCGTAAAAACACTCGCTAACGGATAATCAAAAGTGTCTTCACAACAAACAATGGGACCATAATCACGAAAATCCACGAGTTCACTAAACGGTAAACTACGCGACAAGAAGATTAACCCATCTAATAGGTGGTGTTTTAGCATCGCCAAATATTGACGTTCCCGTTCCGGCTGATAATTTGTCGGCAACAAAGTCACTTGATAGCCTTGTTCAAAGGCTTCCGCAGTAATTGCGGCCGTTAATTTTTGAAAATACGGCCGATTCACAAATGGAATGATGACGCCAATCTGGTGCGTTTTACCAGTACTCAGTGCCAACGCAATATCGTTGCGATGATAATCCAACTGTTTAACGGCTACCAAAATTTCCTGCCGCGTGGCGGCCGACACATAGCCACTGTGATTCAAAGCCCGCGACACCGTTGAAACTGAGTGTCCGGATAGTTTTGCCACATCCCGAATATTTGCCATGGTAATGTTCCCCTCTTATAGACTATCTTTCAGTTTAGAGATGGAACGCGTTGCATGTCAAGTAACACCCGCATTGCCGGCTAATTACCATTAAGGTTGACCTAAGCCAGACCATCTTGCTGATCTTCGTTCGCTGGCTTTGGTAGTGTAATGCCATCAGTCAATGTGGCTTCATTCAAATATTCATCAAGATTGACCAAGACCATCGAAATAAAAGAACGTTTCGGGTCAAACTCGCCGACCTCGGAATTCGGATCATTTTTAACCAATGACAATTCATTGATGGCAGAGGGTGCCGGGATGTTGCGGTTTTCGACTAAGTCATCGGCGACTCTGAGCCCTAACCAATCCGACGCCATCACTAACGCATCCGTGATATCATTACCTTGGGTGGCTGAATTTGGAAAATCTGGAAAAGTGACAAAAAATGGCACTTCTTCAGCCCGACTGTAATAAAAGCACGCAGGATAACTAATAAACATAAATTTTCCTCCTCGTAACTTGCCTAGTCGCTGTTGACCTCAGCATACTCGTTTTTAGCCTACTTATTCAATCGTTTCCCCGCGCTAAGAAATGACCGAATAAAAAAGGTGGTCACCGCGGGGAAGCGATGACCACAGACGCTCACTCACTGGACCGCACTAGCGGTCATCATCGTCTTATGGAGGAGATAATGAAGTTGGGAGTGTTGATGACGCTTACGCTAACCACCTTTATTAGTATACCGAATATTCGTTAAATTGTTAGTCATATTGTTAACAACTAATATTTGTTACCAGATAGTAACAATTCGTTTATAACAGTAAAACTAATAAGATAAATCATTACCAATTATCCCTGATAATCTCTGATATGACACCAACACAAATTGAAACCGAGTCTTATTTATCAATTGATAATCAATAAAACACGTAATATAAATTGATTACACCACGAATCATGGTGTTTTTCAGTAAAACCCGAACAAAATTAAGATTGGTTTAACTGGTCGTGCGCCGCCTTAATTAAATCGGCCGTGGGGTCCAAAGACAACTCCCATAACATCAAACCGCCTAAGTTTTGATGTTTCACATAGTCCGCTTTTGCCCGCAGCGAACGCGGATCATCAAACGAGCGGAATGTCTGCCCATCAAAGTAATACGGTGCTTGCGCGGTTTCATCCCAAAAATAATGTTCCGGCTGGTCAGCGATTAATGGCTTTAAGTCAAGATACGGCGTGGTTTGTGACCCAACTGACTGCGCATGGCGATGTAACGCATTGGGCAAGCTCGGTTCATCAGAGCCCACCCAATCACGACTATACGCCGCAGCGCCCACCACGATTTTTTCAGCCGTTACCCCATGTTGCAACAAATCTTGAACCGCTTGATCCGCACTCAAGGCGCCATCAATTGACGAATAGCTAAACAAGTTAGCTTGATGGCCAGTATATTCAGTCCAGCTGCCCCGCAGGTCGTAGCTCATGACATTAACATAGTCCAAGTAGGCCGCATAGCCATACTCACCATTGACCGCCATGGCTGCTAATAATTCTTGATCAGCCCCGACTGCTGCGGAGATAATATACGCCTTACTAACCGCATCTAATTGCCGTCGTAATTCTTGTAAGAAAGCCTCAAAATTCTGGGCATCCTGGGGTGTGGCCTTGATACCACTTAAATCAACGCCGGGGTATTCCCAATCTAAATCAACGCCATCAAACTGATAATCTTGTACAAATTTGACGATATTAGCGGCTAATCTTTCGCGATTGGCTGCTGTTGCCACCGCATCCGAAAAATCTTCCGCGGCCCAACCACCAATACTTATATTAATTTTCAATTCTGGATACGCCGCCTTGATTGCTGGAATACGATCAATATTAGGGACATTGTCCGCAATCGCTACCCCATTCAACTTAGCAAACGCATAGTTCAACATCGTTAGTCGTTCACCTGGAATATTCTCAACTTGCCATTCGTGACGCCCATGTAAATAAGCAACTAGCTCTGTCATTTTTTGAAACCTCCAACGAATTAATTTTGGTTTACGGTAGATTGCAAATTTAATCCGAATTTTTGGACAAATTGTTCAGCATAAC
>NZ_AYGX02000037.1 GCF_000498955.2 Lactiplantibacillus fabifermentans DSM 21115 | reverse complement strand
GAAGCTGATCTTTTTTGTCCGAACAGCGTTCGGATTAATTTTACAATCTACCGTTAGATGATTTGGGACTCGGTACGCCGCATCTTCATCGGCTAACGTATCGGCAAAGTCACTCATCGTTAACGCGTGCTGCGTTTGATAGGCTTCAAATAGTTGGTTGGCAAACTTCATTTCAGTTTCAGTGGTACTAGTAGTCGTTGTTGTCATAAGCAAGATCTCCATTTCTATGTGTTGGATCAGTTATGTGTTAAAAAAATATGTGTTAGAACTTAATATGTGTAAAAACTTATGTGTGACGGTTTAGCGTCGATTGTGCAATATGTGTGACCTTGATACTTTTAGTCACGACGACTTGTAAGGACGCAAAGCATCCGCCAAGTTGTCGTATCCCATGGACTAGCTACCCGTGGTCGCGTTTGGTAACTAGCCATCAAAATGTCCGATTCCATCGTCCTCACCACCTTTAATTGACTCCAACAAAAAACGCCCTTCACTAGCTCCACTTGAGTTAGTTAAAGGACGTCAAATAAACGGGTTACCACCTTTGTTCGTGTTGACCTCACAGCCAACACCTTAGCGCGTACAGCAATTGCGATACGCCGGTACACTAATGGGTACCATCCAGAACCGCCTCCACCAAGTTTCGGGGTTCAACTCAAAGGTGATCTATATTAAGTCGACTTGACTGCCTTGCACCCATCTACAGCTCGCTAACTCGTCGGGTCTTAATACCGTTCCTTATCGAAGTTTTTAATTTAAATTTAATTTATGCATTGAGTTTAGCGCCGGACAAAGGCGATGTCAACCCCACCATTAAAAATAAATTAGAAAAAGTTTTTGTTTCTATATATTGCGATTATCTGTTCAGGTGCATGTTCAGTTTTACGAATCAAGGGACTGTAGCGCAATATATTGTTCAGTATGGGTATCTCGTAAGGTGTAATTGGCCGGAAACGCATCGCGGTCAGCTTTCACAATTTGAAAACCGACTTTCGCATAAAATCGTAAGGCGGCTTCATTTTCCATCACACATTTTAAGGTCATTGGCTCCGTGGCATATTGGCGCATTTCTGCCAATAAATGTTCCCCAACTTTTAAGTGCCGATAGCCCGGGGCCACAAATAGTAGGTGAATAAAGTTCGCTAATCGATATAACGAACAAAAGCCGGCCATCTGCCCATCAATCCACGCTACCAAGACAAATTCGCCTTTAGTATCATGTTCAAAGTCGGCCAATTGGGGATCAGTCGCCCACGGAAAATCTTGTTGTCGATCAACCAAATAAATTTCCGCCAACTGTTGCGTATCGGCTGGCGTGGCCGCGGTGATTTCAATTTTAGCTGGCATCATACCACCTCCTCGAATTAGTTGGCTTTTATTATGACTTTGTTAGCCATAAAATTCAAATACTAATTAACGGTCTTTAAATACTGCTTCAACTGCTTATAAAAATTTTCGCGCGTTCCAATCAAAATAATATCAATCGTATTCGCATCCATAATTGCATAAGCAATCCGATACTCAATCCCATTATCCATTAACTTCCAAGAATAGATAGGCCGCAAGTCACCATATTTAGAAATTCCATTTTGTGGCGCTAATGCAATGTCGTTATAAATGACATCCAAAAATTTTTGTCTCAACGTATCAGTTTTTAGTTTTCTTAAATACTTCCGAGCTATCCGTCGTACCGCTACTTGATAAGCCAATTTCTTCTGCCAACTCCCGTTTTGTCATTACGGGTGCCTGTTCGGCCGCAGCTGCAGCTCGATCAATGGCCACTGGTATCTCGCGTTGTGCTTTTTCAAATTCTGAAACTAAATCTTCCGTAGCAGTTCCTTTAGCAACTAAATCGCGTAAAATTTCTGTACTAAAATCCCAAAAAGTATCTTTTTCAATAAAGCGATAAAAAATACCCTTTGGCGTTAATTCTGGTCGAACGGCTACTCCAGCTTTAATCTTAAAATCACTCGGCACTGTTAATGTTAGCGAATTACCTTGTTTGCGTGTTTTAGTGACGTTTTCCATCTTCATAACCTCCATTCAAACTAGCCTTGACTGACCTAAAAGTAGCAAATCACATAAGTAATTACAAGTTTGTACGCCCGTGATTTTTCCATCGTCAAAACACTACCAACATAGCAGCTCCGTTACTAATAAGTTATATAAATACCTGCCCGTTTTCTTTATTTTAATTATTTAAAATAATGGCCCTCTTCCCGTGTCAAAATTGGCATTTCCCTACAAACTAGCGGTATAATACAACTTAAATCTTTTCATTAATGAGAGTAGGGGAAAAATGAAGACAGCCATTGTTACCGATAGTGCCAGTTACTTAGCCGCGGCCGATATTGAAAAATACAATATTCACGTCGTTCCCATCACCGTTATCTTTGGGCAACAAACGTACTTAGAAAACGTTGAAATCACGTCTAAAGAATTTTATGAACGCATGCGGACGGCGCCCGAATTGCCGACCACGACGCAAGTCACCTTCGGACAAATGCAAACCATGTATGACCAGCTCGCTGACGAAGGCTATGACAATGTCATCAGTATTCATCTCTCGTCTGGGATTATGAGTTTTATTCCGAACTTAATTGCCTATTTGCCAAACGTGACCAACATCAAAGTTTATCCATTTGATTCCAAGATTACCGCGGCTGGTGAAGCTTATATGTGCCTCTTAGCGGCAAAACTCGTCGCTGCGGGCAAATCACCGGAATATATTATCGACCAACTAGAACATCTGCGCGATACGACGCAAGTCTACTTTGTCGTCGATAATCTAAGCCACTTAGTTCGTACTGGGCGCCTTTCAAACGCATCGGGCCTAGTTGGCAACTTGCTCCGTATTAAACCCGTCCTCACGTTTGCAGACGGTAAAATTGTCGCCATTGAAAAAGAACGCACGATGCGCCGCGCCTATGCAGCCATCAAGGCTAAATTAGCCGCGGCAATTGAAGCGGCCGACTATCCATTGCGCGTGACGATTGAAAATGGGAACAATCCCAAGCTCCAAGCGGAATGGACCGCCGATTTAACGGCCACTTTCCCCGACATCACCATTGACGAAGGTGAAATCGGCCCGGTCGTGGGTGTCCATGTCGGTGAAGGCGTCATGGGCCTTATTTGGGCCCGTGACTGGGACCAATGGCCAATTGATCAAGATTAGTAAAAAGCAGTCGTTAACCGCGCCCTTGGCCAGTTAACGACTGCTTTATTTTTGAAATTACTTTAAGTTAAACGCGTGTCTTTTTGCGCTTTTTGTTTTTCTTCTTCTTACCTTTTTTCTTCCGTTTAACATCGGGCTGACCTTGCTTAGCAACTAACTTTTGGGCTTTGTTCAACAGCTTCTGTTGTCCCGCTGCATCCAACTGTTGCCACAAACTAACCAACGCTGCATCAACTTCACCTGCCACTGCTGGTTCTGTAGTTGCTGGTTCATCCGTTGCGCCCGACAACCATTCCGGATCAACCGCCAAGGCGGTCGCTAACGTCACGACCTTATCGTATTTAGCGACGTATTTACTACTTAACCATTGGCTGATTGAGGAGCGCCCAATCCCCGTTTGTTTCGATAACTGGGCAGAGCTAATTTGGGCTTGTTGCATCGCCGTTTTCAGGCGGTCGGCAAAAATACTCATCTTCAGATTCCTCCTAGTGTAACGGGTCCCACGCTGGTAAGCGAGTCGGCCGTTCATTTAAAATCGCTTGAAATTCGGGCGCTAAGTACCGCTTATGCACGACAACTTCATAGACGTATTCATCAAACCAGTCCTGGGTCATGACGAAGTAACCGTCTTGCCCATTTTTAACGCCCCAACTATTTTCGACTTTCCACTTCGTCGGCGTATCGTCGACGATATCGACACCGGTCAGCGTCATCGCGTGACTCACTTCACCTTCGCCAGTCTGGAGACGTTGGGCTTTCGTTAAATGACCATTGATCCCAAATAACTTGGCCGATTCATATAGATGCGCATCCAAATACCCTTTTTCGCGGTCCATTTGGCGTAGCACATCATTCCCGAACCAAATCGTTTCGCCATCTTTAAGTTGTTGAACAGCGACATCGGTCAAAACACCCATGTCGACATTCAAAAATTCAATTGATTTACCACCAATAATGTTGTCTTCATCTGGCAAACTGTACAACCGATTCAATGGCTTGTCGGGTGAGTTGGTTACGACCACGTAATCATCCAAGTCGGTATCAAAATATTGTTGATAAAAGTCTTGGGGCGTCAGATTAGCGGTGCGGTGATAAGCATGCTTGTCATCGCGATATTCTAAGTCAAAACTAGTCGGTGGCTCGCCAAATGAGTAAGCCGCCATCCGATAAACTTGTTGCAACATACTCTTTTCAAGTGATTGCAATTCCGCTTCACCGGCACCATCCATGACTAACTGCCGTAACTTCAAGCCATCTTTGCGCAATTGACGACTCAAGACTTCTTGAAATTCAGTCGTATTAGTCGTGTTGTAAGTTTCCGGCATGACGCTAGCGGGGACAACGCCGTATTTTTGAACTAAACTAGCCGCCATCGCCCACTGGCCACCATCTTCACCGGGATTATCGAACAAAAACTGAACTAACCGATCATTGATTGGTTGGCGGGCTGTTTGTTCCACATTACGATAGAAAATATTGGCACGTTCAATTTTGTCCCAGAAAAACAAATAGTTTTGTGATAGTTCAAAATCTTTCACGTGATATTTTGTGGCAAATTTATGCCGCAACGTGTTTAATAACGAGAATTCCCAACAACGGCCACTGTGCTTTTGGTTGCTGACCTTGCCAGTTGGAATTTCAATGGAAAAAGTTCGGTCTAACCGACTCGCGGCTTGATTATCATAGCTCGCTGCCCGAATCCCATTCTTAGTAATGGCGCGGGTTAGTACGGCCGCATTTTGATCTTCAGCCTGTTTAGCCCGTAACGCAGCTAAGGCTTGTTTCGTCAATGCAATTGCCATCTTAATTACCTCCATCAATCATCATTTAAAACCAATATTTATATTGTTGCCATCATTCTAGGCTTGTTCCCTACTGAATTCAATCTTCTCAGGCACTTTTGTTCACTTTTCTAAACAAATTTTAGCAAATTCGTCGGATTTTCCGCTCGGTAAGCTGTGTTCAATTGAAATAGTCGTAATTTCAGCCTGAAAACACTGGGCGGGCGTTGACAATTGCTGCGCTAACGCCGCTGCTTGGGTCACCGGCACTTGGCCAATCGTGATGTGCGGCCGAATCTGATCAACGAGCGGATCATAAGCTTGACGCCAGCTCGCGATAGGCGCCGCTGGTTGAACAGCCGGAAAAATCAGAATTGAACGTTTAATAACAACCACCGACTCTCATTAAATTCTAATCATCATCGCACATTGAACTTGCGAACACAAGGATTAACAATATACTGCGACACACCTCAAAAAAACGGGCACCCGATGAAGTTGAAATTTCATCAGGTGCCCGTTCAGTTTTTACTATTCTTATACTCACTCTTTTAATAACCTAGTGAATTCACATTATGCCGTTTCTTCGCGCTCGTATCCCAAATTGGCACTTTGACCACACCAATCACTTTACTTTTGGGAACAAAGCCCCAGTAGCGGCTATCATTGGAAACTGAACGATGATCACCGAGAACGAAGTAACTGTTCTTAGGTACCTTAGTCGTCTGTAGGGTCCACTCATTACGATTAGATAATGAATATAAATCCCAATTACCAGTCCCTTGTGTGCGTTCAAATTGGCTGATGAAATTTTGCTTGATGGCCTTGCCATTCACATAAATCTTGCCATCGCGCGCACTAACCGTATCACCCGGCATCCCGATGACCCGTTTGACATACTTGACGCCTTTTTCTTTGGCGTCCGGGTCAACTTTATACGCATTAAAAACAATCACGCTTAAATGGCGAATCTTCGCGGTTTTTACGACCGCCACCCGTTCATTATTTTCAAGATTTGGTTCCATTGAAGGGCCGTCCACCCGCACCATCGTAAAGACAAAATGGCGAATGACGGTCGCTACCAACAGCCCCACCACAATTGGTAGCACCCAACTCAAAATGTTCTTAAAAGTTTTCATCAACTTTTCTCCCTTAACACCGAAACTAACTTTCCAATAATTATAATCCAATTAATTCCGCTTGTCCGTTAATGCTGAACGGTTTTTAGCAATTCATAATGTAAATAAATGCGAGCGCCCAGACGGTTAGTTTGTGCGCGTTACCGTGGGAGGCCAGTCCGGACATCATTACTCGCCGCGGGACCGACATTTCGACAAAAAAACCACCTACTGAAAATTCAAACTTTCAGTAAGTGGTTTTTTCAACTTCTTAGTTCTGAATGGTTAATCTTGGACTTTTGCAATGCGCCCTTGTTGAATGTAAACACTCAAAATGGCGATATCAGCCGGGTTGACCCCACTAATCCGTGACGCTTGCGCAATCGTATCTGGTTGAATCTTCTTAAGTTTTTGATGGGCTTCGGTGGCTAAGCCGTCGATAGCATCGTAATCAATGCGATCAGGAATCTTCTTAGCTTCCATCTTCTTCAAATGAGCCACGCGTTCTTCGGCCTTTTGAATGTAGCCCGCGTACTTAATTTGAATTTCAACTTGTTCCACAATATGGCGTTCCAATGGTTCAGCTGGTGCCGGGATAAATTTCATCAAATCCGCATACCGGACTTCGGGCCGCTTCAAGAAATCAGCTGCTAACACGCCGTCCTTGAGTTCACCAGAATTGTGGTCACGCAAGAATTGGTTAACGTCATCATTTGGCTTGATGCGGATTTTGCCCAGTCGGTCAAGTTCATCTTTGATTGCTTGGCGCTTAGCTTCGAAGGCCGCATAACGGTCATCATCAACTAAACCAAGTTCATGACCTTTGTCAGTTAAGCGTAAGTCTGCGTTATCATGACGTAAGATTAACCGGTATTCTGCTCGACTAGTCAATAAACGATAAGGTTCTTTGGTCCCTTTCGTCACTAAGTCATCAATCATGACCCCGATATACGCATCGCTACGCTTCAAAGTGAATTGACCTTTATCCAATGCCCGTAATCCAGCGTTGATCCCGGCCATTAAACCTTGACCAGCCGCTTCTTCATACCCAGAAGTCCCGTTAGTTTGACCCGCAGTATATAAGTTCTTAACGAGCTTGGTTTCTAGCGTGGCTTTCAACTGATAAGGGGCGACCACGTCATATTCAATGGCGTAACCGGGCCGCATCATTTCGGCATCTTCAAGACCTTTGATGGAGTGTAAAATCCGTTGTTGCACTTCTTCCGGCATCGAAGTTGATAGCCCTTGGACATACCATTCATCAGTATTGCGGCCTTCTGGTTCCAAGAATAATTGATGGCGCTTCTTATCCGCAAACCGGACAATCTTATCTTCGATTGACGGGCAATAACGTGGGCCCACCCCTTCAATCACGCCAGTAAACATTGGCGCCCGGTCGAGGTTTTCGCGAATGATTTCGTGGGTCGTTTCATTCGTATACGTTAACCAGCATGATAACTGGTGCTTCAAATCAATATAATCTTCATCTTTAGTTTCAAAGCTGAAATGATGGGGTTCCGGATCACCAGGTTGTTCTTCAGTAACACTGTAATCAATCGTATTACCGTCAACCCGTGGCGGGGTCCCAGTTTTGAACCGTTCAAGGTCAAAACCGAGCTTTTCCAAATCACCAGATAACTTCATGGCTGGTTGCGAATTATTAGGACCTGAAGAATACATCAATTCCCCAATAATAATCTTGCCGCGCGCGGCGGTCCCCGTCGTCAAAACGACACTCTTGGCACTGTAACGCGCCCCGGTGTTGGTGATAACCCCTTTGCAGACGCCATCTTCGACGATCAAGCCATCAACGATACCTTGCCGGAGCGTCAAGTTAGGTTCGCGTTCAATCGTATGCTTCATTTCAGCATGATAGGCATGCTTATCGGCTTGCGCCCGCAAAGCACGGACCGCGGGACCTTTACCCGTATTTAACATCCGCATTTGAACATAGGTCTTATCGATGTTACGACCCATTTCGCCACCGAGCGCGTCAATTTCACGCACGACGATTCCTTTGGCCGGACCCCCAACTGAAGGGTTACATGGCATAAATGCGACCATATCCAAATTGATGGTCATGAGTAACGTCCGGTTACCCATTCGGGCGGCTGCCAAGGCCGCTTCCGAGCCCGCATGACCAGCCCCGACGACGATAACATCGTAGTCGCGACCAGTATATTCCTTTACTTCTGGCATAATTAACTTTTTCCTCCGTCTTGCTACTTGCCTAAACAGAATTGGCTAAATAGTTGGTCTAATAATTCATCTTCATAGCTATCCCCGGTGATTTGACCGAGAAATTCCCAGCAACGCGTCATGTCGATTTGAACTAAGTCCACGGGCATGCCCGTTGCTAACCCCGTTTGCACATCTTGTAGGGCTTGTTTGGCTTGGTTCAACAACCCAATATGGCGGGCATTAGTGACCATGACGCTATTTTGACTGCTTTCGATACCTTCATTGAAGAACATCTTCGCAATCCGTTGTTCCAACTGTTCCACGCCACTTTGTTGTAAGACCGACATGCTCATCACATCGCCCATATCAACCACATCGGCTAATTGCGCTTGGTCTAATTTAGCCGGCAAATCGGTCTTATTCAAAATAATAATCCGCTTCGAATCGTCCGTCTCCGCTAATAATTCGCGGTCTTCTGCGGTCAATGGTTGGCTGTTATCTAAAACTAACAAGACCAAGTCGGCCGCGCCAATGGCTTTACGGCTCCGTTCGACCCCGATTTTTTCGACCTTATCGTCTGTATCCCGGATTCCGGCAGTATCGACCAATTTCAACGGTACCCCGCGAACATTGACGTATTCTTCAATCACGTCACGCGTCGTCCCGGCTACATCGGTGACAATCGCTTTGTCTTCGTGGAGCAAGTGATTCAACAAGCTAGATTTACCAACATTGGGCCGGCCGATAATGGCCGTGGCCAAGCCTTCACGTAAGACTTTCCCTTGTTTGGCCGTGGCTAACAGTTGATCAATACTTTGACCCACTTCAGTCGCCTTTTCCTTCAACATTTTAGACGTCATCGCTTCAACCGCATCGTATTCGGGATAATCAATATTCACTTCGACTTGCGCTAACACATCTAAGATGTCTTGCCGCAAATGCCGAATCAGGGTCGATAAATCCCCATCTAATTGGTTTAAGGCGACCTTCATCGATTTATCCGTCTTCGCACGAATCAAATCCATGACTGCTTCCGCTTGTGATAAATCCAAGCGGCCATTTAAAAAGGCCCGTTTAGTGAACTCACCAGGTTCCGCCATCCGCGCCCCGTGGCTCAAAATCAGTTGCAAAATTTCATTGGTGGCCACTAAGCCCCCATGACAATTAATTTCAATCACGTCTTCACGCGTGTAGGTTTTTGGCGCGCGCATCACCGAAGCCATCACTTCATCGACTTCTTGCTGCGTGCCCGGATCTACAATATGACCATAGTTAATCGTATGCGATTGGACCTGTCTTAAATCTTTTCCTTTAAAAATCTGTTCTACAACATCAAAAGTTTTATCACCGCTAATGCGGATAATCGAGATACCACCCTCACCAGGTGGTGTCGAGATGGCCGCAATCGTATCAAATTCTGTGGTCGTTGGCATGACCCATCAAGTCCTTTCTAAACGTTTACTCCAGCGTTTTACCGCTTAGTAGCATACCAAATTTTACTTACAATTAGTTAATAATATGTCCTAAAGTGCAGAAAAAAAGCGCCCAGTCCACGCCACCTTAAAGCGTGGATAAAGCACTTTGACTACTTTATCTAAAAGATAAGAATGATTAATACTTACTATAATAGCTCATTTGTGGTTTGTCAAACACCTGTTTGTTACCCCAAAATCACTACTTGCGAATCGCAACAACCACGGCCCGATGGGGATCGCGGCCTTCTGAAAAGGTCGTGACGTGATGATTATTCGCTAATTCGGCATGAATTAATTTCCGTTCAAACGATGGCATCGGATCCAAGAAAACTTGTTTCCCCGTCGCAATCGCTTCGCGGGCCGTACTTTCAGCCAGCCGTTTTAAAGTGGCTTCGCGCCGGTCGCGATAATCGTCCACATCTAAAACCACGTTCACATGCGAGGCACCATGATGATTCATATAAACTTGCGCAATATCTTGGAGCGCGTTAATCGTGCGCCCATGTTTCCCAATCAAGAGCCCTTGCCGTTCGGTATCAAAATTCAACGTCGCATAGCGGTTGCCGAAATCGACATCTAAATCAGACGTGATTCCTAACTGCTTCACAATATCGAGCAAATATGCACTCAAATCGCGCACGGCTTGTTCGTTAGCCGCTTGGCGCGCCGCAATTTCTTCCGGTGTCCGCACGGGCGCAATCGTAGCCGCAGTCGTCGTTTCGACCGTGGCCGCGCTACTGGCTGGACTAGTAATGGTCGGGGCCGCTTGGGGCATCTTAGCTACTGGGACTGCTGAGGCCACCGGCGCTACCTTAACTTCATTAACCGCTGCTTCACTCAGCGGCGCAATGGGTTTGTCGGTAGCGACCTTGATTGGCGCAGTGGTCGTACTAGCAGTGGTCGGGGCAACGGTAGCCGCCATGGTTGGCGCTACTGTTGGGGCAGTCGTGGCCGCGGCCGATGTTGGTAAGGCCGTCAATTCAACTTGAGCTGGTTGCTTGCCCATACCTAAGAAGCCTTTTTTTGGTTCGGCGATTACGTCAATATTGACTTGGTCGCGGGTTAAGTGCATTTGTTTTAAGCCGGCCGTTACGGCGGCTTCGATTGTATGACCTTCAAATACTGTCATATGTAATATCCTCCTCGGAAAAAATACCTGCGTTTATTATAACATTACCGTCTAGGGCGCGGGGGATTGAGGTTGAGGGTTTAGGATTCGTTAAGGTGTTGGCGGCAGGTGTTTTTGTTATTGACTATTTGGTAAAAATAATTCGTTTTATGTAGGGGAATTAGTGTACTTGGTTATTATTGGATTACTGGGTTCAGGTTGGTTGGATGTTAGTGTATTTTTTTGGTGGGATGTGCTTGCTTTATTGCCGAAACGCGAAGAAAACCACAACTGCCCCCTCCGCTTGCTACGCGATAGTGAGAATGCACAACCCACATTATCACTATCACTAGGCAATGCTCAGTCTCAACCCGCTGAATTTCTCGCTCTACAAAAAAAGACCCACCACACGGCAGGTCCATTTGTATTTAACGTTTATGATTGCGAATCGCACGCTTCCTGGCTTTTTCAAGGTTGCGTTTGCGGTCGCGTTCTTTTTGTTGCTTCGCTTCCCGTTCGCGATTGATCTTGAATGGGTTTTGAAGTAATAAGGTTTGCCCAACTTGGAAAGCGTTGGAAATAACCCAGTATAGGGACAACGCGGATGGGACGTTGATGGCCGTGATCAAGATCACGATTGGCATCAAGTACGTCATCGATGTCGTCATCGTATTTTGTTCTGGTTGCGACTTCATCGCTAACCAGGAACTAGCAAACGTGAATAACGCCGCTAGGATTGGCAAAATGTAATACGGGTCTTTGCTCCCTAGTTGTAACCATAAGAACGAACCACTCTTCAAGACTTGGGTCCGCCAGATTGCTTGGTACAACGCAATCAGGATTGGCAACTGAACAAGCATTGGTAACATGCTGGCCATCGGATGGACGTTATGCTTGGCGTATAACTTCTTCATTTCCGCTTGGAGCTTTTGCTGGGTTTCCATATCCCGTGATGAATATTGCTTTTGAATAGCTTTCATCTCGGGTTGGATTTCCTGCATCGCTACCATATTACGGGTTTGGAAGACCATCAATGGCAAGATGATAATCCGGATGATCAAGGTAAACATGATAATCCCGATCCCATAGCTATGCCCAAACAAGTGTGACAACCAAATAATCGCCCGTGAGAAGTTCAAGATGATCAAGCCATCCCAAATCCCGGTACTCTTATTGGTAATCGGGGTATTGCTACACCCGGTCAACACTAGCGCAATTGCAAAAATGGCCAGCATTGCCAGTATTTTTCTGTACTTTTTCAAATGAAAGTCCTCACTTTAATCATTGTCCAGCAGGTGCGCTAGCTTGAGCGCATGGCTTAGAGCAGCTTTGGTTTCGGCTTGCGACTTACCGGCAACGGTTGGTCGGGCAATGACGAGGAAGTCAGCATCTTGTTTAAGTTGCGGCTTTAACTCGGTGATTGATTGCCGAATCCGGCGTTTAACCCAATTACGCGCCACGGCATTCCCAATCTTTTTACCGACTGAGATGCCAACGCGGAAATGAGGTTGCCCCGGTTTTTCCAAAACGTAAATGACAAATTGACGATTGGCATACGAGTTGCGGGTCTCAAAAACTTGTTGGAACTCAGTTTCCTTTTTTACCCGATATGATTTTCGCATAATCCATCTCCATGTGTGCGCTCGAAATGAGCGGATTGCTACACAACTTTACAGCCCTAAACACGATGGTCTAGGACTGTAAAGAAAAAGCCACTGATAATCAGTGGCCTATGCAGACAATACTTTACGGCCTCGTTGGCGTCGACGGGCTAACACTTTACGGCCATTGCTGGTGCTCATCCGTTTGCGGAAGCCATGTACACGTTGACGATGGCGTTTCTTTGGTTGGTAAGTTCTCTTCATCATGACACCTCCTTCTCAACATGACATGAATCAATTCGATTAAGTCGTTATTTTCAAAACACATTCTATCATTAAACGCATTTCCTGACTACTATATCATATTTATTCCCATTTGAAAACCTACAAATAAAATTTTCAACGACGGGCTAACGTTGATTTTAACAGATTTTGGCAGCAATTGCTTGTGGATGATGCGCGGATAAAAAAATCCCATCCCCAGATTATCCACCGACTTGTCGACAAAATCACGGGGTGTGATTAAGTTACCCACAGGCATATATTTTGGTGTGTATAACTAATTATAACCGCGTCGTGACAAGCTTGTTTTTAAACGTCTTTCTGTGGATAACTGTGAATAAATTCAAATTTTTCGTTTTTTCGACAACTTGTGCATAACTCTAAAAACACCCTGTGATTTATTTTTACACTTGTTCGTCCACTTGTGGAAAACTCCGAATGTTCATGCTAGAATAGAATTACGTTTTTGAAGAAAAGGGGTATCCACGTGCTGGAACGTAATGACTTATGGAATATCATTAAGTTCTCCATGAAAAGCGATCTCTCATCGATTACTTTTCAAACGTTTGTCGAACCGGCCAAACCGCTCCAACTCAATCATTCGCAGATGACAATTGAAGTTCCGACTAAATTACACCGCGATTATTGGGAAAATAACTTGGCAGCTAAATTTACCGATTATGCCATCCAAGCGACCAACGAGCAAATTACGCCGGTGATGATAACCGAAGAAGAACGTCAGCAGCTTACGGAAAAATCGCAAGCGACTACCGGTAACGTTGCTAGTGGTGAAACGGCCACCGCAACTACCCCCACATTTATGCGGGAAACGAAACTCAACCCGAAATATACATTTGAAAGTTTCGTCATCGGCAAAGGGAACCAAATGGCCCATGCCGCGGCGTTAGTTGTGTCCGAAGAACCGGGCACCATGTATAATCCGTTGTTTTTCTATGGTGGCGTCGGGCTGGGTAAGACCCACTTGATGCACGCTATCGGTAACAAATTATTGGAAACTGATCCAACGAGTAAAGTTAAATACGTGACAAGCGAGGCTTTCACGAATGACTTGATCAACGCCATTCAAACGGGGACGCAGGAATCCTTCCGCGAAGAGTACCGCAACGTTGATTTATTACTCGTCGACGACATCCAATTTTTCGCCAATAAGGAAGCCACTCAAGAAGAGTTCTTCCATACATTCAATGCACTATATGAAGAAGATAAGCAAATCGTGTTAACTTCCGATCGCTTACCTAACGAAATTCCCAAGCTCCAAGATCGCTTAGTATCGCGGTTTAAGTGGGGCTTATCGGTTGATATTACGCCACCAGATCTGGAAACCCGGATCGCTATTTTGCGTAACAAAGCTGATTTAGAAGGAATCGACATCCCCGATGACACGTTAAGTTACATCGCTGGCCAAATCGATTCCAACGTGCGGGAACTAGAAGGCGCCTTAGCGCGGGTTCAAGCCTATTCGCGCTTGAATAATTCGCCGATCACCACAAGTTTAGTGGCCGACGCGTTAAAGAGTTTGAATTTAAGCAGCAAACTATCCGAAGTATCGATTCCCATTATTCAGGAAAAAGTCGCTAAGTATTATCACGTTACGATGGCCGACCTTAAAGGGAAGAAACGCAATAAACAAATCGTGACTCCCCGACAAATTGCCATGTACCTTTCCCGTGAACTGACCGACAGTTCGTTACCACGGATTGGGAATGAATTTGGCGGCAAAGATCACACGACCGTTATTCATGCCTATGACAAAATTGCGGCGGCCTTAAAAACCGACCCCGATTTGCAACAAGCCATCGGTGATTTGAAAAGTCAGCTCAAAGCTTAGTGTGGATAAAAAAGCATAACTCAAAAAGTTTTCCACAACTTATGCACATGTGGAAAACTAAATACCATCAAGGTTTTTAAAACTTTTCCACAGTACCCACTGCTCTACTATTACTACGATTTTTTATCTATTAGTTTATATAAGACTCGTATCGTCCATGAAGAGAGGATTTATTATGAAGTTCACGATCAATCGATCCGCATTTATTAAAGAATTAAATAACGTGCAACGCGCGATTTCATCCAAGACCACAATTCCAATATTGACGGGCTTAAAGTTAGACGTTAGTACGAATGGCATTACTTTAACGGGTAGTGACGCTGATATTTCGATTGAAACGACCATTCCAGCTGATGATGACAACAATACGTTAGTCGTTGAAGATGCTGGAGCCATCGTCTTACCAGCCCGTTTCTTCAGTGAAATCGTTAAAAAGTTACCTGAAGATACGATGACCGTTGCCGTCACAGACGGTTTTCAAACGCAGATCACTTCAGGCGCGGCCTCGTTTACGATTAACGGCTTAGATCCTGAAAATTACCCACATTTACCAGAAATTGATACGACTAATACGTTGACCTTAGCTGGTGACGTTTTCAAAGAATTGATTGGCCAAACCGTTATTGCGGTTTCTAACCAAGAAAGTCGGCCAATCTTGACCGGGGTTCACTTTATTTTAAGTAATGGTGAATTTTTAGCCGTTGCCACCGATTCGCATCGCTTGAGCCAACGTAAAATTAAGTTGCCCGAAGCCAATAACGCCGACTATGACGTGATTATTCCTGGGAAGAGCCTCACTGAACTTTCCCGAATGATCGGTGATGATAATCCCGATGTTCAAATGCGGTTATCGGAAAACCAAGTATTATTTGTCTTAGGCAACACTTCGTTTTATTCGCGTTTGTTGGAAGGTAACTACCCAGATACGTCGCGGTTAATTCCGAAAGAATCCAACACGACGGTTGAAATTGAAGCGCCGGCCTTGTCCGCTGCGATCGAACGGGCGTCATTACTTTCACACGAAAGCCGCAATAACGTGGTTCGTTTCTCAGTGAATCCCAGCGACAAAACAATTACGGTCTTTGGGAACTCGCCCGATGTTGGTGAAGTAACGGAACAATTACATCCCGCGGAATTAACTGGTGATGAATTGGAAATTTCATTCAACCCGGACTACATGAAAGAAGCGTTACGGTCATTTGGCCAAGCCATGATCAAGATTTCCTTCACGATGGCATTACGGCCATTCACCTTAGTGCCAACTGAAGAAGGCGAAAACTTTATTCAATTAATCACCCCAGTACGGACCTTTTAATTAGCTGAATAAATATACAAACAACTAAAAAAGGCGGTCAATCTATTACAGATTGACCGCCTTTTTGCATATTAAATTAATTGGCGGTTGGCATGGTACAACTGCTTTTGCAGGTGATGTAACTTTTGAAGTTATATCGTTTCGGAGACTGAATTGTATTTATGCATAACGTTAAATTGTGACGGAAAGGTTGGCGCCCAATAAAGCGTCTGGGCATTTGAAAGAGTAGTACTGGGCTTTTAGAAAATTTCGGTAAATTGACTAGGTGGGAGTCGAGTTGCGACAAAAGTCTTAGAAGGCTGACAGTTAGCAAGTTAACCGTACTTCACAATAAAAAAATGTTCACCACAAATGGACACGACTACCAAACCGAATTAGATTGGCACCATTATTATCGAAAGACATTCTAGCTGCCCGCTGACCGTAATGGAAGTCGCTATGCAGGTGGCGTTGACGGGATTGGGCTGTATCCCGTTTACACTACGGACGCCTTTTGAGACTTGGTTTTCAGGCTCAAAAGCGAGGTTCAAGACCGTTTCTCAGGCTTGGACCGGTCCTCATAGCGGCTGGAATTACGGTCAGCGGGCAGCGGCAACTATTCAGTATCTGAAAGCAATGTCTCAGACACATAGCTGAAAAGCCCATTTTCAAATGGATTTTAACGTAAAAATTCGGTCGATTTTGTTAAAAATCGCGAATTTGGCGAATTTTAGCAAATTTACCCCCAACCTAGTACCCCGACATTAGTTTTGCTTAAATCGGCTTAAAATGGCTCTGAATGCGGTTATAAATTGAATTTTCAGTAAAAAACAGGTATAATATAACCTGTTGAGGCCTGTCTTCAGGCCTACCAACACACGTTTAACAGCTTGAGATGGAAAGGTTAGGCAGGTGAGATTGTGAAACAGCCAGTAGAAATTGCAACGCCCTTTATTACATTAGGGCAACTTTTAAAAGAAGAGGCCATCATCAGTTCCGGTGGCCAAGCCAAATGGTTCCTAAAAGAAACGACCGTCTTGGTGAACGGTGAACCCGATGATCGGCGTGGTCGCAAACTTTATCCCGGCGATACGATTGAAGTTGCGGACAACGGATCATTTTTTATTCGCTCAAATCAGACAGAATCGACTGATTAGATGTACTTAGAAAATTTGGAACTACATGATTTTCGTAATTACGCCGATTTAGCCGTGTCCTTTAATCAAGGAGTCAACGTCCTATTAGGTGAAAATGCGCAAGGTAAGACGAATTTGCTCGAAGCAATTTACGTTTTAGCGTTAACGCGCAGTCATCGGACCGCTAACGATAAGGAACTGATTCGTTGGCAGACGAATACGGCAACGCTCAAAGGTCGGCTACATAAAGCGACGGGGAGCGTGCCGCTGGAGTTGACGCTCGGCAAAAAAGGTAAGCGGGCCAAAGTTAATCATTTGGAACAAGCTAAATTATCTCAATATATCGGCAACTTAAACGTCATCGTGTTTGCCCCGGAAGACTTATCCATCGTCAAAGGGGCCCCCGCGGTGCGACGGCGATTTATGGATATGGAGTTTGGCCAGATGAGCCCGAAGTATTTGTATAACTTAAGTCAGTATCGCACCATTTTGAAGCAACGTAACCAATACTTACGCCAGCTCAATCGGCATGAGGCTAAAGATAAAGTTTATTTAGGCGTCTTGTCCGATCAGTTAGCGGCGTTTGGCGCGGAGATTATTGCGAAACGGTTGCAGCTACTTAAGCAACTTGAGCATTGGGCCCAACAAGTGCACGCGGAAATTACGCAAGATCAAGAACAACTGACTTTTCATTACGCGACTCATTTAGCTGATGATCAATTAGGTAGTGTCGAAGAACTTTACCAGACGCTGCAAACCGGTTATGCCCAACAACAAGCCAAAGAAATTTTTCAAGGGACGACCTTACTGGGGCCGCACCGCGATGATTTGCAATTTAGCGTCAACGGTAAAAATGTTCAGACGTTTGGCTCCCAAGGCCAACAACGAACGACGGCGCTGTCCGTTAAATTAGCAGAGATTGACTTGATGAAAGCGGAGACCGGTGAATATCCAGTCTTGCTCTTAGACGATGTGTTATCAGAACTCGATGCTGCCCGGCAGACGCATTTGCTGACAGCTATCCAAGATAAAGTTCAAACTTTCTTGACGACGCCGAGTTTAGATGGCGTGGCGCGAAAGTTAATCAATGAACCCAAAGTATTTGAAGTTAGCCATGGTATTTTACATGAGGAGGAACCGCATTGACCGAAAACGAAAAAGAAACCAAGCTTGAACAAGCGCGCGAATATGACGCCAGCCAAATTCAAGTTTTGGAAGGCCTAGAAGCCGTCCGTAAGCGGCCTGGGATGTATATCGGGACCACGAGTAGTCAAGGTCTCCATCATTTAGTTTGGGAAATTGTCGATAACGGGATCGATGAAGCCTTAGCGGGATTTGCCGATAAGATTCATGTGACCGTTGAAAAAGACAACAGTATCACTGTCACCGATAATGGGCGGGGGATTCCCGTTGATATCCAAAAGAAAACTGGGAAACCCGCTTTGGAAACGGTCTATACGATTCTACATGCCGGTGGGAAATTCGGCGGTGGCGGCTACAAAGTTTCTGGTGGGCTCCATGGGGTCGGGGCATCCGTTGTAAACGCCTTGTCCACGGAATTAGATGTCAAAGTGACGCGTGATGGCAAAGTCTATTACATGGACTTTACCCGCGGTAAGGTGAAGACGCCAATGAAAGTCATCGCGACCGATGCGCCAATGGATGCGCATGGGACCGCGGTGCACTTCTTACCAGATCCTGATATTTTCCGTGAAACGACGACTTACGACATTAATGTGTTGACGACGCGGATTCGCGAATTGGCCTTCTTAAACAAAGGCTTACAAATTTCAATTCGTGATAATCGTCCAGACGAACCGACTGAACAAGACTTCTTGTATGAAGGTGGGATTCGCCACTACGTTGAATTTTTGGATAAGAATAAATCCGTACTGTTCCCGGAACCGATTTATGTCGAAGGCGAACAAAAAGGGATCACGGTGGAAGTCGCGTTGCAATATACCGATGATTATCACAGCAACTTGATGACCTTCACGAACAATATCCATACGTATGAAGGTGGGACCCATGAAGAAGGGTTCAAACGTGCTTTAACGCGGGTCATTAATGACTATGCGCGTAAAAATAATCTCTTAAAAGACAGCGACGCC
The DNA here is from genome assembly GCF_000498955.2 of Lactiplantibacillus fabifermentans DSM 21115. Lineage (GTDB taxonomy): Bacteria > Bacillota > Bacilli > Lactobacillales > Lactobacillaceae > Lactiplantibacillus > Lactiplantibacillus fabifermentans. The sequence continues at coordinate 10,229 of NZ_AYGX02000037.1, read as the reverse complement.
AATTTATCTGGTGAAGATGTCCGTGAAGGGATGACGGCGGTCGTTAGTGTCAAGCATCCGGACCCTCAATTTGAAGGGCAAACTAAGACTAAACTTGGTAACTCGGATGCCCGGGCAGCGGTTGATCGCTTGTTCTCAGAACATTTCAACAAGTACTTGATGGAAAACCCAAGCATTGGCCGTAAAGTGGTCGACAAAGGGATGCTCGCTTCCAAAGCGCGGGTCGCGGCTAAGCGCGCCCGGGAAGTTACGCGGAAGAAGAGCGGCTTGGAAATTAGTAATTTACCAGGTAAGTTAGCCGATAACTCTAGTAAAGATCCTGAAATCAGTGAATTATTCATTGTCGAAGGGGATTCCGCCGGTGGTTCGGCTAAGCAAGGACGGTCGCGGTTAACGCAAGCCATCTTGCCTATCCGGGGGAAAATTTTAAACGTTGAAAAAGCAAGTATCGATAAGATCTTAGCTAACGAAGAAATTCGTTCCTTGTTCACGGCAATGGGGACCGGCTTTGGTGGCGACTTTGACTTGAGCAAAGCCAACTACCATAAGTTGATTATCATGACCGATGCCGATGTCGATGGGGCCCATATTCGGACGTTATTGTTGACCTTGTTCTACCGTTACATGCGGCCATTAGTCGATGCCGGCTTTGTCTACATCGCCCAACCACCGTTGTATCAAGTTCGCCAAGGTAAATTTGTCCGTTATATTGATTCCGATGAAGAATTGAGTGAAGTGATGGGGCAATTAGCACCGTCACCAAAACCAGTTGTTCAACGGTATAAAGGGCTTGGTGAAATGGACGCGGAACAATTATGGGAAACGACTATGGATCCCGAACGTCGGCGCTTATTGCGCGTGCGTGATGAAGATGCCGCTGATGCGGATGATGTCTTCTCAATGTTAATGGGGGATCAAGTTAAACCCCGGCGTCAATTTATCGAAGACAACGCTAAGTTTGTTCAAGACCTCGACGTCTAATAATTAAATTTAAAATACGCTAATAAGCACAACACAGGCAAAGGAGGATGAAAGACTTGGCTGATGCGGATTTACCAACGCGAATCACAGATGTGAACTTGTCCAAGACGATGCGGACGTCATTTTTAAGCTACGCGATGAGTGTTATCGTGGCGCGGGCGTTACCGGACGTTCGGGACGGTTTGAAACCAGTTCACCGGCGCATTCTTTATGGAATGAGCGAATTAGGGGTTACTCCCGACAAGCCTTATAAAAAGTCAGCCCGGATCGTCGGGGACGTCATGGGGAAGTATCACCCCCATGGGGACTCCGCGATTTATGAATCAATGGTCCGGATGGCACAAGACTTTAGTTACCGCTACATGTTAGTTGATGGTCACGGTAACTTTGGGTCTGTCGATGGTGATGGGGCGGCCGCGATGCGGTATACCGAAGCCCGGATGAGTAAGATTGCCGTTGAAATGTTGCGCGATATCAATAAAGATACCGTCGACTGGCAACCTAACTACGATGATACGGAACGTGAACCCGCCGTTTTACCAGCGCGGTTCCCGAACTTATTAGTTAACGGGGCCACGGGGATTGCGGTCGGGATGACCACCAATATTCCACCGCATAACTTGTCCGAAGTTATTTCGGCCATCCACTTGTTGATGGATAATCCGGATGCTACGACGGCGGACTTGATGGAAGTCTTACCGGGCCCTGATTTCCCAACTGGCGGAATCGTCATGGGTAAATCTGGGATTCGGAAAGCCTACGAACATGGACGCGGGAATATTATTATTCGGGCGAAAGTGGACATTCAAGAACAAAAGAACGGCAAGCAACGGATTATCGTCACCGAATTACCTTATATGGTCAACAAGGCGAAGTTAATCGAACGGATTGCTTCTTTAGCACGGGACAAAGAAATCGAAGGTATTACTGATATCAACGATGAATCTGACCGTGAAGGGATGCGGGTCGTCATTGACGTCCGCCGTGACGCCAGTGCTTCCGTTATTTTAAACAACCTTTACAAGATGACATTGATGCAAACCAATTATGGTTTCAACATGTTAGCCATCGTTAAAGGGGCGCCGAAAGTTTTAAGCTTGAAGCAAATCTTGATCTACTACTTGGAACACCAAGAAGATGTCATTCGCCGGCGGACCCAATTCGATTTGAAGAAAGCCCAAGCGCGGGCCCATATCTTAGAAGGGTTACGCATTGCGCTGGATCATATTGACGAAATCATTACGATTATTCGTCAATCCCAAACGAGTGAAATCGCTAAAAACCAATTAATGGAAAACTACGGCTTATCTGATAAGCAAGCCCAAGCTATCTTAGACATGCGGTTAGTCCGGTTGACCGGTTTGGAACGCGAAAAGATTGAAAGTGAATACCAAGACTTGTTAAAAGCGATTGCTGACTATAAAGCCATCTTGGCGAGTCGCGAACGGATCAACCAAATCATCTATGAAGAATTGCTAGAAATTCAACGTAAATTTGGTGATAAGCGCCGAACCGAATTAATGGTCGGGGAAGTCTTGAGCATTGAAGACGAAGACTTGATTGAAGAAGAAGAAGTCGCTGTTACGTTGACCCATAATGGGTACATCAAGCGCCTACCAACGACGGAATTCAAGTCACAACATCGTGGTGGTCGTGGGATTCAAGGGATGGATGTCCATGATGATGACTTCATCGAACATCTCTTGACGACTTCGACGCATGACGTGTTGTTGTTCTTCACCAACGCTGGGAAAGTTTATCGGATGAAGGCTTACGAAATTCCAGAATACGGGCGGACCGCTAAAGGGATTCCGGTCATTAACTTATTGGGCGTCAACTCCGGCGAAAAGATTCAAGCCGTGGTTAACGTTTCAGGTGATGCCGATGATTCCGACAAATTCTTGTTCTTTACGACCGTTAAAGGGGTCGTTAAACGGACGCCGGTCCAAGAATTCAGCAACATCCGAAGCAATGGGTTAAAAGCCATTACGTTGAAGGATGACGATGAATTGATTGGTGTCACGGTGACGGATGGTAGCCAAAATGTGATTATCGGGACCCATGACGGTTATGCCGTTAGTTTCGATGAAACCACTGTTCGGTCAATGGGCCGGACGGCTGCCGGGGTCCGCGGGATTCGTTTACGCGATGACGACTTCGTCATTGGGTTCGATATCTTGAAGCCGGACAGTAAGGTCTTTATCATTACCGAAAAAGGTTATGGGAAACAAACGCCTGCCGCTGAATACCCAATCAAGGGTCGAGGTGGTAAAGGGATCAAGACCGCCAATGTGACTGACAAAAATGGTCACTTAGCTGGCTTGACGACCGTTGAAGGTGCGGAAGATATCATGGTGATGACTGATCAAGGGGTTATGATTCGCTTTGGGATTAGTACCGTTTCGCAAACGGGTCGGGCAACCTTAGGGGTACGTTTGATTCGCTTAACGGGTGACGGTAAAGTCGCGACGATGGCCAAGGTTGATCCAGAACCAGAAGAAGCTGAAACGGCCGCCGCAACTGATGCGACGACGCCGGATGGTGAAAGCGTGCCAGCATCAACGGCTGAAACGACGGAACCAACCGGTACGCCAGCACCAGCTGATGGTGATACGGATGATACTACCGATGAAAACTAAGGTTTAACAAAAATGCGGACCAGCCCAGTGCTGATTCGCATTTTTTTATGGGCCTTTTCAAATAGTGATGAAGCTGGTTGTTGCCGCAGTTGGCTGACCGTAATTCCATTGTCCTGGGACCGGTCCAAGCCTGAAAAGCGGTCTTGGACCGATTTTTTGAGCCTGAAACCCAAGTCTCAAAAGACGTCCGTGGTGTAAACGGCCAAAAAACGCCCGTTAACGCCACTTTCAGGACGATTCCATTACGGTCAGCCAACTGCTAATCTCAGCTCAGTCTCAAAATAACGTAAGTATATGAAATTGTGATTGAATATTTTCAATCGTGGTTGGTCTAATCAAAAACTAGCTGTTAGTAACCGACATTAAGAAAGCGTGGTATTACTTCAAGGTAAACGCCAACGTAGTGATTAATTGGCGTATCAGTGATCGGGTTGTGTGTGGGATGCTAGTTGTACGTAAGTTGGATTCTGGGAAGCTCTGTCAAGATTGTGCCATTTTTGGATGACTGATGATGTGTCGTCAGGATAGCTTTTTGAAAAAGTTTGAAATTTTTTCAAGAAATAAAAAGTATTTCCCGGGAAATATGCGTAAATATAAAGTGTAACGGGTTCTGATGACTTAGTTACGTCGGCCGCTTCAAAGCTTGCAACCTGTGGATTTAGATGCTATACTTGTAATTCGTGAGTATCTAACTCTGTTTAGATTACTTTCCTTGCTCTTCAAAAAGAAGGGCCTGAAGTCCATAAGGAGGTGCAAATTTCATGAGTGAGTCAAAGAAATATGAAATTACTTACATCGTGCGTCCCGACATCGACGATGCTGCTAAGACAGCTTTAGTTGATCGTTTCGACAAAATCTTAACTGATAACGGTGCGGAAGTAATTGATTCAAAAGATTGGTCGAAGCGTCGCTTCGCATACGAAATCGGCGGGTTCAACGAAGGTACTTATCATATCGTTAACGTTACTGCTAGCGATGATGCCGCATTGAACGAATTTGATCGTCTTTCAAAGATCAATGATGACATTTTACGTCACATGATCGTTAAACGCGAAGCATAATAAATCGAAATTAACTGAGAGAGGAGCACTTCTGCATGATTAACCGTACCGTACTTGTTGGCCGACTAACAAGAGATCCAGAATTACGTTACACGCAAGGTGGCGCCGCGGTTGCGACGTTCACGATTGCGGTCAATCGTAGTTTCACGAATCAAAATGGAGAACGTGAAGCTGATTTCATTAGCTGCGTCATTTGGCGTAAGGCTGCTGAAAACTTTGCGAACTTTACCCATAAAGGGTCACTAGTTGGGGTTGATGGCCGGATTCAAACCCGGAATTATGAAAACCAACAGGGACAACGGGTCTATGTTACAGAAGTGGTCGTTGACAACTTCTCATTATTAGAATCACGCGCAGAATCTGAACGTCATCAGGCTGCAAATGGTGGTAGTGGTAGTAACAATAGTAACTACAACAACAATAATGGTGGGTACAATCGTCAAGGCCAAAACGCAGCTCCTCAACAATCATCATCTGCTAACAATAATCCTTTTGGGAGTGGCAATAGTAGTTCAAGTGCGCCAAGCACGAACAACAATGCTGGGAATGCGAACGCCAATAATGGTGCGAACAATAACCAAGCTGATCCATTCGCCAATAATGGGGATCAAATTGATATCTCGGATGACGATTTACCATTCTAATGTAGCTTAGCTACTGATATCGAGGAGGGAAATCACCAATGGCACAACAAAGAAGAGGTGGCCGTCGTCGTCGTAAAGTCGACTTCATCGCCGCTAACCATATCGAATACATCGATTACAAAGATATTGACTTATTACGTCGTTTTATCTCAGAACGCGGTAAGATCTTGCCACGTCGAGTAACTGGTACGAGTGCTAAGAACCAACGTTCATTAACAATCGCTATCAAGCGTGCTCGGATCATGGGCTTATTACCATTCGTTTCCGAAGACTAATTCAGTCATTTAAAAAACCACAGAATCTTAATTCTGTGGTTTTTTGTTATCTTTTTTAACTACTGGGAGTCAGTCGCCAGTTGTGCCTAGCAATGTCACCGTGGGGCAATCCTGGAAGCCAAAGAGCGGTCTTCCAGGCGGTTGATTGCCTGGAAAAGCACCAGTCAGTCAACGCGGCCCATGTCGTAACCACGCAAAAGACGCGTGCTAACGACATCGACACGGTGTCATTACTAGGCACAACTGGCTAGATTACGATTGCTTAGTTGGTGTTAATGTAGCGACACTATTTTAGTAACGGTGTGTTACTTTCAAAAGACCCGACGATTAATGATTGCTTGGCGCAGTAGTTGTGGGGCGTCAGGTTGGTATTAATCGCAGCAACTAACCAGCTGATTGGTTTGTAAATTAGGCGTGGTTGACCGTTTCTTGAATCCGGTGGTTAGCCGTCGAAACACTAAAATGCGACCCCAGTTTGTGATAAAATATAACTATTACTGAGAACCTTGAGGGAATTTCAAATGAAAAAATTTTTTTCGCGCGAAAACATTCCATTTTTCTTACAAAATCAACAATTACGGCTATTGTCATTAGTCATTTTAGGCTTATCACTAATTGCGTTAGTGGCGGGCTTCTTGATGAATTGGATCTTTGGGACGATTGTGCTCATTTTGATCATTATGGCGAGTGTCTTGTCGTATAATACGTTGATCGAGCTAAGTTCAAGCGCTAATGAATATATATCAGATTTATCATACCGGATTAAACGTGGCGAACAGGAAGCGTTAATTCAAATGCCGTTGGGCGTCATGCTCTTTAATGCGGACCAAACGATTGAATGGGTCAATCCGTATTTGCAACGGTACTTTGGCAATCAAGATGTGATTGGTTATCGACTGGAAGACGTTGATGCGGACCTCGCAGCGGCCATTAACGGCCACTTAGACGCGCCAGCGACGATTCGTTGGCATGATTACCAGTTTGACTTGCGCGTCCAACAGAGCACCAATACGGTCTATATGATGGACGTCACCAAGTACGCTGAACTGGAAGACCAATTCGAAGATGAAAAAGTGGTGATTGGGCAGATTTTCTTGGATAACTATGATGAAATCACCCAATCAATGACGGATACGGATATTTCAAATTTAAATAATTACGTCACCAACGAGTTGTCCAAATGGACGCAAACGTTTGGGATGTACTTAAAACGACTCGATGATGACCACTTCTTCTTACTCGGCTATGCCAACAGTTTGCGTCGCGTGGAAGAAAATAAATTCAAAATTTTGGATGTTATTCGGGAATCAACGTCGAAGCAAAACTTCCCCTTAACGTTAAGTATTGGGATTGCATACGGCGAGCGCAACATGAATAATTTGGCGGATCTGGCGCAAAGCAACATGGACCTAGCCCTTGGACGGGGTGGGGACCAAGTGGTTGTGAAAGCGGAAGATGAACAAGCCCGTTTCTATGGCGGGAAGACGAATCCGATGGAAAAACGGACCCGGGTCCGGGCGCGGATGATCAGTCAGACGCTCCAAGAATTAATGAACCAATCCGACCAAATTTTTGTTCAAGGACATCATCAACCCGATATGGATTCGGTGGGGGCCTGTTTAGGAATTCGCCGAATTGCGGAAATGAATGATAAGCAATGTTGGATCGTGTTGGACGAACAAAATGTCCATTCCGACATTCAACGGTTATTAGACCAATTGAAGACTGATGAAAATATTGAAGCCTCCATTATTTCACCAGCCGAAGCGTTAGAAAAAGCGACCGACCAAAGTTTATTAGTGATGGCCGATCATTCTAAGCCGAGCATCTCCATGTCTAAAGAGCTCTACGAACGGTTGGAAAACCGCGTCATGATTATTGATCATCATCGCCGGGGCGAAGAATTTCCCGAAAACCCCGTTTTGGTTTATATTGAACCATATGCTTCTTCGACGTGTGAGTTGATTACCGAAATGTTTGAATATCAATCACACGATGCGGAACCAATTAATAAGATTGAAGCCACGGCGATGTTGACCGGGATCGTCATTGATACGAAGTCCTTCTCATTACGGTCCGGTTCACGGACCTTTGATGCCGCCAGCTATTTACGGTCGGCGGGGGCGGATAGCGTCTTAGTCCAACAATTCATGAAGGAAAATGTCGATAGTTACTTACAACGTAACCATTTGATTGAATCCGTTGAATTTGTTAACTCAGACATGGCGTTATGTGTCGGTGAAAATGATCAAGTTTATGATCCGGTAACGGCTGCTCAAGCGGCGGACTCGTTATTGTCGATGTCGGGCGTGGATGCGTCATTTGTGATTACCCGTCGTGAAGATGGGCGTGTCGGCATTTCGGCGCGGTCAATGGGCGAAATCAATGTCCAAGTTTATATGGAAAAACTCGGTGGCGGGGGTCATTTGTCCAATGCTGCGACCCAAATCGAAGGGCAGTCGGTTGATGAAGTTAAACAAACTTTGATCGATTTATTGACTGCGAGTGATGATGAAAATTCAGAATCTAATTAGGAGTGAGCACATATGCAAGTTATTTTCTTAAGCGATGTCCGTGGTAAAGGTAAACGGGGCCAAGTTAAAAATGTTCCCGATGGTTATGCAACCAACTTTTTAATCAAAAAAGGCTTGGCTAAAGAAGCCACTAAAGCCGCAATCAACACCTTGAAAGCTGAACAAAAGTCTGAAGCAGCTCGGGCAGCCGAAGAATTAGCCGACGCTAAAAAGACCAAAGTTTCGTTGGAAGCCGATGAAACGGTCGTGGAATTAAAAGCCAAGGCCGGTACGGATGGCCGTTTATTCGGGTCAATTCCTAGCAAGCAAATTGCCACGGCGTTAGCCGACCAATATCAAGTGAAGTTAGATAAGCGTAAGATCGAATTACCAGAACCCATCCGGGTCTTAGGTTTTACCAACGTGCCAGTTAAATTACATCCCGAAGTTACTGCAAAAATTCGGGTGCACGTCGTCGAAAAATAAAAGGATGTACCGCAAATGAACAATGAGGTGTTGGACCAAACCCCACCACAAAATATTGAAGCCGAAAAAGCGGTTTTAGGGGCCATTTTCTTAAATAGTGATGCGTTAGTCGAAGCGATGGAATTCGTTGAAGCCCAAGATTTTTATCGACGGGCGCACCAAATCATCTTTGAAAGCATGGTCACGTTGAATGACCGTGATGAAGCGATTGATGCCGTGACGGTCAGCGACTTGTTGACGGCGCAAAATCAATTAGATGATGTCGGTGGGATGAGTTACATCGCTGAATTGGCCGGTTCCGTACCAACGGCCGCCAATGCGGGTTATTACGCTAAAATCGTTGCCCAAAAGTCAACGGTGCGGCGATTAATCAAGACAGCCACGGAAATCACGACGAAAGCTTACACCGAAAGCGATGACGTGACGACGCTGTTAGATGATGCCGAACGTGACATCATGAATGTGTCGGAACAACGGAACCAAAGTGGCTTCAAGTCGATCACGGAAGTCCTACAATCATCGATGGAAGAAATCGATCGGTTGTATCAAAATGACGATGACATTACCGGTCTACCAACGGGATTTGCGGAACTCGACAAGATGACCGCCGGCTTACAGCCCGATAACTTGATTATCTTGGCGGCGCGGCCGGCCGTTGGGAAAACGGCCTTTGCGTTAAACATTGCGCAAAACGTCGCGACTAAGACTGATACGACGGTCGCCCTATTCAGTTTGGAAATGGGGGCCGAATCACTCGTTAACCGGATGCTTTGTGCGGAAGGTAGTATCGACGCCGGTCATTTACGGACTGGGCAGTTGAATCAAGAAGAGTGGGAACATTTAGTCGTCGCGATGGGGAGTCTATCCAAGGCTAGTATTTATATCGACGATACGCCGGGGATTAAGATGTCCGAAATTCGGGCGAAAAGTCGGCGGTTGGCGAAAGAACAAGGTAACTTGGGCTTGATCGTCGTCGATTATTTGCAGCTGATTGAAGGTGGCAACACTGAAAGTCGGCAACAAGAAGTTTCGGAAATTTCACGGCAAATGAAAAAACTAGCTAAGGAATTAAGTATCCCCGTCATTGCGTTGTCCCAGTTGTCACGTGGGGTTGAACAACGGCAAGATAAGCGGCCGGTGTTATCTGACATTCGTGAATCTGGCTCAATTGAACAAGATGCCGACATCGTTGCTTTCTTATATCGGGAAGATTATTATCGTTCCGAAGATGATGAAGACGGCGGTGGCAATTTCGGTGGTGGTGGCGGTGACTTTAACGGCGGTGATCCACGTGAAGACGAGGACGACCAAGATGTCGGTGAAGTCGAAGTTATTATCGAAAAAAACCGGGCCGGGGCGCGGGGAACCGTTAAGTTATTGTTTGTAAAACCATTCAATAAATTCTCGTCGGTTTCCTACGCACAAGACCCACAACAAGCTGGTTAGGTTAGCAGAAGTTGCTGATAGATTTAGATTGTTGTAAAAAAACGCGGTTGCTATTATTGGCAGCCGCGTTTTTTTGACTTCAACATATCTTTACAAAAAAGTTAACATAACTTGATAGTTAACTAAGGTTAATGGTAGATTGTAAAATTAATCCGAACGCTGTTCGGACAAAAAAGATCAGCTT
>NZ_AYGX02000036.1 GCF_000498955.2 Lactiplantibacillus fabifermentans DSM 21115 | reverse complement strand
GAAGCTGATCTTTTTTGTCCGAACAGCGTTCGGATTAATTTTACAATCTACCTTTACTTTACATTATCCCTTTCAGCTATTTAGTCGAATTTATCGGCTATTTCTGGGCATGGGTCGGCATCGCCCAGCTGCCATTGGCGATTCGGCTCGTCGTCAACTTAGTGGGGTTACTAGCCGTCGCGGCGGCGGTTTCCATCTATCAACGCTGTAATCTGATTCAACATCCCAACGATGATTTGTCGTATATTTTACGGTTCCGCTTCTTACACGGTTCGGCCATTATCGCGCAATGGACCAGCTATTTGCCGCCATTGACCATTATCGTCGTTTCTTTCTTAGCCACTGGTCAATTACGCGCGATTGGCATTGGCACGATCTTTGCGTTAGTCGCGCAAGGCGCCATCATGGGTTGGTCAGATAAACACGTCTTTCCGAACTTAAAACACCACGTTGACGTGCCGCAAGCGAGTCATCACGCTGCTTAACTTACGAATCTTCATTAGTTGCGATTTCAGAAAACGCCCATTGACATTTTCACGCCAGCCCCCTGATAATAAAGGTAATCTCAATTATTGGACTGAAGCTTATGAATCTTACGCAACTCACTAGTCAAATCATCTTGATGTTTATTTTGATGCTCGTCGGCTTAATGATCAACAAGCTCGGCTTCATGCATGCGCAAACATCCACCGATTTGACGAATATTCTGTTATACGTCGTTTCACCGTGTTTAATCATCAAAGCGTTTGAACAGACCTTTTCCGCCGACCGCTTACAAATGCTGGGTCGCGTTATTATCGGAATTTTAATCATTTATATTTTAATGATTATCGTCACTCAGCTCGTTTTCAAACGGGTGACTGACCCCAACTTACGGCGCATCATGCGCTACGGTTCCGTCTATTCCAACGCCGGCTTCATGGGCATTCCGTTAACTAGTTCCTTATTCGGCTCGACCGGGGTCTTCTTTGCGGTCGCCTCCCTAGCCGCCTTCAATATCTTCAGTTGGACGCACGGGATTAGTTTATTTACCGGTAATCAAGGCAGTCGTCGCGATAACTTTAAACAAATTATTTTAAATCCCAATATCATCGCAATTATCGTCGGTTTATTGCTATTCGTGTCGTCGTTGCATTTACCAACGATTGCCAATAGCGCGATTACGTACGTCAGCTCCATTAATACCCCGTTATCCATGATCGTCATCGGTAACAGCTTGGCCGACGTCAAATTCAGTCGAAAAACCTTTGATAAACGGCTCTGGTGGGTCTTGTTGTTACGGAATTTCCTATTCCCTTACTTAGCCATCGTCGTGTTACAACTGATGGGGATTACCGGCGTGCCACTGTTTACCACGGTGCTGATGGCCGCTTGTCCGGTCGCCGGAATTGTCGTCTTGTTCACCTTAAAAGTACACGGTGAACCCGGCCCCGCTGTGACGCTAATGAGTATTTCGACGATTTTAAGCGTCGTTTCAATTCCATTAGTGTTCGCCTTAGTCAGCCTACATTAACGCCAAAAGTGCGTCATTAAACTCAAGCAACCGAGTTTAATGACGCACTTTTATTTTAGTTATTTTTCTTGATTAACCACCGTAGTCCAATCACGATTGATTCAACGATGAAGTCGACGACTAACAAGCCGACCGCCAGTACCCAGTACAGCTCAATTACTGATGTGGGTTGCGACCACGGTATCGTCACTAATTCAATTAATGATAGGATCCCAGCAACATAAACTAAAATCCGCAATAGCCATGAATAGCGATGAAAAAAGTGCCAATCAAACGTTATTGCGCCCCATAAATCATGCCAAACTCTTTTCATACCAATATCCCCCAATTTAATGATTCATCGTGACGGTCCGGCGCGCTAGCCTTGGGTAATGAATGTAATGGGCGTAAAAGCCAACTAATAAAACGATGATGGCTAAGCCACACACCCCATGCCAACCAAAGGCACCCCATAATAAATTACCGAAAAACGAACCGAGGGCACCGCCCATAAAGTATCCAAACATAAAGACCGAGTTGAAGCGGCTGCTGGCTTTGGGATCAATACCTTGAATCCGGGTTTGATTAGCCACCTGACCGAACTGCGTACCTAAGTCTAACACAATGATGCCGACAATTAGTCCGGCAATATGCGTGCCAAACACGTCAAATATCAAATAAGCGATCGTCGACAAAACTAAGCCGAGACCGATAATCGTATTCGGTTTGAACCGGTCCGCTAACCGACCAATCAACGGGGCCGCTAAGACGCCGGTGACCCCTAGTAAAGCTAACAAGCCGGCTTCCCGACTGCCCCAATGATATTGATGCTGTAAATAAAACACTAACGTCGCCCAAAAAATATTGGAGACGCCAAACAAGACAAACCCGTTAATTGCGGATGCCCGTAAGACCGGATATTTTTTCACTAATGCAGGTACCGTCTTAATCATTGTGCGGTAATTCGTTGCGTGTTGGGTGACCGGGTCGTGTGGCAACTTTCGCCACAAAACGACCCACAACAAGGCAATCATGATAGCCGCAATCAAGTAGACCGCTTGCCATGGTAAGTAGCTGGCGAGCACCCCGCTGACCGTCCGCGAGAGCAGGACCCCGACGAGTAAGCCACTCAAAACATTGCCGAGCACTTGGCCACGTTGACCCACCGGCGCTAAGAAACCGGCGTACGGAATAATGATTTGCGGGGCGACCGACGTAATCCCAATCAACAAACTGGCAATGGCGTACACCCAAATATTCGGCGCCACAAACGCCAACAAGGCGGAGATAATGGCCAAGACTAACATGCGCATAATTAACGTTCGCCGGTTGACGATATCCCCCATCGGTACAATGAGCAACAGCCCAAAGGCATACCCAAGTTGAGTTAACATGGCGACAGCACCGATGATGGCATTGGAAACTTGATATTGACTCGCAATATCCGCTTCGATGGGTTGAATATAATTAATATTAGCAACTACGATGGCGGCCGAAACTGCCATCAGTAGCGTCGTACTTCGATTTAAAGCTTTATTTTTCAAAACAATTTCCTTTCTCAATCCCAATTTTGACGAAAATTTGACGATTAGAAAGGCGTTTCGACGCGTACAATCAACCAGTGCGTTAACCGCTGATTGACTGGCAGTTCATGATAATATCTCACTTGACCCACACCTCAGCCGCGGCTAAATCAGCCACGGTATGCGTTGGTTTAGCCGTCCCGGTGGCGACATCCCCGCGGCGATTGACCCAAATCATCGGCCAACCGAGTTGCTCAGCGGGCACAACATCACTGCCGTACCCTTGGGCGAGGTGCCAGTGATTCGTTGCCGTTAAACCCAGTTGCGTTTCAGCAGTCTTAAAAAATGACAATGCTGGTTTGTAGGCGTGGACATCTTCAGCGATGATAACCGCATCAAACTTAACTTGTAACGCTGCCAAATTAGCCGGCATCACGTCCCAAGAAGAATTCGACATAATCACTAGCCGATAGCCTTGTGCTTGCCACGTTTCTAAAGTAGCCACGACATCTGGAAACGGCAATAAGTTACGGTGAACTTGTAAACATTCGACATAATGACTCTCAAAGAAATGCCCTTGATCAAAAGTCTGGTCTAAATGTTTCAAATCCGCCCGCACGAGTTCGGTGTAATCCACATAGGGGTCGACCGAACGAGAATCATTTTCATATGTGGCGTAGGCATTACGGACGACTTGCCCATTCAACCCAGCCGCGTCACCTAAATTTTCAACCCATTGGTATAGGGGCTGGGTATTGATTAAAGTCCCATAACAATCAAACGTTAAGTATTTAGTATCCATAGGCTTTAGCCCGCTTTCTTTTTAGATTCCACTTCCATTTTAGCACAGCCCCAACTTATAATTGGCCTACTTATTAAGTGACTGGTATCACCGGACTGCAAGCTGAATAATAGGATTGGTATACATATCGTGCTATACTTATTAATTGTGCGTTTTAATTATTTTACTTATGAAAGGACGGTTTTTAGTCATAATGCCGACGACAAATTCGGCTTTGCCATTAGATGCTGATGGCAAACCATATCACCGCACTTGGCTGGTGTTGACCTTGCTCGTGGGAACGTTTAGTACGTTCATTACCCAAACGTTGCTCACGACGGCCTTCCCCACCTTGATGTCTTATTTCCACATTACCGCCACCGCCGTCCAATGGTTGACGACGGGCTTCATGTTAATTATGGGGATCATGATTCCCGTCAGTGCTTGGATGCTGACACGGATTAACTCGAAGATTCTCTATCTTGCTGCGATGGTCATTTTCGGTTTAGGGACCATTTTGGCCTACTGCTCCGTTAATTTCCAAATGCTGCTCATTGCGCGGATGATTCAAGCGATGGGGGTCGGGATTTCCGCCCCCGTCTTTCAAACAATTATGTCTTCCGTTTACCCACCGGAAAAACGGGGCTCCGCCATGGGAACGGCCGGTATCGTCATTGGGTTAGCGCCCGCGATTGGTCCCACGTTATCGGGGTGGATTATTGATAACTATAACTGGCGCGCGTTATTCTTATTTATTATGCCAATTAATTGGATTGTTATTATTGTGTCATTATTTACGCTGCGCAAAGTGTTGCCAACTTCTAAACAGCCGATTGACTGGTGGTCCGTGTTAATTTCAACGATTGGTTTTGGGAGCATGCTGTACGGCTTCTCCTCCGTTGGTGAAGCCGGCTGGGGTGACCCGGTCGTCTTGACAACGCTCATCGTCGGCATCGTGTTTATCGCCTTATTCGTTTGGCGGCAACTCCACATGGACCAACCGTTATTGGAATTGCGCGTCTTCAAAATTCCCGCCTTCACCTTGTCAGCCATTTTGACCGCGTTATCCTACATGGCCATGATGGGGGTTGAAATGATTTTACCGATGTACATCCAAACGGTACTCGGCCGTTCGGCGATGGATTCGGGATTAATCTTGTTACCCGGCGCAATTATGATGGGGATTATGAGTCCCATCACCGGCCGCATCTTCGACCACATCGGTGCGCGTCGCTTAGCCATGACCGGGATGTTACTGTTAACGATGGGGACGGCGTTCTTCTTATCCATTAGTGCAACCACGCCGATTGTTTGGATTATCGTCGTCTATGCGATTCGGATGTTTGGCTTAACGATGGTGACGATGCCAGTTACTACGACCGGGATTAACGCCTTACCATTTAGTTTGATTTCCCACGGGACCGCCGCTAACAATACGTTACGCCAAGTCGCCGCTTCGATGGGAACGGCCGTGTTAATCAGTGTGTATTCCAGCGTGGCCAAATGGCAAATGCCGGGCCACACGTTGTTAGCTAGTGCTCCGTTGAAATACAAGACTGGCGTGGTTAACGCGACCTTGACTGGTTATCACATGGCCTTCATCGTTTCTTTAGTCTTTTGTGCGTTTGGTTTTGCCTTAACCTTCTTCTTAAAAGCCCATCATTCCGTAGGCTTAGACCAGGAGGACGCTGCCTAATGACTTTAATTTTATTAGTATTATTCGTATTCATCTTTTCATACTTGATGATTTTTAAACCGAATAGCTTACGCCGAACGATTGAAATTTTAATTAGTTTTGTCGTGATTGCCGCTTGTCTCATTGGCCTGGTCTTAAACGACAATTACCATTGGGGCATGCACGAAGTCACCACGACCAAAACGGTCAGCTTGACGCCGCTCGAATCTAAACGGGCC
Organism: Lactiplantibacillus fabifermentans DSM 21115; assembly: GCF_000498955.2. Classification (GTDB taxonomy): domain Bacteria; phylum Bacillota; class Bacilli; order Lactobacillales; family Lactobacillaceae; genus Lactiplantibacillus; species Lactiplantibacillus fabifermentans. The sequence continues at coordinate 13,264 of NZ_AYGX02000036.1, read as the reverse complement.
GCCTTAGGGATTCGGCGGTTAGGTACTGGCAGCGAACGCGTGATTTTATATCGGAACGCGGCCACGCCAACCAAAACCAGTGTGACTTCAACTGACAAAACCACGACTAGTATTAAAAACGGCGCCACCGCCCAAGTTCAAATCAAGACGACGCGCTGGCAATATAAGAACCACTGGGCGCGCGTATTTTTTGCTTTAGGCAATCATACGTCTAAGTTAGCCCAACGCCACTACACGTTTACCTTACCAAGTACTTGGCGAACCGTGACCGTGAAAGCTAAATAACGAGATTAAAAAAATGCTAACCGCGCTGGTTAGCATTTTTTTATCTTACCGTTTTAATAACAGCGTAATTAGGATCAACGCACTGACGACTTGAATCGTCCCCACGCCTAAGCCGTATAACGCCAAACGTTTGCCGGCTTTTAAGAAGTTCACTAAGTTCAAGCGCAAACCAATCGCAGCTAAGGCGATAATTTCAAACCAACTACTGATCGTATGCGCCGTAGTCCCAATAATGGCCGGCAAGCTCACCAAACTATTGATGGCACACAAGATTAAGAAACCCGCGACATACCACGGTAACCAGTGCCCATTCCCATTACCGCTCACCACGGCATCTTCCGCCAATTCATTTTCCAATGACTTTTGATGTAAGCGACCAAAAATCAAGACCACCACAACTAACATCATAATCCGCATAATTTTGAAAATCGTCGCGAATTGGACTGTCGTTTGATTGACCATGCTGGCAGCGGCCACCACTTGACCGACTGACTGTAACGTCCCACCAATCAAGGCCCCTTTTAAGACGACATTGCTACCAAACAAGCTGATGCCTAACCATGGCAAGGTCAACATTAAGACCGTCCCCATCAAGTTAACTAAGGTAATAACCGTGCCTTTAGCATCTTCGTCGGCTTCAATAACTGGCGCAATTGACGCAATCGCCGATGACCCACAGACGGCATTCCCACCAGCCATGAGCATCCGGACTGATTGGTCGAAGCCTAAGCGATTGCCTAACCACAATGCCCCGACGATTGTGATCGTCATTTGGCATAAGATGAAAACAATCCCCAAGCCACCAACTTGGCCAATCGTTTGTACGGTCATCGTGGCGCCAAGTAACATGACGGAATATTCCAATAGCTTACTTTCGGCAAATTTCGTTCCTTTTCCTAATTGCGGTTGCCGCAATACGGTGTTGCCCAATAAAATTCCGAGTAAAATTGCAATCGTCGCCGCCCCTAAAGCTGGCACAAATTGCGCGGCCAGTTGGCTCACAACCGCAATGACGATGCTCGCCACTAAACCGGGTAAAATGTCTTTAATTTTCAAATTCTCCGCTCCTCTGCCTTCGATAAGTTTAAGTATACGAAATTGTTTTACATTTGAGAAATAAATTATTATGATAGTTACTATTAAGAAACTTAATCGAAAGGATGACCCGGATGTTTAAACAACTGCAAACTTTCAAGACCGTCTTTGAAACGCGCAATTTCTCGCAAGCTGCCGAACAGCTTTTCATCTCCCAGCCCACGGTTTCCACGCAGATCAAGCAACTCGAAGCGGAGCTAAATACGACCTTATTTACCCGTAACGGCCGCCAAGAAATCGAACCCACGGCCAGCGGTGAACTATTATACCGCCAGGCGCAGCAACTATTAGAAACTTGGGCAACCACCAAAAATGCGGTCCGCGCGACAAGTGAACGCACGAAAATTCCAGTTCGAATTGGTGCATCACATACGACCGCCAGTTTAATTTTACCCGGCTTACTCAAAGCGCTCGCCCCCTTCAGCGACCGTTTCGACATTGAAATGACGCTCGCCAACTCCGCCGAGATTTTAACCCAAATGTCGCAGCACAAACTCGACTTTGGCCTCGTCGAAAAACCACTTGTCACCGACGACTTAAATCGCTTGGCATTTGGCCACGACGAACTCGTCCACGCTGGTGATTTCACCAGTCCGCTATGGCTATTACGCGAACCCAATTCCGGCGTCCGGCATTACACGAATGCCTTTTTGAAAGCCCGCAACATCCAACCAGACCAAGTGATGGTCATTCACAGCAATCAACTGATTGCGGACATGTTGGCCCAAGGCGTCGGTCAAACGGTGATTTCTCGCCACATGGTCGACGCAACTGTCCCCACGGAAACATTGAGTGCGAACTATCGCCGCCAATTTTATTTGTTGACTAAAACGACCGCGGCTAAAAATCTGGCCCCGGTTCAAAACTTGATTACAACTTATTTGCAAAGCTGGCAATAATGAGTCATTTGCGATGACGGGGCTTGAGCTTGCCACTATAATAAAGCCAATGAAAGTGAGGTTTATCATATGAACAATCACCCCAATAACTCAGAGGTTAATCTAAAAACTGCGCATGACCAACTATTACAAACCACTGACCCACAAAAACAAACTGAACTAGTCCAACAAATCAATGCCGTGATGCAAGCCAACCAACAGCGCATCTTAGCCAGTCAGGACTTCGTGAAATGACCAAACCAACTTATACGATTGTCGCCGGCATCAACGGTGCTGGTAAAAGCACGCTGTTCTTAGCAACTCCGAGCTATTTTGTCGGCACGCAACGAATTAACGCTGATGAAATTTTACGGGCTCAATCTGGTGACTGGCGTGATTCCCGTGCACAACTACGCGCCATGCGCGAAAACATTCACCAAATCAAACAGGCCCTCGCTAGCCACACGAGCTTTCATACCGAAACCACCCTCGCTGGCAACGGCAAGACACAATTAGACTTTATTCGCCAAGCTCATGAACTGGGCTTTGACGTTACTTTACTGTATGTCACCTTGGCCAGTGCCGCCTTAGCGATCGACCGTGTCAACCACCGCGTCCAAAAAGGCGGTCACGGTATTCCCGCCGATGTCATCAAGCGGCGCTACGACCAATCGTTAACCAACTTACCAACAATTGCGGCCGCCGTGGATAACGTTGAAATTATCGACAATAGTACGCCGACCGGTTTAACACTCATTTACGCCCACCGTCACCAAAATTCAAGTTATAACCAACTGGCCAACTATGCTTGGTTGCCAAACGATTTTAGTGAGGCGTAAGAAAAATCACCTAATCAGACTTATTATTCGCATCTTATGCAAAACGGCCGTCATCCAAAATTTTGGGTGACGGCCGTTTTGATTGTATCTATTTGATTAGTGTCATCTTTTTAACTATCGGTAAGCTGTCATGCAATCCCCTTGTCAGGATTGCTGGTCGTCAAATCTTATCAGTAGTTCCGGTTCATCGGCAGTTTCATGACTCAACCAAGCGACTGCAAAAAAATTGTGCCAAAAAAATGATGCGTCTACCCAAAAAGATAGTCGCACCACTTTAAATAAACAATCAATTTAGTTGGGCGTCAGTGGTAATGGAAGTTGCCGTGAAAGTGGCGTTAGCTCGGCATGCTTCTGGCCGAACTTACGCCACCGACATCTTTGAAGATTGGCGGGTTTTGCCAAGCTTCAAAGTGAGGTTCGAGACCGCTCTTCAGGCTCGAACCGGTCGCCACGGCGGCTGGAATTACCACTGACGCCCAACGACAATCGAAGTCACCACACTATTTAAGTTGTTGCCATTGTTCCCAAACTTCGGCATCACTGTAAGCTTGGCTACTCTTATAAGCGCCATCGCTTAATTTTTGTTGCCGCTTGGGATTTTCTAACGTTCGAATCAAGGCGGAAGCAAGTTGGTTGACGGCCCCATCTTTGATGAGATAGCCGTTCTTGCCATCTTTGATCACTTCGCGCGGACCATAGTTGATGTCATAAGCCACGACGGGAACCCCGTGACCGAGCGCTTCAATCATGGATAATGGTTGCGAATCGCTTTCGCCGGTATAGGCATACGCACCAGCTTGGTCATAAGCGGCATCTAAATCTGGTTGATAACCGACGAAAGCCACCGCTTCCGTCAAGTTCAAGTCCGCCACTTGTTTCTTCAAGTCGTCGATAGCGCCACCGTAACCGTGAATTTGTAAGGTAGCATCCTTCAACGAACGCCGAACACGAGCAAAGGCTTGAATCAACTGATCCACCCGGCGTTCTGGGTCTAACCGCCCACTATAAATAATTTCATGGGCATGGCGGGCTGCCATTTTAACTGCCGGCTTTTTACCTTGTTCGGCACTGACGACACCGGCTGAGATTGCATAAACAGGGACTGTGTTACTAGCCCCTAGCCACTTCGTTAAGTCGGCTTTTTGTTGCGACGTGTTCGTGATAATCCCATCAAGTGCGCTCAAATATTGATGTAAACCATAAATATACGCGCTATTCAAATTAGAATAAACTTGGTCACGCGGATCCACCGCATGCGGCGTTGGTAACCACAAATACTTTTTAGCGGGCGTTTGCATGTTGATGACGGGCCATTGCGCGGCCAATGGGCGATCGGCGATAAAGTTATTATTGCCGCCATTAGTCCGATTCAATTCATCTAAGAAGAACCGATACCATTCATTTTCACCATTAAAGTAGTAGTCTTGGCCGTTGTAATTAATCAACTTGCACAGTGACACATAGTTGGCCCCATTGGAATTGTGGGCATAATATTGCTCCGCCATTCGCGTGCCATCTGGTCGATAGAAAATATCCGTAATCGGTTCCTTAGCTGGTGAATAAAATTGATCCCGCGCTTTGAAGCCCCGTTCATCATAATCCGTCCGCTGCACTAAGTTATTGAAACGGTCAAAAATTTCAACAAAGTAGACATGTCCGACCGTGCTCGGAACAAAATGAACCTTCGCCACGGTGCGGTCACCATCGACCACTTCACTGACATTCGGGTCCGGCTTGATGTTATAAGCCCCCGGCCAGTTTAAATCATCAATCTTCAAAACTTTAGCATCTACGGACGTGGTGCCGCGGAAGAAATCAAATAAATTGGCCATTTGGTCGTCTTCAATTTGGAACCGCCGCATATTTTGATGGAGTAACGCATCAAATTGACGGGTCACCATTTTGGCCGGCGCTTGGTGCGCTTTAAATAGTTGGAGTCGTTTAAATTCGGCATGTTCGACACCGGAATTCAACGCCATCACATATTGGTTAACAAAAAAATCCATGACTATGACTCCTCCTGTTCATAAAATTTATCGGCCGCTTGCATCAGTGGTTGCCAAGCGTCCCAAACAGCGTCTTCGCTATACCGTTTGGCATCTTGATAAGCTTGCCGACTGTAAGCCTTCAACTTATCATCGTCAGACAATAAGGTAATCATCGCTTGGGCTAAGGCGTCTTCGTCATTTAATGGGACGAGTTCGCCATCTTCGCCGGGCTTAATAATGTCGCGTGGGCCGTATTTGACATCATACGCAATCTGCGGCACCCCATGCGCTTGACCTTCCAACAAGGCCAAGGCAAAGCCTTCTGCCCGTGAAGTCAATAACGCCAACTGAGCGGTGTTATAGACTTTCTTCAAATCATTCGTGTAATCGTTAAATTTAACGACTTCGGTCAAACCGAGTTCTGCAACGAGGGCTTTCAATTGTTTGCCGGTATCACCGTTGGCATAACCCCAAAAATCTAAGGTCGCAGCCGGTAATTTTTCATGGACTTTGGCAAACGCGCGAATCGCTTGGTCTTGTTGCTTTTCTTCCGCTAAGCGGGCCACATAGATGACCTTGCCAGCAATCCGGCTCTTCCAAGTTGGTTTACGAGCGCTCAATTGTGCTGCAGGCACTAAGCCAACGGGAATGGGATAAACGGCTGGTTGTTGGCCATAACGGTCACTAAAGTCTTGAGCCTGTTCCTTAGTCGAAGCAATCACCCCGTTCCAATCCGTACGGTTATTTAACGCATACGCATAATTGTAGTTGAGCGTCGCCGTCTTCGGTTGATCCGGATTATTGACGTGATTGCTGTGCAAATGCATCACTTTGAACGCCTTAGTATGCATTTGAAGCGCTGGATAAGCCAATTCGTACGTCCGGTCAATGATAAAGACTGATTTTGGTGTTTGCCGGTTCAATTCATCTAAGAAGAAACTCGTCATATTTTGTTCACCCACAAAGGACCAATCTTGGCCGTCATAGTTAATGAAGCGATACAACGAATTTTGCGTCAGATTTTGGCGGTCGGGCTGGTGGAAGGTTTGATAAACTACTTCGCCGTCCGGGTTCAACACTTGTTCGCTAGCCACTTGGCCGTCAAACGTGTAGAACTGTTCGAGGCCTTTAAAACCGCGGGTATCGTACCAGTCGGTCTTAACTAACTTACCGTTCTGGTCGAAATATTGGACGTTATTTAATTGTTGATGGTCGGGTGCAAACGTGTTGACCCGCATCAACATTTGGTCATTTTGAGTCACGACGTAGTTATCGCCATCTGCGGTAATCCGCATATCCGCGGATAAATGCAGATCTTTAATCGTGGTCGTCACCGGTTGGAAATCACTGGAACCTTGAATAAAATCAAATAGATTGATTTGGTTGCTTTCCAAAACGCCGGCGTCTTTTAAAGTTTGATGTAATGATAACGAAAAGAAGCGGGTTACCATCTTAGCGGGCACTTGATGCGCGTTAAATAGTGCGAGCCGTTTCATTTCAGCATGTTCAATCCCTGACTTTTTGGGATTGATGCTCGTATTGACAAAGTAATACATAAATCTCGCTCCCTCATATAAGCATAGTGTTCACAAAGTCGATTATAGCAAACTTTGGCCGGCAATTAAGTAATAACGGCAGCGGTTTTACCCTTTTGTACTAATTTTGAAGAAAATAAGGTCGTCTAAACCCGCAAAGCAAATTTTGACGATAATTTTATGGAAGTGTGACGATTTTGTTAACTTGTTACAGTATGTTACAACTGACCGATTTTATTACAAAAACGGCGCAAACTGTAACTTCGCGTTTATTGCACTGCAACACTCACCGACTATACTAGGCACTGTTGTTTAGTTAACGAGCGCAAATGTCGCTCGACTATGATAAACATTAAAAATGTTAGTTATCCAAGCGAAAAAATACAGGAGTGAATTGATTTTTATGAAGATTAAAAGTTTACTATTATCATCCGTAGCCGCAACCGGTTTGTTTGCCATCGGAACGACGATTGCCAACGCCGACACCGTGACTGTCAAGGCGGGCGATACGGTTAGCCAAATCGCTGAAAACCATAAAACGACCGTTAAAGCTATTCAAAAAGCTAATAAATTAAAAAACGTTAACTTGATCTACGTTGGCGACAAACTAGAAGTCAACGGTAAGGCGACTAAGACCACGGTTACCGCTACCTTACCAAGTAGCGCTGCCGCTAAGACGACCACGGCTACTTCGACCGCTAGTCAAAGTGCTTCAACGGCAACTAGCGCCAGCTCAACTAGTACCAGTGCCGCTACTTCTAGCTCGACGAGTGTTGCTTCGGCATCATCAACGTCAACTGCTAGTCAAAGCTCATCAAGTGCTGCTAGTTCCAGCTCACAAGCAACTAGTTCAGCTAGCTCAGCTTCAAGTGCCGCCACGAGCTCAAGTTCCGTAGCCACTTCAAGTTCAACGACCAGTGCTGCTTCTGAAAGTAGTTCGGCCGCAAGTTCTAGTGCTTCAACCGTAAGTTCTAGTTCCACGAGTTCCGCAAGCGAAGCCTCGACTGCATCAACCAGTTCCGCTTCAACGACCAACGTTAGTTATTCAACTAATGCCACGTCATCATCAACTAGTTCAGCTACCACTGCTTCAACGACGAGTTCATCCAGCACGAGCTCAACGTCAACTTCGACATCATCAAGTGCTGAAGCCGCAGCGAAAGCTTGGATTGCCAACAAAGAATCTGGTGGCTCATACACCGCTTCTAATGGGAACTACTATGGTAAGTATCAATTAACCAAGTCTTTACTTAACGGTGACTTATCCGCATCCAACCAAGAAAAGGTTGCGAACGCTTATGTCGCTTCCCGTTACGGTTCATGGGTTGCTGCCAAGGCTTTCTGGGAAGCTAACGGTTACTACTAAACCGATTTTAAATCATTGAATTTGAACCACCCACTTGTTGGGTGGTTTTTTATTGCCGCTACGCCTCCAGCGCGGGGCGGGCACGTGGTGGGGCAAACCTGAAAGCCAAGAAGCGGTCTTTCAGGCGGTTGGTAGCCAGATAAAAACCATCTGTCTGCCAACACGGCCCATTTTCTAAGCCAGCATAAAACGCTGACTAAGAAAATTTTCACCATGTCCCCGCCCCGCGCTTCCGGCTTCGCTAACTAACTTTAACTTGTTATGTTCTTACGATAACTTGAAGGTGTTTGGTTATAACATTTTTTGAAAGTAGTACTGAAGTAAGCTGGTGATTGAAAACCACATCGAATTGCAATCGCCTTGAGTGGTAACTCGGTAGTCATCAACAAATCTTTGGCATGCGCTAAACGTACAGCTTGTAAATGGGCTTGCGGTGTTTGCCCGGTTTGTTGACGATAGACGTGATGTAAATATGACGGGGCCCCATGCGCTTGATGGGCAAGTTCAGTTAGGGTTAAGTTTTCTGAATAGTGAGCCGCGATAATGGCGTCGATCTCTTGAACCCATTCCGTAACGGTCACCGCTTCACCAGTTGGTCGACAACGTTTGCATGGTCGAAAGCCAGCTTGCACCGCCGCCGTGCTCGTTTTAAAGATGCGGATATGGTCACGATTAGGTAACCGTGACGCACAACTTGGCCGACAGAAAATCTTGGTGCTGGTCACGCCATAATAAAAGTGACCGTCTTGACTAGCATCGTTTGTTTGAATCGCGTGCCACTGCGGATTGCTTGCAAGCATAGTATCCCCTCCTATTTCTGGAATACATTATACCTTGATTACTTGTTGGGCGTCGCTTTATAGAATTAGAAAGCCAGATATTGAAATTATTTATCAGTCATAATCTGCTATACTAGCCCTACTAAAACTTCGGAGGTGCCCCATGAACTTAACCCTTTCACAACTGACACTTGCTCACACCACCTATTGGCTTGGGACGACCACCCAAGGCCTGGCCTTCGTTGGTCGTGCCAATGGTCCCGCTAATGAATGGCAAACCTTCTATCCCCAGGCGACAACTTTCTTGGATGCTGGGGGTAATCAAGCTGCCGCCCAAGCACTGACGGCCTATTTACAAGGACGAACGCAACAAATTAACGTGCCACTAGATTTATCCCACGGCACCACCTTTCAACAACTAGTGTGGCGCGGACTCCAAGCAATTCCGTATGGAACGACCACGACGTATACGGATTTAGCCCAGCAAATCGACCGGCCCACTGCCGTCCGCGCCGTCGCTTCTGCCGTGGGCCGTAATCCGCTCCTAATCGTCGTCCCTTGTCATCGCGTCTTACGCAAGGACGGCCAATTAGGTGGGTATCGCGGCGGCCTAACGATGAAAAAAGCTTTACTTACATTAGAGGGCTGTACATTCCCCTTGTAACCGCCGGGACGCTATGCCACAATTAAACTATTCTAATACATTGGGGGCGACACCATGCTATCGGTAGCACATATCAGTAAAACCTTTGGCAGCGTCAAGGCGCTCGACGACGTTTCGTTTGACGTCCATGACGGGGAAATCATGGGCCTCATCGGACAAAACGGCGCTGGTAAATCCACGACGTTTCATAGCATTCTGAACTTCTTACAATTTGACGGCCAGATTACCTTTAACGGTCAACCGCTGTCGGCTGACGATTATAACTTAATTGGCTACTTGCCCGAAGAACGCAGTCTGATGCCTAAGTTGACGATTGCCCAGCAAATTACTTATTTAGCGCGGCTGAAAAATCAACCTGCCAGCGTCACCAAGCCTAAGATTGCTCCTTGGATGGCTAAATTTGCCGTTAAAGGGCAACCCAACGATAAAATCAACAAGTTATCCAAAGGGAACCAACAAAAAGTCCAACTGATCTGTACGTTAATCCATGACCCGCAGTTAATCATTTTGGACGAACCGTTCAGCGGGCTTGACCCCGTTAACGCCGATCTATTAAAACAAGCGATTTTGGACGCCAAACAACGCGGCGCTACCATTATTTTTTCTAGCCATGACATGAGTAACGTCGAAGAAATTTGCGACAGCCTGGTCATGTTACGCGATGGTCAAGTCGTCTTGAATGGTACCGTGGATGACGTTCGTGAACAATTCGGCCGTACGCGGCTATTCTTAACCACGGATTGGTCGCTCGACGAATTAGCAGCTTTGACTGGCGTGCAAAAGGTCAACCCACTCGGCGCCCACCGGTATCAGTTGCTCCTAAACGACGCCGACGCGGGTCCCGCAATCTTTGCGGCCGTTACTCAAGGTGAATACATTCAAGAATTCAGTCAACAGCCACCGACACTCGACGAAATCTTCCGCACCGAAGCTGGAGGTGAGCACGTTGAATAAAACTTGGATTGTCACTAGTGAAACGTATATCCGGCAGACTAAATCATGGAGTTTCTTAATGCTCGTACTAATGCCATTCATTGTCTTTGGCTTCTCATTTGGGATGGGATACTTATCCGCATCCCAAGAATCCAGTAATGATATCGCCGTAGTCAGTGCGAGTGCCCCATTACGACAAGCCTTCATTAAAGATAGCGGTGTCAGCACGACTAAAAAATATGCCACCAAAGCCGCCGCTCAAAAAGCGACTGACCATGGTGACATCACGGGTTACTTAGTATTAAACACGACTAAGCAACAACAAGTCCAAGCGACCTTTAAGGGCCCGGACTCATTAAGTAGTGCGAACCGGGCCAAAGTTCAACAATTTTTACAAACGGTCCAAACGCAGCTAAACATTAAGCGTGCCAAAATCACCACGACGCAGCAGCAACAATTAGCTTTGCAGCCGAAATTAACGCAAACCGTACAAAAGAAAACTTCGACGGATAAATCCGTGAAATTCATCTCGTTTTACATTATCGCCTTTTTCGTTTACTTGATTCTGTCCACCTACACCGGTATTATGGCCCAAGAAATTGCGGCTGAAAAAGGGACTAAGATCATGGAAGTTATCTTGTCGAGTACGACGGCCCGTAAATATTTCAACGGGAAAATTTACGGTGTCTTGTTAATGATTTTGACCCAAGCGCTGATTTACTTCTTAGGTGGTGTCGCTGGGCTAGCCTTCGTTAAAAATAGTTCGGCCATGCACGCCTTTTGGCAACAGTGGTCCAGTTTGATTGAACCAGTCTTGCATAACATCATGTCAATCAACTTGCTATTCGCCTTGGCCGCAGTCTTGTTATACACGATATTTGCGGCTTTCTGTGGTGCGTTAGTGACCCGCGTGGAAGATGCCAGCAAAGCATCGCAACCGGTCATTTATTTGAACTTACTGGCGTTAACGCTCGGCTTGATTTTGCGCACCTCACCAACGAACATTGGCGTGACTATCTTGTCATATGTGCCATTTTTCTCCTCGTATTTCATGCCACTGCGGTTAATCAATCACGTCGCCAGCTTCCCCGAAGCCGTGACGTCCTTAGTGATTTTAATCATCACGATTATCGCCAGCATGCTCTACATTGGTAAGATTTACGGTGGCCTCATGCTTCAAACCGATGAACTCGGCTTTTGGGGCAATTTAAAACGTGGCTTACATTTAAAATAGCTCAAAAAAACGGTGTCTGATGATTTTTTATCATCGGACACCGTTTTTTGATTGTCGCAACGTGATAGTTTGTTCCGCTTAACGCCGGAGCAAACAAACCGTCTTGGGATTCACTCTTTTTTATTACGCTTGTTTCGTTGGATAAATCGTAAATTCATTGACGTTAACGTCTTCCGGTTGGTCTATGGCAAAGTTAACCACATTGGCCACCGCTTGGGGACTAATCCCCACTTGTTGATAGAAGGCATCCATACCTTTTTTTGTCGATTCATCGGTAATCGTGTGCAATAATTCCGTGTTGATGGCCGCTGGATAAAGCGTGGCCGTTCGAATATTAGTCCCTTCTTGGGCACTTTCCATCCGAATGACTTCCATCAAGTTGCGGACGGCAAACTTAGTGGCACCGTAGACCCCGGCCCCAGCAAAGCTCTTAATACCAGCGACAGATGAAGTCGTCACGATTTGGCCGTGTTTTTGCGCGGTGAAGATCGGCATCACTGCCGCCACGCCGTTCAACACTCCTTTGATGTTAATATCAATCATCGCATTCCATTCGTCCGTGTGTAACGCACTGATAGGTGACGATGGCATGATACCGGCATTATTGAAGATGACATCCAAGCCACCGAATTCACTTTGGGCCAAAGCCACTAAGTCTTTCAAATCATCGGGCTTAGTCACATCGGTCACGCGATAAGTCGCTTGACCTCCGTCAGCTTTAATATCGTCAACAATCGCTTGCAGACGGCTTTCACGCCGTGCACCTAAGACGACTTTCGCGCCATTTTTAGCCAACGTTTTAGCCGTGGCTTCGCCAATTCCGGATGATGCCCCGGTAATTACAATTACTTTATTTTCAATTGCCATTTAATAACCTCCGTTAATTAATCGCCGTAAACTTCTTTAATCAAACCCATGGCTGACCAAGCTTTTGGCCAACCCGCATAAAAGGCTAAGTGGGTCACAATTTCAACCGCTTCGTCTTTGGTAATGCCATGATCTTTACCCATTTGGAAATGGGCTTTTAATTGGGAAAAACTCCCACTCGTCATTAAGCTCGCAATCGTGATCATGCTACGATCCCGGGGATTGAGTTCACTTTCGCGTGACCAAACTTCTCCAAATAAGACATCATCATTTAATTCCGCAAATTTAGGAGCTAATTCACCTAAGTTATCGCGGCCAGCTGTTTGCTTTTTCATTTTAAAATTCCTCCCTAACCTAACTTGGCATAGGCTGCATCGTCAACCGGTTCGAGCCATTCGCTGGAGCCTTTGGTGATAGCAACATGTGAGAACCAGCTATCTTTAGTCGCACCATGCCAGTGCTTAACGCCTTCATGAATGGTGACGCTGTCGCCGGCGTGTAAGAGTTGGGCTGGTTTGCCAGCTTCTTGGTACCAACCTTCACCACTCGTCACTAATAAAATTTGGAAGCCATCGTGATGAATGTGCCAGTTATTGCGGCAACCAGGTTCAAAGGTCACATTTGAAACGTTGACGTCAATTTCGTCACCGGGTTCGGATAAACCTTGTAAGTAGCTTTGCCCGATAAAGTATTGGGCATACGCTTCGTTTTTGTCACCTAAACCAAAAATACCGCTGTTTTCATTGTTATTAGGTAGATTGCAAATTTAATCCGAATTTTTGGACAAATTGTTCAGCATAA
>NZ_AYGX02000035.1 GCF_000498955.2 Lactiplantibacillus fabifermentans DSM 21115 | reverse complement strand
CAGGTTATGCTGAACAATTTGTCCAAAAATTCGGATTAAATTTGCAATCTACCGACCAATTATAAATAAAGTTATTAAGGCGAACTACTTAACAAAATAGAGAAGTTTCTGAGGTTTTTTCAGAAAAGCCGCTGAAACTATCATTTAGATGAACCAAGCCGGGAAAACTGTGGGTATCACGCGGGTTTTTAAAGCAAAATCGCAGCTAAAAGAATGGCAAATTTCTTTTAGCTGCGATTGATTGCTATTTAGTTACTTGTGACGAAGCACCCGTCCGCCCAGTAAGCCTAACAAGAGTCCTAACCAGCCGAACGTCATGGTGAAATTGCTAATTTGAATCAGCCAACCGACGATTGGAAAAACAATAATCATGACGACGCTGAAAAGCATGCTGGCAACACTCAACAAGGTCGCACGTTGGGCGCTTGGAATTAACGCATTGTAATAATTTGAAAGTAACGGCTCAACAATGGCCATTAACATATTAATTAATAAATAACCCATGACTAGTTCGGGCAGCGTTGACCAAAGTGCGGTCACTAAGATGATGGTCAATAGAATCGACAAGCCCCGTAGTAACGCGAGTTGGGGCCATTTTTGTTGTAACCACGGCGTTAGTTGGACGCCAGCGATATTTAGAATTGCCGTGGCGACTAAAATACCCGAAATTAAAGGTCCGCTGAAACCGTGGGCCGTCATGACGGCTTGGAAATAGTAATAATAGGTCGTCCCGATGGCCGTAAAGGTGGCATGGAAAACCATTAAGTTACGCAGTTGCGGTAATTTTTTGAGCCAATGACCAGCAGCTTTGACAATTTGCCAAACTGAACTTTGTTGGGCAGTCGTTGCGGGTGCTCGGCGTGGTTCATGCAAACTAACGACACTAATAATTGCGATGATCGCAGCAATGATATAACCCCAGTAGCTGAACTTCAAATAGCCGTGGATTAACCAGCCAGCTATTAAAACACCTAAAGTATCGGCAAATTCAATGGTAGTGTTCATAGTTTTAGTCACTTGCGGGTATTGGGCGGTGGCGTGACCTTCAGCTAATGATTCGTACAGTAAAGCTTCAATCGTTCCAGATTGTAAATTATAGGCCCACGCTTGTAAGACGAAGCCGAGCGCGAACCACCAAAAACTGTGCGCGGTCAACATAATAGTGGCGTGTAAGATTGCCGCAATGCGGCCACCAATCAGGACGGTTTTGTAACTGAAGCGGTCGGCTAAGATACCCGAGGGAACTTCCGATAAAAAACTTGTTAAGTGGAAGATACTTTCACATAGGCCAATTTCAACTAACGAGAGACCTTGTTGTTGCAAGAAAATGACCCACAAGCTTGTAATGCCAAAAAAGGCTAGCCCGGTATAGGTATAACCGAGTCGTAAATTACGGAATATTATTTTATTCATAACTAACTCCTTCAAGGGTGCTGACGGCACAAAAAAAGACGGCGCCTAAAAAGCGCCGTCTAAAGGCTGTCTTTTAGGTGAGAACATGCAGATAATGATTGGTTAAAAGGGCAGACTGGTCCCCTTGAAGGTTTTTGGTAAAAATAATATCAGACTTGCTATTTAACCAACTGAGCATCATTGTTTGCATGTCGTTCACCACTTTTCGTAAATTTTAATCTTAATTATAGCAATTTCTCATTAATTTGCAAATGGCCGAAATGTTTGATGCTTGGTTTCGTATTCGGTCAGTTGACAAATGCGGCCATCGTGAAAGTCAATCACCGAATTGCCGTCGAAGTTCGTCAAGACGTCAGTTTGGGCTTGAAAGTTCCACGTGACCACGTAACAAGTCGTACTGACTGGTAAGAATCGTTCAATCGTCCAACTGGTAACGACTTGGGTTTGCAACTGGTGTTCAATCCAAGCTTGCAATTCGGGTAGACCATGATAGCGCGCACCGTAGCATTCACGGTAGTCACAATCGGTCGTAAAAAAAGTCGTTAGCGGTGGGAATTGGCGTTGGACCCAGCAGTCGAAATAAGTACGAATTAAGTTTTCAGGAGTCATCAACGGCACCTCATTTCGGAAAGTTTTCTTCAATTAATTTGGTCAAAATTTGAATACCGCGTTCAAAACGTTCAGTCGATTCAAAGGAGAAGCTTAACCGAATATACTGGTTGGGCTTGAAATCATAGATGTTGCCCGGATTAAAGAGCACGTTTTGCGCCGTCGCTAAGTCAAATAGTTTTTTGATGTTAATGCGGTCAGCTAGACGTACCCACAAATAAAAGCCACCGGTCGGCGCATCAAAAGTGGCGATACCGTCATCCCAATAATGATGCAAGATGGCTTGCGCCGCGGTGGCTTTTTGGGCCAGGACCGCCCGGAAGTTCGCCTGATAAGTGTCATATTCCGGATTAGCCAAGATTTCAGCTAAAACGAGTTGCGACAAAGAACTGGCGCCATAATCGGTTTGCATCCGGACATCAGTCAAGCGATCAATCACGGGTTTAGTCGCAACCGTCCAGCCAATCCGCAAACCGGGAGCTAATGATTTTGAGATGCTACCAAAGTAAATGACGTTACCGGTCTCATCAAGGGCTTTCAGCGGCTGAGGCGGTTGTTGGTCAAACCAAACGTCTTGATAGGCGGCGTCTTCTAAAATCGGCATTTGATGTTCTTGGGCGTATTGCAAAATTTGTTGGCGTCGCGCCTGGCTCATCACGATACCGGTCGGATTATTGAACGTCGGAATCGTATACATAATTGCTTGTGAGCCGTTTGTTGGTGGTGTCATTTGCCAATAAGCCATGCCTTGATTATCCATCGGCACGCCCGCTAAATGCGTGTTTGCTGATTGGAAAACTTGTAAAGATTTGACATAGGTCGGTGCTTCGGTATAGATGGTCGCATCTTTGGGGAACAAGGATAACGAAACAAGCTGCAGGGCTTGTAACGAGCCGGAAGTAATCAAGATATTTTCCGGTTGGGTCTGAATGCCGACTTTTTGCAAGTGGCGGGCGATTTGCTCGCGTAATGCTAAGATACCAGCTGGTTCGGTGTAATTTAAACTCGTTAAATGTTGGCCTAAGTGGTCGAAGGCTTTTTGAAATAATACCCGCGGAAATTGCTCGGGGGCCGGTTCACCCGTGCTCAAGCGAATCACGTCATCGGTTTCGAATTGATTGATTTTTTGAATGGCATGACTATTAGGCTTAAACTGGCCGGCCTTGACGTATTGAGACCAGTTAACGTGTTCGGCGAGTAAGCTCGACCAGTGATTACCAGAAACTGCCATCCCAGATCCAGGGTTACTAGTAATCAAACCGACCGCAATCAGTTCGTCGAGCGCCGTAATTAACGTACTACGATTGACACCAAATTGGGGGGCCAGTTTGCGTTGGGACGGCAGTTTGGCACCCATCGGCCAGTCACCGCTGGCAATGGCATGTTGAAAATAATTAGTGATTTGCTGATAAATCGGCACACTGGATGTTTTATCAGGTTGCCAGTCAATATGTAAAGTTGTCATACAAAAACCTCCTAATGGTTGGGCGAAAACATTTGAATTGGTTGGGGACAACGGCAATTGTCTCTATTATAATCATCTCATGAATTAAAGCCAGTTAAGAATGTTAGTTTTTTAATATCGGCAATTGGTTGGATAGTGAGGTTAAAATGGATGCAAGTATTTTTACAAGGATTATTATTCGGAATTGCGTATATCGCGCCCATCGGCATGCAAAATTTATTCGTAGTCTCAACGGCGATTGAACAGCCGCGTAAGCGGGCCTTTCAAGTGGCGTTAATCGTGATTCTTTTTGACACGTCGTTATCATTAGCGTGCTTTTATGGGGTCGGGAAACTATTACAGACGACACCATGGCTGGAACTGGCCGTATTATTAATCGGGAGTTTACTAGTCTTTTACATTGGCTGGGGCTTGATCCGCCAAAAAGAGGTTGCCATGGGGACGATGGATACAACCTTTTCATATAAAGCGGCAGTGATTACCGCTTTTTCAGTAGCTTGGTTGAATCCACAAGCGTTGATTGACGGTTCCGTCTTGTTGGGCGCTTTTCGAGTGTCGTTACCGGCTAATTTAACGCACTTTTTCATGTTAGGTGTGATTATTTCTTCTATTATTTGGTTCATGGGACTAACGGGTCTCATTAGCAAGTTCAAACATTTAATGCAACCCCGGGTTTTGTTGTGGGTCAACCGGGTCTGCGGGGCTGTTATCATCTTATACGGGGTGAAATTACTCGCGACCTTTATCACGAAAATATAGTTGCCAACCATTGCGACAATCGGTATGCTAGTCATATTGGACTTTTTAGTGAAGGGAACGATTCGCAATGGAAATTGCCGGTTTTGGTGTCGAGGCTTGGTTGAATGAATTTGAAAAGACCGCCACGACTGATATTAGTCAAAGCTCGATTGCTGCGCTAACCATGCAGGCGGTGACGGCTTTAGATGGCCAGCAAGGGCAAAAATTTTACGCGCAACTGAATGCGACCCGCTTAGATTACGGCTGGATTGAAGGCTCACCGGAATTTAAGCAGCAAGTTAGTGGGTTATACCAACACGTGCCTGCTGACAATGTGTTACAAACCAATGGCGCGACGGGTGCGAATCATTTAGCGATTTATAGTTTGATTAATCCCGGCGACCACGTCATCGCGCTGTATCCGAGTTACCAACAGCTCTACGACATACCGAAGTCCCTCGGGGCGACCGTCGATTTTTGGCATATTCAAGAAGATCACGCCTGGTTGCCGGATATCGACGAATTGGCCCAGTTGATTCGGCCGGAAACGAAGATGATTTTGTTGAATAATGCGGTTAATCCGACCGGTAGTTTGTTGGATGAAGCGTTATTGAAGCAAGTCGTTACTTTGGCCCGTTCGGTCGGCGCTTACGTTTTGGCCGATGAAGTTTACGAGCCGTTGGACGATACGCCGTTTGTGTCGATTGCCGACTTATATGAAAAGGGCATTGCGGTCAACAGTTTATCCAAAACTTACTCAGCGCCAGGTGTGCGGATTGGGTGGACGGCCACACCATCTGTTGAGATTACGGAGATATTTCGCAAGTATCGGGACTATACAATGATTTGTGGCGGGGGCTTCAATGACCAGTTAGCCGTCTTGATTTTGCAACATCGCGCCGAAATCTTGGCGCGTAACCGTGAAATTGTGCGTCGCAATTTAAAAATTTATACCGATTGGGTCGCTCAAGAACCCCGCGTGACTTTAATTGCGCCGCATGGTATTTCGGTGTCATGTCCGCGGTTGGATATTCCAGTCGATGATGAAAAGTTTTGTCGGGACTTGCTGGCCCAAACTGGGACATTACTCGTACCGGGGTCACGGTTTGACTTACCCGGTCACGTGCGGCTGGGGTATTGTACCGATACCGAAACGTTACAAAGAGGGTTGCACCATTTGAGTCAATTCTTACGACAATATGATGCGGACTAATTAATAGTTATTCAGTTTGCAAGCATATTTAACCGCGCAGTAGGGCGGCTAAATATGCTTTTTTGCGTGTAATCGTAGTTTGCCTGATGAATATTTGCTATAATGTACTCATAATTTATCAGGGAGGTCCCACGAAAATGAAAAAAACGGATCGACAAGCGGCCATTGAACAATTAATTAACCAATATCCGATTGCCACGCAAGAAGATTTGATGGCGCGGCTTAAAGCTGACGGCATTGCGGCGACCCAAGCAACCATTTCGCGGGACATCCGTGAGATGCAGATTGTGAAGTCGCCCGATGAAAATGGGCATGCGCGCTACACAATTTTTAAAGAAAATGGCAAAAATGAACAAGACCGGCTCTACGAAAGTTTGCATGATGTGGTGACCGGAGTGGACCGCGTTGAATTTATGAATATCATCCATACTTTGCCGAGCAATGGGAACTTGTTAGCAGCCATTATTGATGATTTACATTTGCCAGAAGTCAGCGGCACGTTAGCTGGCCACGATACCATCTTTGTGGTCAGTCCCAGTGTGGCAGTCGCTGAAAGTTTCCATGATATGGTTTTGAGTCATGTGCGGACAGAAGATGAACTGTAACATGAAAAAAGTCGTCTAACTAGGCGGCTTTTTTGCATTATGTGCGCGGACAGCTTATAGTAGGTAAGATAAAAGCAGCTGAAAAGGTGGTGAAATCATGAAATATACGAAAAAACGAACGGATCGTAAAAGTCAGTCGAAGCGCGATGCGACTTTTGAAAAATTCCGTAAACAACAAAATGAACTCAATGCGAATCGACGCGGCGTGCGTCGGAAATAAGCTTGCGACCTTGGTCGAGGGCTTTTTTATTTTGAACCAAAATGATTAATCGACAAACCAAAGAAGGCGTCAATCGCTGCGCGGATAGCTAATGGCCAGACATGCAGCGTGTTCAAGTTAGTGCGGTGGTGATGCGGGTGCCAATTAGATTTGAACATGGCAATCACTCCCTTCAACTGTAATGCTAGTCAAGAATAACGCGTATCGCGATAATTTCGACCGTTGTGAGTGACTTTAATGGGTAATGGCAACACTTGGTTGGTTTTTAAATTTTTTGTACATAGTTCAAATGAATCACTGGTGATTTACGTAGTTATTAAGTGTAAGGGTCTTTCCCAATATTGCCGCAATTGGCTGACCGTAATTCCATCGTCCTGGGACCGGCCCAAGCCTGAGAAACGTCTTGAATCGATCTTTTGAGCCTAAAAAGCAAGTCTCAAAAGACGCCCGTGGTGTAAACGGCCCAAAAACGCCCGTTAACGCCATTTTCAGGACGATTCCATTACGGTCAGCCAATTGCTAATTTCATCCTAGCTTCAAAACGACATTAAGCATATGAAACTTTGCCTGAACATTTTCAATGGCAGCTAGTTTAATTAAAAATAGCCGTTGATAACCGACTTGTAAGAAAGAACGGCCAAAGATGTCGGTGGTGTAAGTTTGAAAGAGAAGGCCGCACTAACGTTACTTACACCGCAACTTTCATTGTTGTTGACTCATAACTAAATAGATTTTGCCATCAGAAACGTAGTAACTGCCAACGTGGTGATTAATTGGTTGATCAGTGATTTGGCTGTATCGGTTATGCTAGTTGTAGCGTCACCAATGGATGGTAAGACACTGACGTTTCGTTATTTTTCAGTTTCGCCAGGTAGTACGTTATGATGGTCATACCGCACTTTTTGGGTTTAGCAGCGGGTTAAGTCTGATAAAAACATTGACTCTGAGTGAGGGCAATTTTGAAGATTTCATCAAGCTTCTATGCAAAAAATGAGTAATTTTAAATTTATGATACAATTATCGAAGCTAACAAGTAACGAACGTGGCATGGCTGATTTTAGTGACGGCTAGAATTGGACATTTGAGGGGCAATTGACGCCCTCGCCACCTTCTGAACAAGGGGAAGATTATGCAAAATAATGGTTTTTGGGCCACCATCAAAGATGGCTTACACGTAATCGGCCGCTGGCTCCATCCGTATTGGCAGCGATTTGCGGCCGTCGTCGGGTATCAATGGCATCGCCGGCAGATCACGCGTTGGCTGATTATTTTAATTTTGACGGTAGTCTTAGTCGGTAGTGCTTATTTAACCTTTGAGGCCAAAACGGCCAAAATTGGGAATTTGCAAGCCGAATTAGAAAAAACGACGACCATCTATGACGCTAGTGACAAGAAGGCGGGGTCCCTGTATTCACAAAAAGGGACTTACGTGCATTTGAGTAAGATTTCCAAAAACTTACAAAATGCGGTCATTTCGACAGAAGATCGGAATTTTTACAAAGAACATGGTTTTTCAGTGAAAGGGATTGGCCGGGCCTTTGTGCTCTTGGTCATGAATAAGTTGATGGGCCGCGACTACATTAGTGGTGGTGGGAGTACCTTGACGCAACAGTTAGTTAAAAATGCGTACTTAACTCAGCAACAGACCTTCTCTCGGAAACTGCGCGAAATTTTCTTATCAATCGAAACTGAAAATGTTTATTCCAAGCACCAAATTTTGGCGATGTATTTGAATAACGCCTACTTTGGTCATGGGGTTTGGGGCGCGGAAGATGCCGCTGAACGGTACTTCGGGGTCCACGCATCGCAACTGACGGTCGACCAAGCGGCCACGCTGGCGGGGATGTTGAGTTCGCCAAGTGGATATGATCCGATTAACCATCCTAAAGCTTCCACGGCGCGGCGGAATGTGGTCTTGAACAACATGGTTGAAAATAATAAGTTGACTAAAGCCGAATACACTAAATATTCGCAAGTCACGATGACCCTCAAAAATAATTATCATTATAATAGTGGGTACAATTATCCGTATTATTTTGATGCGGTGATTGATGAAGCGATTAATAAGTACGGGTTGACGGAATCCGACATTATGAACCGTGGTTATAAGATTTATACTTCATTAAATCAAAGTGACCAAACACAGATGCAAGATTCGTTTAAGAATTCTACCTTATTCCCGGCTAACGCTTCTGATGGGACTAAAGTTCAAGGCGCTTCCATCGCAGTCGACCCATCGACTGGGGGCGTTTTAGCCGTCGTTGGGGGCCGCGGGACGCACGTCTTTCGGGGCTTTAACCGGGCCACACAAATTAAGCGACAACCCGGTTCGACGATTAAACCACTAGCGGTCTACACGCCCGCCTTAGAAAGTGGCTACACGTACGATTCGGAGCTCTCTAATAAGAAGCAGAGCTTTGGGGCCAATAAATATTCGCCGAAAAACTATGACAATGTGTACTCTAAAGAAGTACCGATGTATACGGCACTCGCACAAAGTATGAACGTGCCGGCCGTTTGGTTACTCAATAAGATTGGTGTTAATAAAGGGTACAAGTCCGTTAAGAAATTCGGTTTGCCGGTAACGAAGTCCGATGACAACTTGGCATTAGCCTTAGGTGGCTTAACGACGGGGGTCTCACCAGAACAGATGGCGAGTGCTTATACCGCGTTTGCCAATAGCGGTAAGAAAACGACCGCCCACTTCATTACGAAGATTGTGGATGCTAGCGGTAAGACGATCGTTGACAACACCAAGACGTCTAGCAAGCGGATCATGTCGGCCAGTGTCGCTAAAGAAATGACGAGTATGATGCTCGGCACTTACAATAGTGGGACCGGGGCGGCGGCCAAACCATATGGCTACAAGGTGGCTGGTAAGACTGGGAGTACTCAGGCCGATTACAGCACGGGTTCTGGGACGAAAGACCAGTGGATGATCGCCTATACACCGGACATCGTCGTCACGACGTGGATTGGGTTTGATACGACTAATAGTACTCATTACTTGAAGAGTTTGTCGGAAAATCAATTATCGTCACTCTTTAAGAACGAATTGGAAAATATCTTGCCAAACACGAAGAATACGAGCTTTAATACGACCGACGCCGCGACCTTGGCTAATGCCAGTTCTAGCAGCAGTGATAGCTCATCCAGCAGCAGTAGCGGTGACACTTGGAAACAAGTGGAACAAGGGGCTTCTAAAGTTGGCAAGGCGGTTAAAGACACGGCGAAGAGTTGGTTCTCACAAGCCAAGAGTTTGCTTGGAAACTAACGCTAATGCTATTCAAGTAACGGTAAAAATGCTAAAATAATTAAGACACATATTCGAGGAGGAAACTGATGATGGCCGTAAACATCTACGATACTGCGAACCAATTAGAACAAGAATTACGTGAAACGAAAGAATTTAAAGAATTAAAGGCCGCTTATGCGACGATGCACGAAAATCAAAGTGCCTTTGATTTGTTCAAACAATTCCAAGAAATTCAAATGCAATTGTCACAAAAGCAAATGAATGGCGAAGAACTTACGGATGATGAAGTTTCCAAAGCGCATGACCTTGCTGATCAAGTTGGCAATGTCGATGAAATTAAAGCCTTGATGGGTAAAGAACGTAACTTGAACCAATTGATGAATGATTTGAATCAAATCATCACTAAACCGGTCCAAGAATTATACGCCAACTAATTCCTAACTCGGTGATAAGAGGCAATGACGGAAGACTTTTTCGTGATTGTCTCTTTTTTTGATTGGAGGAACCACATGAAATTTTTACACGCGGCGGACCTACATTTGGATACGCCATTTAGTGGGTTGTCGGCCTTGCCAGCACCACTACAGCAACGGCTCATTGCCGCTCCGGCCGCTGCTTTGACTAAGCTCGTGGACTTAGCCTTGGCCGAACACGTCGACTTTGTTTTATTAGTCGGGGACTTATTTGACCAAGCCAGTCAAAGTGTGCAGGCCCAGGCCCAATTATTAACGCAATTAGAACGGTTGAATACCGCCCAGATTCCGGTCGTGCTCTCATTCGGTAATCATGACTTTCAGCCGGATACGGCCAGCTGGCCCTTTCCAGCGAATGTGCATGCGTTTGGGGCCCAAGTCGAAACCGTTACTTTGACGACCGCCCAGCAAGAAAAAGTCGCGATTAGTGGCTTTAGCTACGACCAGCGCTGGGTGACCACGCCCATGATTGACCATTATCCGTTGAAAAACCCCACCGCCGATTATCATATTGGCATGCTCCATGGTCAAGTGGGGGTGGTAGGCGACCACTATGCGCCCTTTAGCGTCAGTGCATTATTAAGTAAGCATTACGACTATTGGGCACTCGGTCATATCCATCAACGACAGGCGCTAAATGAGCAACCACCAGTCGTCTATCCGGGTAATATTCAAGGTCGGCATGCGGGGGAAACCGGCGCCAAAGGGTGTCTAATTGTCACGAGTGATGACCAACGGCGCTTAACCCCAACATTTCACGCTTTAACGGCGATTACTTGGCGCACTTGGACGCCTGACTTGACGGGCGAGTTGAACCGGGCGGACTTATTAACCGCCTTAACGAGTGGCATGACCACTCAAGGCGAGACGGGCTTACAGCTCATCTCCATCACGTTACCAGCGACATTGCAACTAACGACAGCCGCTGAATTAGCATGGACGCAAGGCGCCTTGTTAGCCCAGTTGCAGGCCAACGTTGACAGTCAGCACGTTTGGCCCGTTGCGATTCAAATGGCCAGTGCCCCTGATGCGACACCGTTATTCGGCTTAGATGCAGCGGCCTGGGAAGCGGCTGGGCAACAAGTGGTGACGTCCGAAAAAATTGCAGCGTTAGCTGACCATCTGATTACGACGGAATTTTTAAATACCGCGTTGTTAGAAGACATGTCACCTGAGGCTTGGCGCGCGCAAATTATGCGCTTGCTGGCCGACCAATATCATTTGACCACGGAAGGAGCCGCCACTGATGCAGATTAAACGAATTGAAATCGCCGGTTTCGGCCAATTCGTCCAACAGACGTTTGACTTTTCCGCGGGGTTACAAGTGATTTATGGGGAAAATGAATCCGGCAAGTCGACGCTTCGAGCGTTTATTTTAGGAATGTTATTTGGCTTTCCGACCCGGCGCCATTTAACCGCCCGCTATGAACCCAAGGAAACTACGCAATATGGTGGGAGCATGGATTTGGTCGTTGACGGCACCACGTATCGGTTGACGCGCTTAGGCGACCAACCAGCAACGTTACGCAACCTCACGACTCAAGCGGAACAACCCATGAGTTTATTAGACCATTGGTTGGCCCCATATGATGAAATGCAGTATAAGCAATTATTTACGTTTAACCAGGCCGAACTGACGGCCTTAAAAACGTTGAGTGCGACTGATTTAAATCAACAACTACAACAGGTTGGCACGTTAGGCAGTGCCCCGTGGCGTGCGACCGCGGCCGCATTACGGGCGAGTGCGGATGAGTTGTATAAACCGCGGGGCCGTAAACCGGAGTTGAACCAAGCGTTACAACAATATCAAGCCATGACGACCCAAGTCGCCGCGGCCCGTGCTCAGTACCCGCAATACCAACAATTACAACGAGAAATTCAGCAATTACAAGCGGACCAAGCGCGCCAGCAACGCGACCTCCAAGCGACTGAACAACGCCAACAAACTTTGGCAAATTTGCGGAATCAATGGCCGGTATATCAGCAGTTACAACAATTACGTCCGGCCGCTGCTGCGCAACCACTCTCGTCCGCGGTAGTTGCGCAATATGAACAATTAACGCAAACTCAAACTGAATTGCAGCATACGTTAGCGAGCGCCCGGCAACAGTTAACGCAACAACCAGTGGATACGGCCTCACAAGGAGTCCTAGGCTTTTATTTGCAACATCAAACGGAATTTACGACCTTGCAAGGGCAGTTGCCACAGTTGCAACAAGCGCTGGGGCAGTATCAAACGTTGACACAACAAGTGACGACGGCCCAAGCAACCTATGACCAGCAAACCCAAGCGCATCCGGAGTTAGTTGCTTGTTTGTCACCGAATAAGCAGGCGGCCTTAGATCAGCTGAAAACTAAGTTACGAGCGGCCGCAACTGCATCAACCACGGCGCCCGGATTTACGGCCGATTGGCGGTTGTATGCCGGTGGGATTGGCTTAGTCGCCGGTGTTGTGTTACCGTTAGGCGGTTTCAAATGGGTCTTAATGTTGATTGGTCTTGGCTTATTAGGGTGGTTTGGATGGAACCAGTTAGCGGTACCGAATGCTAACAATCACGATAATTTGACCGATGACTTGGTGGCAGCCGGCTTCGCACCAAATTTGGATCGGACCGCCGCTTTGGAAAAACTTGATTTGGTGGCAGCTTTACAGCGCGCCCAAGCAACGATTACCACCGCGGAGCAACAAGCCGCTGCCCAAGCAAGTCACGTCTGGCAGTTATTGCAAGCCTACGATTTTGCTGCGGCTTGGATTCCGGTAGACCAGGCGCAACTGGTGATTAGCGTGACCCGAGTCACCCAATTTTATGAACAAATTCAGCAACTGCAACAAACCGAAAGCATGTCTGGACCTGATTTTGCCTATGCCCAACGGCAAGTTACCCAGTTAACGGCCCAAGTTCGTGAAATCACGGACCAGTTACAGCAGTTGGCGCAGTCACAGCAATTAGCCGACATCGATGCGTTAGCCGCCGCAATTACCCAGCAGGCCCAACAAACGGCCAACGCGGCCAGTGCCGAACAATTGCAGCGCCAATTAACGGCCGCTGACCAACAAGCCTTGGCGCAATACACCGACATTACGGATTTGCAAGCGGCGATTGCGACACAACGTCAGCAACAAACCACGCAACAAACGCAACTGACGGCGACCACCAGCGCCCTTGTGACCGCCCAAACGCAATTGCAACGCTTAACTGAGGATGGCCGCTATGCCGAGTTACGGCAACACCAAGCCAACCAACAGACCGAACTAACGGTGATGGCCCGGCAATGGGTGACCCGTCAATTAGGGGCGGCGTGGATTGATGAAGCCTTGCAAACCCTCACGAGTCAACAGTTACCGGCAATTTTAACGCAAGCGACGTCGTACTTCGCGCAACTGACACGACAGCGGTATAATGAGATTAGTTTAGACGATGATGAGTTGGTCGTGCACGATGCCGCCAATTTGCATTTTAAGTTGGTCGAGCTATCGACGGCCACCAAAGAACAATTGTATTTGGCGTTGCGGTTAGCGTTAATCGCCAAATTAGGCGACCAAGCGCAATTGCCACTAATGATTGATGATGGGTTCGTGAATTTTGATGATACCCGGCGTCAAGTCGCCTGGCAGCTATTAGCCAAGGTTGCGAAACAACATCAAGTCTTATATTTCACTAATGAAACGGCGGCCTTAACGGAAATGTTAGCCACGGCCGTCCATCACTTAACTTAATGGGGGTCAAACAATGGCAAAAAAATTATTTGATTATCAATTAGATGAACCGGTTGAGGGCTTTTTCTTATTAAAAGATGCTGAAGTTCGGATTGCGAAAAATGGTAAAAAGTTTTTAGCGATTAATTTTCAAGATACTTCCGGTGAAATTTCGGGGAAGTTCTGGGACGCTAACGACCAAGATGTCGAGAATTTTCAAGCTGGCCGGGTCATTCATTTAAAAGGCAAGCGGGAGAATTATCAAGGTAATCCGCAAATTAAGATTCAACAAATGCGTTTAACCCATCCGGGTGAACCGCAAGACGTCCAACAATTCGTTGAACACGCGCCGTTAAATACGGCCAAGATGGAAGAAGAATTGAATCAATATGTCTTCGAGATTACTGAACCGAATTGGAATCGGATTGTCCGGCACTTATTGGCGCAATTCCACGATGCGTTCTTCTCATATCCGGCTGCTAAAAAGAATCACCACGCTTTTGCGGGTGGGTTAGCGTATCACACACTTTCTATTTTACGGTTAGCCAAATCAGTGGCGGATGAATACCCGCATGTCAACCGACCGCTATTATATGCTGGGGCGATTTTACATGATATGGGTAAGACGATTGAAATGTCCGGCCCGGTTTCCACGACTTACACGTTAGCCGGTAACTTAGTGGGCCATATTGTGTTGATTGATGAACAGATTGTTAAGGCTTGCCAACAGCTTAAGATTGATGATCAGGATGAATCCGTGTTGATTTTGCGGCATATGATTTTAGCACATCACGGGTTGTTGGAATATGGGTCACCCGTCCGGCCCCATGTCATGGAAGCGGAAATCTTACATGATTTGGACGAACTCGACGCGTCCATTCAAATGATGCAGACGTCAATCGGGCATGCTGAACCCGGTAACTATACGGAACGCATCTTCGCCATGGACGGCCGCAACTTCTTCCGGCCCACGCACGATGCGACTAAGGGCGATTTAGACTCACAAGACTGATAGTGTGAAGTTGCCGTTGGGCGTCTGCGGTAACTCCAGCGGCTGTGGCGACCGGTTCGAAGTAGTTGGTTATATTGCCGCAATTGGCTGACCGTAATTCCATCGTCCCGGGACCGGTCCAAGCCTGAGAAGCGGTCTTGAACCTCGCTTTTGAGCCTGAAACCCAAGTCTCAAAAGACGTCCGTGGTGTAAACGGGCAAACAACGCCCGTTAACGCCACTTTCAGGATGATTCCATTACGGTCGGCCAATTGCTAGTTTCATCACATTTTCAATACAATATTAAGTATATGGAATTGTGGCTCCCGTTACCGCTGATGCCCAACTAAATTGGCTTTAGATTTAACTAGAAAAATATTGACGACTGGTGAAATTGTAGAATTTCATCGGTCGTCATTTTTTGTACTGTATTAAAAGTGTTGGTTATAGGCTGATCTTTAAGTGTTGATTGATTTACTGATAGGCATTAGCTGGCCAACTTTTGGAATGTATCTAGTTGTATTTGTCACTATACCTATATTTAATTTGTGCGGGGATTGCATTCTTTAAATTATTACTCTGCGAATAAAACAACATAACATCTGTACCAGCAAAATAGAGTAGGGTGATTGTGTTTATTTGAATGATAGGTACATTTTAGCTTTGAATTTTTCTCCAAGTTGGTTATTCCCGCATTGAATTAATGATAATTTATCAACGACCAGCAAAATATCGTCCAAAATAATTGGTGTGGAAACAAGACGATGTAGCGACACCATAATCATCAAACGAAATCAATTTAGCTGCCAGCTGACAGCGGCAACTACTAGCAATCAATCATTTGCATTTGTCCAGACGCAATAAAAAAGGCTCCCAGCAAGTATGCTAGGGGCCTTTTTTAACTTAATTGTAAGTTAGTGCTAATTAGTTAGAGCTTGATGAAGATGATGATGAAGTTGACAAGTATGAAGATAAGATGTCCTTCAAGTCACTATCCTTAATTGAGACGTTCCCGCCTTTAAGCACTTTAGAAACCACGTTATGCAAGACCGTTGAGTCGCTCATATCGTTGCTCCAGATTTGTTCTTTCAAATCTTGGGTATGATCAGACATCTTACCCTTACCAGGGTTCTTGATCATCCGGATGATTTCGTAACCATTGCTAGTCTTAACAGCAGTAGTAGTATATTCGCCGTTCTTCAACTTGAAGGCAGCGGTCAAGAATTTAGATGAATAGCTAGTGTTCGTGTTATCAAAGGCTGATAACTTACCACCATCGCTCTTAGAAGTTGAATCAGTTGAATACTTCTTAGCTAATTTGCTGAAGTTTGATTCTGATGAATCCTTCTTCAATTCTTTAAGAACAGTGTCAGCAGTTGCTTTCTTTGATACTAAAATGTGTTGAACCGTGACTTTAGGTTCGTAAGACTTCCATTGCTTCTTCAAAGCAGCGTCAGTGATCTTAACCTTGTCTTTAACGGCTTGTTCCAATAATAAGTTAGAACGGATTTGTTCCTTGAAGGTCTTAGCAGTCAACCCATTTTGAGTCAAGACGGTTGAGAATGAACTCCCGTATTGAGACTTATAAGTGTTGTATTGCTTCGTAACCTTCTTGGAGGAAACTTTTGAACCGTAGTCTTTTTCGAGCACTTTGTTTAAAATCATTTGTTGTAAGACTTGCTTACCAGATGATGTACCCTTCATACTACTATAATATTGACTTTCGGTGATCTTACCACCAGAAGTTGATGCAACTGTCTTGCTACCACAACCGGCAAGCGTAAAGGTTAACAATACACCGGCGAGGGCAATAAGCCATTTTTTCATTCCTATAACACATCCTATTCTTGAAATAGTTCTGCTCTAGCAGACTTACCAGACTACTATACCATAAGTAGCACGGCTTCTGCAGAGTTGTGGAAATCTTTACAAAATTTTCAGACAATTCACAACGTCTTCATAAATTTTAGCGCAAACTGATGGTTATGGGCAGTATCAGCGCATAAATGTTAGGTGAGCGAAGTAATAATTAGTATCAATAACTAATGCCTGTGTTGATTAACAATAATTTGGTTAGTTTCACCGTTGTGTAAAAACAGTGTGAAAATTATTTTACTATCAGTTTGTTCATGTTCAAACACTTATCGAATTAACATCTCAAAAGCGTTATTTTTCCGATTCGACCTTATAGTGATGACATATTCAATAAGAAGGTGGTCATGATGCTAGTACCAGCCAAGTTCAAAGTTAACTGGTTTTATGTGAGTCGGTTAGATGCGACGCTGTTAATTTTGATGACGTTGTTACAGTTTGGCGCGTTCAAAGTCCGTTCGTTATCGGCTACGCGTACTGCGGTGGTCATTGGCATTTTATTAATTAGTTATTTAGTGGCTGTCAGTTGGGTGAAAGTATTCAAGATACCGCTACCGACGATGTTAGCCATACAAAACGATTTATTGGTGATGGTGCTCATCTTTGCCCTGATGTTTTTAATTGTTCCAACGGTTTTTGCTCCCATTGATTTGCAAACGCGGATAGGCGGGATGGGCGTGTTAATCGCGCTGATTACTTTTCCAATGAGTTATACTGCTGCTAATCCGTGGTATGGGGTGCGTTTTCCGTGGGCACGTTCTCAGACGAATCGCCGGCAAACTAATATATTAGGGGCGCGGCTGGGCGTCTTGGTCGGGGTGCTCATTATGCTGATGAGTACGATAAGTTTGGCGGCGGTTTATGTCACGATAATTGTCGGTTTGATCAGTCTAGTTTTGGCCGTGACTTGGTATACGACCTATTTAAGTCGTCGTGGCGTATGATAAATTAAAACATACTAAGCTTCACTCGAAAATTGGTGCCTAATGAAATTTGAATTTCATCAGGCACCAATTTAGTTTTTTATCATTTTTATTGTCGAAACTAACCGCCTTTGGGCACACGCTAATAATTATTCTTTGGGTGTTAAATTATCGAGCGTTTGTTGTAAATGATCCGCATGTTTTTGCATGATGGCTAAATGCGGTTCGATTTTGAATTGAAATTGATCGACTTCATTTTGGATGTCGGCTAAAACGTCGCTGGCATGTTGCATTTCAACGCCTAAATTGCTAGAAGCGTCGCTGAAATCTTCCCGGGCACTTTGTAAGTGGTCGGCGGCGTCTAAGACATCTTGCACATAATCTTTGATGTCAGTGTAGAGTGCTTTGGGCGTTTTGTGATTGACTAACATGTAGGCCGCTGCGCTCAACCCCACACCAATCAGACTGTTACGAATAAATTTGGCCACGTGGGCACCTCCTAGTCGGCTAATTCACCTTTAATGGCATTCTGTAAACGGGTGTAGTCGGTTTCGTCATATTTTTTCGCGTTATCTTTAAAGATCATCCGGAAATCATCTTTATCGCTATAACGAGGAATCAAATGGAAATGTGAGTGGAAGACGGATTGGTAAGCAACCGCGCCGTTGTTATTGACGATATTCATCCCGATAATACGGTCGTCGGACGCTTTGATAGCGCGGGCGATTTTTGGAATCCGGGCGAAGACGGCACTGGCTAAATCCGTGTCGTAAGCAAAAATGTCAGGAACGTGGGTCTTAGGAATGACCAACGTGTGACCGGGTGTTCCTTGAGAAATATCTAAAAATGCTTTAACCATGTCGTCTTCATAAATCGTGTAGCTCGGAATATCACCGTTAATAATCTTGCAAAAAATGCAATCCGCATCGAGTTTAGGTTCAAAAGCTGTCATCTGATAACCTTCTTTTCTAAAATTTAGTTTCATTATACACTACTCTAATTGAAAATGAGGGCGCTTTAATTTTCAAATCAGGCTGGTGGGCATGCCTGGGCCATCCGTCGGGAGAAGCACGGGCGAATTGCCGGGGGAGCTATGCTATAATAGACCCCACTGATAAAAAACAGAAAGAGGTTAACGCTATGGCATTATCGGTTAGCCATTTAGTTGGCGGCTATTCGCAAATTCCAGTTTTAAAAGATATTAGTTTTGACGTGCAAGCCGGTGAATTAGTGGGGTTGATTGGCCTCAATGGGGCCGGTAAATCAACGACGATCAATCATATTATTGGGTTATTGACCCCGATGAAAGGGTCAATTGCCTTAAATGACGTGACATTGGCTAATGATCCCCAAGCGTATAAGCAACAAATTGCTTATATTCCCGAAACACCTATTTTATATGAAGAATTAACTTTAAAAGAACATTTAGAAATGACCATGTTAGCTTATGGCTTGGACCAGACGGCGACTTGGCAACGGGCGAACGAATTATTAAAAATTTTCCGGCTCGATAATAAATTAGACTGGTTCCCGGCGAACTTTTCTAAAGGGATGAAACAAAAAGTGATGATTGTCTGTGCTTTCATCACTAACGCAAAGTTATTTATTATCGACGAACCGTTTTTGGGGCTCGACCCGTTAGCTGTTCACGACTTATTGAACTTGATTGCCGAGGTCAAAAGTCACGGGGCGGCCGTCTTAATGTCGACTCACGTGTTGGATACGGCTGAAAAATTTTGTGACCGCTTTGTCTTGTTACATGCCGGTGAGATTCAAACGCAAGGCACCTTTGAAGAAATCAAGGCTAATTATCCCGATAGTGGCGACTCCTTAAATGACATTTACTTGTCCTTGACTGGGGTGACCCGGGATGAATGAGTTATATACGACCCGGTTACAACGCCACTTACGGCAAATGATGCATTATTTACGCTTAGTTTTTAATGATCATTTTGTCATCGCGTTGATGTTTTTTGTCGGCGGGCTGGGCTTGGCGTATTCGAATTGGTTAAAAACGGTCAGTCCGCAACAGACTTGGATTGTCGTGGTGGTTGGTTTGATTTTATGGCTGGGGTTGTCGATTAGTCGTGTGGCGACCTTACTTGAGCCGGCCGATGCGGTATTCTTATTACCGCGCGAACATGATTTACACGGTTACTTGGTTAAAGCGTGGCGTTATAGTTGGTGGTTGGCGCAAGCGGTCCAAATTTGTTTAGTGGCGTTAACGATGCCAATTCTCATGTTGGTCGACCGGTTGAGTGGGCTGAGTTTGTTAGCCTTATTAGTGACCCAAGTGGCGTTAAAAGACAGCCAGTTGACGTTATATATCACGCATTTGTACCGGTTAACGCCGCAACAAAAGCGGTGGTCACAACTCTTGAACTGGGGGCTAGCGCTGATTACCATCGCGTTGAGCTTGGCAGTTTCCCCATGGCTTGGGCTGGTGTTAGCCTTAGTTATTGCGGCCGGCCAACGGTATTGGCATGCGCAAGTGTGGCCGAAAACGGTAGTTGCTTGGCGTGATGACATTAAGTTAGAAGCTAATCGGATGCTCGGCATTTATCGCTTCTTTAATTTATTTACGGATGTGCCCATGGTCCAAGGCTCGGTCAAGCGGCGCAAGTATTTGGACTGGACGTTGCAATGGTTACCCAAAGACCAGCAACATGCCTTTGGTTACTTATTCAGTCGCGGGATGATTCGCGGCACCGAATTTAGTGGGTTAGTCGCGCGCTTAACGATTATTGGCGCCATCTTGTTGTATTTTAGCGGTCACGGCTGGTTAGCGATGGCCTTAGACGCGGTCTTTCTTTACTTGATTGGCTTTCAGTTGTTGCCGTTTTATAAGCGATACGATAATATAGTCTTTACGCACATTTATCCGCTAGTCGCTAAACAACGGCTGGCGAACTTCCAACGGCTGTTGACGACGATTTTAACGACGACTGCAGTTATTTTCGTGATTGCGGTTTGGTTAAGCAACGCAACGTTGGCTCAAGTTGGCATTTTAGTGGTCATTAACGCAATTGAAATCTATCTCTTAGTTGCTTGGTATGCCAAGCTGAGATTGCGTTAAAACGTTGATGGCACAACGATTAAAAAGACTTGACGGCGACTGCTTTGGTCTTTAAAATGTGATTGTTAAGTCAATTTGAAATAATGATTTTTAAATAATTTGAGAGGAGTGGGGCTGATGGATTTCGAACTTGATGACGGCTGGGATATATATCCGATTTATGGCAATACGAATAAAGCCTTCATGGGCAAAAAGAATCAACAACGGTTGTTCTTGAAACGTAATGCTTCGCCGTTTTTAGCGGCGCTGTCGATGGAAGAAATTACCCCGCGGTTAATCTGGACCAAACGAATCTCAAGTGGAGATACGTTAACCGCCCAAGAATGGCTGAATGGTCAAACTTTAACTAAGCAACAAATGCAGCTACCTGATGTAGCGCATTTATTGGCACGTGTGCACAATTCCAAGTTGCTTCATCGGATGTTACGTAAGGTCGGCGGCCAAGTCGTGCGACCACATGAATTTATTCAACAATATTTAAGCGATTTGCCAGATGATTTACGGCACCATCCTTTGATGGTCCGGATTTTAAACGAGTTAAAAGGCACGTTACCAACGTTGCCAATCTCGGATTATCGGGTCTGTCATGGTGATTTAAACCACAAGAACTGGTTGCGTTCAGAGTCAGAACAACTTTATTTAGTTGACTGGGATTCCGCGCGTTTTGCGGACCCAGCGTCAGATATTAGTATGTTGCTCTGTGAATACGTGCCATTAGCGGACTGGCAAGCGTGGTTCAGTGAATATGGCGAAACGATGACCCCGGATTTACAAACGCGGGTTGTCTGGTACGCTAAGATTAATCTATTGCTGAATATTAAAGATAATTATTATCGTAATCAGTATCACAAAATGAATCATGAAATTATTTTCTTAGAAGAGTTATCGCAATACGAAGTCTAAGAAAAGGTCACTTAGCC
Source organism: Lactiplantibacillus fabifermentans DSM 21115 (assembly GCF_000498955.2). Classification (GTDB taxonomy): domain Bacteria; phylum Bacillota; class Bacilli; order Lactobacillales; family Lactobacillaceae; genus Lactiplantibacillus; species Lactiplantibacillus fabifermentans. Next base: position 23,729 of record NZ_AYGX02000035.1, on the reverse strand, counting down.
GCGAGTCCCACTCGGAATTCGCGGCTGTTTTATGGAATAAGGAGAAAAATTTATGCGTGTACGGAACAAACCATGGGCGCCCAAGTTAATCAACGCTCACCCAGAATTAATTACGGAAACGCCCGCCGATTTGCGGGGCAAGTGGCAAACGCGTTTTGCCAAGCCGCAACCGATTCAAATCGAAGTCGGCAGTGGGAAGGGTCAATTCATTATTGAGATGGCCAAGCAACATCCTGAAATCAACTACATCGCCATTGAAATTCAAACGTCGGTCATTGCGGTGATTTTACGCAAATTGGTTGAAGAACCCTTGCCAAACTTGCAATTGTGCCACGCCGATGGGCAAGCCGTGACGGCCTTTTTCGAACCGAATGAAATTGACCGGTTATACTTGAACTTCTCCGATCCATGGCCTAAATCTCGCCATGAGAAGCGCCGGTTAACGTATAAGTCGTTCTTGGCAGCGTATCAAGAAGTCTTAAAACCAGCCGGCCAGATTGAATTTAAGACCGATAATCGGGGCTTGTTTGAATTCTCATTAACGAGCATGAATAATTTTGGATTACACTTTGAACAGGTGTGGCTCGATTTACATGCGGTCGTGACGCCCGAAGAAAATGTGGAAACGGAATACGAACAAAAATTTAGTATTCATGGGCCAATTTATAAAATTATCGCCACTTTTCCAACTAAATAATTAAGCGAATGGAGTTGCCTGCGGGGGACTCTTTTTTCGTGTGCCGATTAATGGTACGCTTAATGAACTAATTGCGGTGGGGACCGCAAGACTGATTTAAAGGGGAACGGGGAAATTATGACACAACAATTACCAGTAACGATTAAAAAAGTTTGGCTGAGCAGTGCCATCATTAGTGGCCTAGTTGACTTGGTCATTACTGCTGCACTATGGGGCGCCCAGAGTATTTGGCATTGGTGGTGGTGGCTACCACTAGCCGCGCTGATCTTAAGTATTTTAGATGTCGTGGTCGAACTTGCCTTAATACCATATCGTTATGCCTTTTGGCGATATGCGATTACCGAAAATGAAGTTTCGATTCGCCACGGGGTTATTTTCAAACAAACCATCGCGATTCCAATCAGTCGCATTCAGAATGTCACTTTGAACGCCGGACCGCTGTTACAGCTCAATCACTTACAAGCGGTTTCGATTGCGACCGCGGCCGATAGTTATGATATTGATGGCGTTACGCCCACGGTCGCCAATCAATTGCGCGAAAAAATCATGCAATTAGCGCAGGTGTCAGTCGATGAAAACTAAACATTTGTCAGCATGGGCGTTATTACAATTTTTATATGAGAGTGTCCAAATGGCGTTTTTCCTCGCCGTCGGGGTGTTCTGGTTAACCGGATTGTTGCATCTCCGTGATCGGTACTGGCAAGCCGTGCTTGTTGGCATGGGCGCCTTATTTGTGGTGGCCGTCGTCGATGCCGGCTTACGATATTGGTGCTTCACGTATCAAATCACCGCCACTGGTCTCACGATTCATGAAGGCATTATTTTCCGGGAGGTGCATCACTTACCTTATCGTCAAATTCAAGCCGTTCAGCGTCAACAACGCTGGTTCATGCGACCGTTACATTTAGAGCAAGTCACCATTGCCACGGCGGAACGGGTCGATGATGAAGATGGCATCAAGTTGCCGCTAGTGACGCAAACCGTCGGCGATTATTTGGCACAACAGCATGCAATCGCAGTCACGATGAAAGACCGGCCGGATGAGGCAGTGGAAGCGGCCGCGGTGGATACGAAGGTTGAACCAGTCGCTGCAACCAGTGCGACATCACCAGCGATTGAAGTGGCTTGGCATGATTTGAATTTGTACGCTTTAAGCTCAATTGGAATTATTCCCATCGTCATCGCTTTGATTTGGTTAGTGGGTGAGGGTAGTCGTTGGTTGAATGGCCATACTTGGGACATGGTCAGTGGCTTGGTGGCGCATTTTGAACCGTGGGAATGGGGCCTGCTGCTCGTCAGCGTCGTCATACTAGGATTGGTCGCGTCATACTTGAACGTGATTCAAAAGTATTATCATTTTACCTTGGCGGTCACACCGGCTAATTTAACGGTGACGCACGGCTTTTTTGACCGGAATCAAGCTAATATTCGTCGAACTAAGATTCAGGCCGTTAAATTCAAACAGACGGTCTTACGGCAATGGTTACATTTGATGACCGTGCAAGTGTTATCTGCGAGTCAAGTGGGGGCTAGCGACGACGATGATCAATTATTATTGTTACCCGTAGTACCTCAAAATCAGGCATTAGCCGTTTTGCAACCGGTCATTGACTGGTTACCGACCAAGTTACCACCGTTGACTAACTTAACCGGGCGGGCGAAATTTGCATTGATCCGCAATAATGTTATCGCGTGGTTCGGTGTTTTAGCGGTCTTGAGTGGTGGCTTAGCTTGGTGGCGCCCCGTATTTTTAAAGTGGGTACTCATGAGTTGGCCATTATGGCTAGTTTTGGCGTGCTTGCAAGGCTGGTATGCTGGCCACCAAATGGGGGCGGCCACGCTAAATGCCGACTTATTAGTCTTGCAGACGGGGACTTGGTTTCGGCGTCAAGTTTGGCTGGTGCCCCGCGCTAAAGTCCAAGCGGTTGGGGTCCACCAAAGTATTTGGATGGCAAGAACAAATTTGGCGCATTTGAACGTTTCATTGCGCAGTGGCAATGGCGAGGAATTGGTGGAAGTCCGGTACTTGCCCGCGGTGACCGCCCAACAAATTCAGGCCTGGTATTTAGCACATTAAGGATTAGTGAAGCGATTAGGAAAGCTGTTTCGGTTCAGTGGTCAGGATGGTTTGGGACTAGCACCGCATGCGAGCTAGCCCGATGCTGCTGGGGTCCCACTTCCCAGTATCTTAGTATAATTAACATTAGACATGTGGTTAATTGCAAATACGGACTAACCAATTGGGAAGATAGGTGATTTGTTTGAAACGACACGGACAAATAATGGTGAAAGTTATTGGCGGATTGTTGGTGGTCGTGATGTTATGTTTGGGCGGTCTGTCGCTGTCGCCAACGGGGGCCGTTCGAGTGAATTTGATGACGAGTGGTCATCCGATTTTAGCCAGTACGGTACGTATCACGAAAAATGATTATCAAAAAAATCGGACGCCCTGGACAAAGCGCGGCGATTATTTGATCAACCATCCCATTGTGACGGAGACCGGCGCTAAGATTGATGAGTTTTCAATTCAACAGCATGGTATTTTTTATACGGCGACGCAAAATTACCGGGCGTCATTTTGGGCGCTGGGGTCGCAACAGGGTCTTTCTAATAGTTGGTTATTGCCGCAATTGGCTGACCGTAATGGGACCGGTCCGAGCTTGAGAGGCGGTCTTGAATCTCGCTTATGATGATCTTGAAACCCAAGTCTCAAAAGACGTCCGTTAACGCCACTTTCAGGACGATTCCATTACAGTCGGTCGATTGAGTGGTTATTGGGCCCAGTAATATCAGTAGGTCAATTCAAAAATGCGCGTCTGACGAAGTTAAAACTTCATCAGGCGCGCATTGCTATTTTTACGATTTTTATGGACGAAACGGGTGCCAAGCTAATCACCGGGGCACCCGTTTAAATAATTAAAGTCGATAAATATCTAAAATACTACCCGTATTCGCATCGGCTAAAAATTCGTATTGGACTAGTTGGCCGTCTTCATAGCGAGTGATACCGCCATAGTAAACGTCTGTCCGTAAGGCAAATTTTTGTAACGGGGCTTTTTTCATTTCAATCCATGAACCTTCAATGGGCGCTTCTTTTAAGAAAGCCCGTTTGACTTGGTTCAGAATTTGGTTAGGGGTTGGTCGGCGCAGGCGCTTGAGAAGCCCGCCAACGGAAAAACCACCGGCCAGACCAGCCATCCCAACCGCTAATAAGCCGCCATATTGAATTTGTTTGTGCATGTTGCGTGCTCCTTTCGACCAACTCAACTTGGGATATTTTTAAGTTCAGAAATAGTATACCAATGATTCGGGCAAAAATACAAAAAATTATCATATAATTGCGCCGGATAACTACTTTTATGCGTTCACAATCATAAAAATATTAGCGAGGGTGCCGAAAATTCGCCACTGTTGGTCGATAATGTTGGTGTTAGGCTGCTCAAGTCGGCTGACTAGAACGATTAAAAATGCGGGTTCACTAGGTAAAAGGTGACCGGCGTTTTTTTAGTTGGTCGCAAACTTGTCGGCACATGTTTCTAAGAATCGCGGGGGAGTATGCTAAAATAAATAGTGTGTTTTTTAATGCGTGCTTACTAGTGATTAGCATGAATTTGTTAATTAGGTATACCACCAATACTTTTGATAAAGAAAAGTCATAATTAATCAGTAAGAATTAGTCAAAATAGGCTATAATATTAAATTGAACGCTAAAATGAGAGCAAAGGGGATTCACATGTTAATTACAAGCTACAATCCAACTGAATTAGGCGATACGTTGATCGCTATTTTACGACCAGATACCGCTGACCAAAAAATTGAAACCCATCAAAATGTCACGCGTATTAGTGACACCGCTACTGGTGAAACTTTAGGTTATAACTTTTTTGACGTTTCGAAGACCCTCGGCCAATTAGAAGTGAACGGTCAAGTGCATTTGACCGCGGAACAGGTCGACCAATTAAATCAATTATTAACGGCTAATGATTTTGAAGCGGAACTCGTGGTCGATGATGACCCGAAGTTTGTGGTGGGTTATGTTGAATCCGCTGAAGCCCACCCAAAATCAGACCATTTAAAAGTAACTAAAACCCGGGTCAGCGATACTGAAACGGTCCAAATCGTCAGTGGCTCACCGAACATGGCAGCTGATATTTTGGTCGTGGTTGCTAAAGTTGGTGCGATGATGCCGGATGGCTTAATTATTTGGCCCGGTGAATTACGAGGCATCGAAAGTGACGGCATGATCGTTTCCGGTCGCGAATTGAAATTACCAAACGCACCACAACGTCCGGGCGCTTTAATCTTGCCAGCTGATTATCAACCCGTTGGCGAACCATTTGACTTTAAACGGGCGCAAACGTTGTTTGATGCTTAACCTTATTGATTAGGATGATTGAAATGAACCATTATGATGGCCCGGCTTTTTTCCGGAAATATCCAATTGTAAAACCAAATAAACCCGTTTCGGCCGCCAGTCAATCAACCAGTGCGGCTTCGGCCGCCACTAGTCAAGCCCAGCCGGTCGTCTCACAAGCGGTACGGCCCGTCTCGTCAGCCGCGCCAGTTAAGCCGCAAACGACTCCGACCAGCGCCACTAGCCAGGCGGAGCTCTTTAACAGTGGCACGCATGGCAGTTTCCATCCGTCGCAAATTCCGGCTCAAATCAGTCCGGCGTTAGCAACCGGTGGGGTGATCGTGGACAGCGACCAGACGAACTACTTGGAAGTTGAAGCAAGCTTACATAAAGCCCCCGACAGCTTCTTTTTGATGGCTAAAGTTACCGATGATCATTTGGAACTAGTCGACTTGGCCCACCCTGAATTAAGTCAGGCGGCCACGGCGGCAGAACCCACGGTCACCTTTGAACCGCAAGCCACCGCGACGACGGCCGCTCCAACCGAAGTGATTGCGCCGCAAACGACCGTTCAAGCAACGGTTGCTTCGACGACGGCCCCAACTGAAGTGTTGCAGCCGCAATCAGCAGTTGCGTCAACGACAGCTCCGACTGAAGTCATTCAGCCGCAGTCTTCTGCTGCGTCAACGGCAGCGGTCACGTCAACGACGGCCCCAACTGAAGTGTTACAACCGCAGTCAGCTGCTGTAACGACCCCGGCTTCTGCCTCAGCGAGTCGCGCACGATCAATCCCGACAGCTACTGAAACGACTCAAGCAGTGGCAACTGAAGTCTTTACGCCCGACAGTGTTGGTGCTAAAGCGGCGCAACAGTCGATGGCCGCTCTTCAGCATCCGACCACGGTATTTGAACCTGATGAAGCGGCAGTAGCGGCGTTACAAACGTCATTGGCTGCGCCTAGTTCGATGCCGGCCCAAGTCGCTAGTTTAGCGGCGATGGCCGTGGCTGATGCTGAAGCGGAGTCAACTGCGCCAAGCACGGCGCCAACGCATGGCTTAGGCTTGTCGTTAGGCGATATTATGACCGAGGAGCACAATGCCCAATCTGATTTGGCGTTATTTAAGGATGCGCCTAAAGCGGAGGAGGGGAGTGTGACGACCGCGGCTACGGTAGAAAATACCACGACGCCAACGACTACCACGGTGTCACCAACCGCTACTACGTCTGCGCAAGCTGAAGAACCTTATCAACCGGTTGGCGCGCAACCACGCGTGCAACCAACGCCGGCCCCGCGCGCAATTACGCCCGCACGGCCAGTTAGTCCGACGACCACGGCGCCGATGCCGGTAGCAGCAACGGTGGCGCCAACTAGTGCGCCCGTAGAAGCACCCCATAATCCGGATTCGGCCGCACCAGTGCTCGATGATAAAGCTTTGGCGGCGTACCATTTGCCACCATTAGACTTGTTAAAAGCCCCAGTTGTGCCGGATGAATCTGAAATGGATGATTGGATTGAAAGTAAGGCCAGCGCCTTAGACGAGTCGCTGGATGCCTTTGGTGTGGATGCTAACGTGGTCGATTGGACTATTGGACCGACCGTCACGCAATTCCAAGTGAAATTAGCCCGCGGGGTCAAAGTCAGCAAAATCACCAATTTGAATGATGATTTGAAGTTGGCCTTAGCGGCTAAAGATATTCGGATTGAAGCTCCGATTCCTGGTCGTAACACGGTCGGCATTGAAATTCCGAATAAGAAGTCGCGGCCGGTAATGTTGTCGGAAGTTTTAAACTCCGAAAAATTCAAAACAAGCAAATCACCATTAACCGTGGCGCTAGGGGTCGACTTATTCGGCCAACCACAAGTGACGGACTTGCGGAAGATGCCGCACGGTTTAATTGCTGGGGCCACTGGCTCTGGTAAATCGGTGTTTATTAATAGTATTTTGGTATCATTGCTGTATAAGGCCAATCCGCAAGAAGTCAAACTCTTGTTGATTGATCCGAAGGCCGTTGAAATGGCACCATATGATAAGGTGCCACACTTGATTGCGCCAGTGATTTCAGAACCGAAAGCCGCTTCGGCTGCGTTGAAGTGGGTCGTGGATGAAATGGACAATCGCTATGACAAATTGGCGGCTGGTGGCGCGCGGAATATCGAGCAATTTAATCAGTTAGCTGAAGATCACCATGAACCAAGCTTGAAGATGCCATATATCGTCATTGTCATCGACGAATTGGCGGACTTGATGATGGTCGCTTCCAGTGAAGTGCAAGATTATATTGCCCGCATCACCCAAAAGGCGCGGGCTGCCGGAATTCATTTGTTAGTCGCCACGCAACGTCCTAGTGTGGATGTCGTGACTGGCTTGATTAAAAATAATATTCCAACCCGGGTCGCCTTTATGGTCGCCAGTCAAATTGACTCACGAACGATTTTAGATGCCAGTGGGGCCGAACGCTTACTTGGTCGTGGGGATATGTTATATCTCGGAAATGGCCAAAGTACGCCGATTCGTCTGCAAGGGACGTATGTCGACAGTGAAATTGATGACATTGCCCAATATGTGCGTGATCAAGCAGCGCCGCATTACGAATTTCAACCAGATAGCTTGATGAAACATGAAGAAGCGGCGAAAAATCAAGATGAATTAATGCCCGAAGTGTTAGCTTATTTAGCCGAGGAAGACACCGTGTCAACGTCGAAGTTGCAACGGAAATTCTCGGTCGGTTATAATCGTGCAGCTAATATCATTGACGATTTAGAAGGCCGTGGCTATGTTTCACCAGCTAAAGGGTCGAAACCACGCGATATTTATTTTAGTGCCGATGATTTAACTAAATTACAAGCTAATTCATAATCAAAAAATTAAACGATTCACCGTTTTTGGGTCGAATTGCAAACATGGGAGATTAGTACAACAATGGATAAAGACACAGTTTACTATTTTGTAGGTATTAAGGGTTCTGGGATGAGTTCCTTAGCCTTGATTTTGCATGATAAGGGCTTCCAAGTTGAAGGCTCCGATATTGAACAATACACGTTTACGCAAAAAGGGTTAGCCGCAGCCGGCATCAAAATGTTACCTTTTGACGAAGCCAATATTCATGAAGGCTTGACCGTGATTGCTGGGAACTCATTTACCGATGATCATCCTGAAATCAAAAAAGCCCGGGCGATGGGCTTGCCCGTTTATCGTTACCATGAATTTTTAGGTAAATTGATGGAAGGCTACACGAGTATTGGGGTCGCTGGGACCCATGGTAAAACGTCAACGACCGGCTTACTTTCCCATGTTTTAAGCAATATTGCCCCAACGAGTTATTTAATTGGTGATGGGACCGGGAAAGGCACTCCGGATGCGCGCTTCTTCGTCTTTGAAGCTGACGAATATCGGCGTCATTTCTGCGCTTACCATCCTGATTATGCCATCCTGACGAATGTCGACTTTGACCATCCTGATTATTATAAAGATTTGGATGACGTGCGGTCGGCGTTTGCGCAATTCGGTAGCCAAGTCAAAAAAGGTATCTTTGCCTGGGGCGACGACGAAAGTTTGCGTGAATTAGATGTTGAAACGCCAATTTATTATTACGGGACGAAAGACCGGGATGATTTCCAAGCGGTTAACATCAAACGGACCACGAAGGGTTCTTCGTTTGAAGTCAAATATCACGATGAATCTTTAGGTGAATTTGAAATTCCATTGTTCGGTGAACATAACGTCTTGAATAGTACGGCCGTTATCGCGGTATCTTACTTTGAAAAAGTGGACTTAGATGAGATTCGCAAAGAATTGTTGAACTTCAGTGGGGTTAAACGCCGCTTCTCAGAACATGCCGTGGGCGATATGGTCATGATTGATGATTATGCGCATCATCCATCTGAAATCAAAGCGACGTTAGATGCCGCTCGTCAAAAGTATCCCGACAAAGAAATCTTAGCCGTTTTCCAACCGCACACTTATTCCCGGACGAAAGCCTTAATGGACGGGTTTGCGGCTAGCTTGAGCAAAGCGGACCATGTCTTCTTGACGAATATCTTTAGTTCCGCGCGTGAAAAGAGCGGCGATGTTTCTTCGAAAGACTTAGCAGCCAAGTTACCAAACGGCGGCGAAATCATTACGACCGATGATATGAGTGCATTAACGGCTTATCATGATGCCGTAGTCGTCTTCATGGGCGCCGGCGATATTCAAAAATATGAAAAGATTTACGAAGATCAAATGAAATAATTGTTTGATGTGAACACACTGCAGTCTTGATGAGGCAGTGTGTTTTTTGTGTATGTGTGAACGATATGATTGACTACAATTGTATTTTTGGTTAATATAGGATAAAAGATAACTCGGGAAGGAATAACACTGGGTCCCAAATGGGGTAGGTACAATTATGTACTGAGCAATTCCTATGTGCCTGGGGTTATCTTTTTTTTGCGCCTTAAGACTTGCAACAAATGTGCTAGGATTTCTTGCAATCTCGCTCACGATGAATTCAACAAAACCTTGAGAGTAAGTGTAACTTTGTTGTTTTCCAATGACGTGTTGAAAAGCAAAGCTAGGATTCTGTTTTACGTTGTAAAAGTCAATAATCATTTTCAAAATGTATTGGTTGAAGCCAGGTGTATAGTCCAATATTATTTTCTTTTTTACTAATCGATTTTGAACGGCACTAATCACTGTATTAAAGGAGTATTTATGAGTATCAGATGGATCCTTTATTTCTTTGACTATGGCAACTTTGTTTTCTGATGTATTATCGATATTAATGGTGAAATCAGCTGCTCCTTTTTTTCGAGAGATGTAAAGATTTTGCCTGATATTGATTGAAAATTTATCTGAATCATATTCCCGACTCAAGACGTCAATTTCATTTGCTTGAGTAATGAATTTTTCTGCGATTTCAGGTGGATATTTCAATTTAATTTGTTCGTCAGACAGTGGTTCAAATCGAGTGGATATTGTTAAAAAATTCTGTGGCATGTATTCCGTCAGGTCAATGTCATGAAATTTTCTGATTTCGTTTGTGAAGTTTAAGACACATGCCTGAAACAATGGCGCATACTTAACTTCATAGTCTTCAGTGATATAGTGAGTGCTTAAATTACGAAGTTCAACTATTTTTTCAAGATTTAGTCGGATCCTCGTATTTTTATCCGTGTAGACTTTGTTAATAATATTCGTGATATTAAGTGTTCTTGAAGGTTGGTTTTTATAATAGATATTGATGTTTTGCTTCAGCAACTCGGCTTTCAGCATCAATTCCCAAGCATTGATTACAAAAAACGAAAAGCCCTCAATTCTATAGCGAAGAGTAGGCTTGTTATAAATTTCGATACCCATGATAAAGGCTTCGATGCTTTTTTTAACAAATCTTTCGGATAGCTTTTTCACATACCTCACCTCTTGTTTAATATGGATAAATAGGGTTTGCTGAATGCTGTACAAATCATTTTTACTATGCTAAAAGTAAGAATCAATGAAGTGGCTGGAACATGTCTACACTTTATATTTACGTAAGGTCTGTCAAATCTATTTAGAGAGATTAAAAAAATTTCCAAAAGTAAATGTGTAATTGAATAGTCGTTGATACTAAAGTTAAAAATGGCATCGCTTTCTTGAATATAAGAAATTCTTATAGAATTCACATGTACAAACTGTTTTACCTTCCCTGACTAATCTGATACACTAGATGTCAAGAAAGTTGAGGTGACTGATTGAGATGTTAATTTTCGACCACACAATTGAAAAACTAGCGTGAGGTTGGTCACTGACCCAGCGTTAGTGACGGCAATGATTGCCACTCAATTAGTGCTTTGAACTCAGATCAGGAGTTTGTATTCAAGTTTTAGGTGAAAGAGGGATTCTATGAATAATTTTCAAAATGATCCGCAACCCCAGACGATTAATACCCAAGTCGGCTTGCGGAGCTTCTTAACTAAGATGTACGGTTTCATGACGTTAGCCGTTTTAGTTTCAGCGATTTCAGTCGCATTATCCATGACGGTTTTCCAAGCGCAAATTAATGCGTTGTTCAGTACCCATCCCATGATTATGTTGATTATCTTTATCGTCAGCATGTTTGCGATGATTGGTGGGATTCAAAAGAATGCGACGCGCAATCCCGCGGCCAGCTTTACTTTATTGATGCTGTTTGCCGTGATTTTCGGGGTTGAAATGTCCGTTACCTTGGCGTTATACACCAAAGCTGTTTTAACCGGTGCGTTCTTTGCCGCCGGGGCCGTCTTTGGGACGATGGCAGTCATCGGGTTAACGAGCAAGCGCGACATGTCCAAGCTAGGCACGCATTTATTTGCCGCTTTAATTGGATTGCTGGTCGCACAAATCGTTAACATGTTCTTACAAAGTGCTGCGATTAGTTACGTCTTCTCATTTATCGGTGTTTTGATTTTTGCCGGGTTATCAATGTGGGATTCTAACAACATGAAGAACATGTACTTGAAATATGGTGACCAAGTTTCGTCAACCGGGTTAGCCGTTTCCGGTGCTTTGCAACTCTACTTGGACTTCGTTAACTTGTTCCTATACTTCGTTCAAATCTTCGCTGGCTCAAGCCGCGATTAATTTAAAATTCATGCAAGAGTTCAGCTATGGCTGGGCTCTTTTTTTTAGGCTGACTGCTAAAACGCTGACGATTTAGGAGCTAACCGCCGAAACTACCACTAGTTGGCGTTTTTTTGGTACAATTAAGGAAATACTTCGACTCAAGGGAGCGCAAATTAATGGCAAAAAAATTATTATTGATCGATGGCAATAGCGTCGCGTTTCGAGCGTTTTTCGCGCTGCATAATCAACTGGATCGTTTCGTTAACGCGGATGGATTGCACACCAATGCCATTTACGGCTTCAATACGATGCTCGACCACATGATTAAAGCGGTTGAACCAACGGATATGTTAGTGGCTTTCGATGCCGGTAAAACGACTTTTCGGACGGCAATGTTCGATAACTATAAGGGTGGCCGGGCCAAGACCCCCGGCGAATTTTCTGAACAGATGCCCTACATTGAAAAATTATTAGATGCTTATGGCATTCAACATTACAAGCTTAAAGACTACGAAGCCGATGACATCATCGGGACCTTGGCGGGTCAAGCCGATGCGGCCGGATATACGACGACTATCGTTACCGGGGACCGTGATTTAACGCAATTAACGACCAACCATACGACGGTCGCCGTGACGGTCAAAGGGGTCTCTGAAGTGGAACGCTATACCCCCGAACATGTCCAAGAAAAGCTCGGGATTACGCCCGCGCAAATTATTGATATGAAGGGGCTCACTGGCGATACTTCTGATAATTATCCCGGGGTTACCAAAGTCGGTGAAAAAACGGCCCTCAAGTTACTCAAAGAATACGGCTCAATTGAAGGTGTCTACGAAAATATTGACGGCATGAAAAAGAGCAAGATGAAAGAACATTTAATTGAGGACCATGACTTGGCGACGCGCGCGAAAGTCTTAGCGACCATCAAACGCGATGCGCCGATTGCCGTTGGGTTAGCTGATTTAGCTTACGAAGGGCCCAACATTGAAACGTTGGCTGAATTTTACACGGAAATGGATTTTCAATCATTTTTGAAGAAGTTGAACGTGCAGTCCGCTGAACCCGCGGCGCCGATTGAATATACCGTTTTAACCAAAGAAAATTTGGGCGATTTGGCGCAATTCAAAGATCACGTTGATTTTTACTTGGAAATGCCAACGCCTAACTACCACACGTCGGCGTTTGCGGGTTTTGCGCTAGGCTTTGACGGCCACTGGTACATTAGTCGTGACGTGGAATTATTGATGACACCAGCGGTCGCCGACATTTTGGCTAGCTCGACGATTCAAAAAGATGTCTTTGACATGAAACGGACGATCGTTGGCCTGCACCGGTTAGGCTTGACGCTTAAGGCCGTGGACTTTGACTTGTTGCTCGTTTCATACTTGCTGGATACGAATGATAACAGTAATGATTTAGGCAACTTAGCGGAACAACACGGTTATACGGAATTGCCAACCGATGAAACGGTCTATGGCAAAGGCGTCAAACGGGCGATTCCCGACGATGATGATATTTTCTTCAGTCATTTAGCCCGGAAATTAGCAGCGATGGCGGCATTGAAGCCCGAACTATTAAAGAAGCTCGATGAGAATGAACAAACACCGTTATATCACGATATTGAAAAACCAATGGCTTTAGTTTTGGCTCAAATGGAAATGGCTGGGATTAAGGTCGATGCCGATACCCTTAAAGCGATGGGGAGTCAATTCAAAGAACGCCTAGCTGAAATCGAACAAACGATTTATAACGAAGCGGGCGAGGAATTCAACATTAATTCGCCCAAACAACTCGGGCATATTTTATTCGAACAGATGAAATTACCCGTCATCAAAAAGACGAAGACCGGTTATTCAACAGCCGTTGATGTGTTAGAAAAATTAGCACCGGAAGCACCAATCGTTGATAATATCTTGAAATATCGTCAAATTTCAAAAATTCAATCGACGTATGTGGAAGGCTTACTCGACGCCATTCACTCGAGTGACCAAAAAGTCCATACTCGGTACTTACAAACGTTGACGCAAACGGGGCGCCTTTCATCGGTTGACCCGAACTTACAAAATATTCCGGTACGATTAGAAGAAGGGCGTAAGATTCGTCAAGCCTTTGTGCCGAGTCATGATGGTTGGCAAATTTTCTCGTCAGACTATTCGCAAATTGAACTGCGGGTCTTAGCGCACATTACTCATGATGAGAATATGCAAGCGGCCTTTAAAGAAGGCGACGACATCCATGCGGCGACCGCGATGCGCATCTTTAATTTGGACTCGCCAGATAAAGTAACGCCCAATATTCGCCGGCAAGCTAAAGCGGTCAACTTTGGGATTGTGTACGGGATTAGCGATTACGGTTTGTCACAAAATATCGGAATCACCCGGAAACAAGCCAAAGCGTTCATTGACTCGTATTTCCGAGAATATCCCGGCGTCAAAGCGTATATGGATGAAATCGTCAAAAAAGCGCACGACCAAGGCTACGTGGAAACGATTGCCCATCGGCGTCGGTACTTGCCAGACATCAACGCCAAGTCTTTCAACGCACGCTCTTTTGCGGAACGGACGGCGATGAATACGCCAATTCAAGGGAGTGCCGCGGATATCATCAAGATTGCGATGATCAACATGCAAGCGAAACTCAAAGAAGCCGGTTTACAAGCGACGATGTTATTACAAGTGCATGATGAATTGATTTTTGAAGCACCGGCCGACGAAATCCCCGTCTTGGAAAAATTAGTACCAAGTGTTATGGATTCCGCGGTGCAATTGGAAGTGCCATTAAAAGTCGAAAGTCATTTCGGCAATACTTGGTACGATGCAAAATAGGAAGTGAACGTATGCCAGAATTACCAGAAGTTGAAACCGTTCGGCGCGGGTTGAACCGACTCGTTAAGGGCGCCACGATTAGCAGTATCGATGTTTACTGGCCAAAAATTATTAATAACGACGTTGAAAGTTTTAAGCAACGCTTAGCTGGCCAAACGATTCAAAAAGTCGACCGGCGGGGAAAGTATTTGTTATTCCGCTTCGGCAATGGGCTGACGATGGTGTCACATTTGCGCATGGAAGGTAAATATAATGTCGTGCCTCAAGATGAGGGGCGTACTAAACATACGCACGTCGTCTTTCATCTCACCGATGACCGCGACTTACTTTACAATGATACGCGCAAGTTTGGCCGGATGACCTTAGTGCCAACCGGTGAAGAAGTCACGGTGGCCGGGCTCAAAACGATTGGTCCCGAACCAGTGGCCGACCAACTGACCATCGCTTATTTGACGGACATTTTCGCCAAGTCAAAAAAGATGATTAAACCGCTAATTTTGGATCAGAGTAAAATTGCCGGCATTGGCAATATTTATGCTGATGAAACGCTTTGGATGAGTAAGATTCATCCGATGCGCCCCGCTAATTCATTAACTGACGACGAAATTGCGACGTTACGCCAAAATATCATTGATGAAATGGCGATGGCCATCAAGGGTCATGGGACGACGGTGCATTCGTTTTCCACGGCATTTGGTGAAGCCGGGCAATTTCAAAATCAGCTGCACGTGTACGGCCGCGAAGGCGAACCGTGTGAACGCTGCGGGACCTTGATTGAAAAAATCAAGGTCGCCCAACGCGGCACCCATTTTTGTCCACACGAACAACAATTGTAGGTGAGTAGTAAATGACGCAACTGATAGGCTTAACCGGTGGCATCGCCACTGGAAAATCGACGGTTTCTAACATATTGGCGCAGGCAGGACTGCCAATTGTCGATGCGGATAAAATCGCTTGGAAAGTTGAGGGACCCGGTATGCCAACGACCCAAGCAATTGCCGCGCATTTTGGGCCGCAAGTTTTACTGGCGGATGGCAGTTTAAATCGGCCGTGGCTTGGACACTTAGTCTTTAACGATGCCACTAAGCTAGCCGAATTAAATGCGATTACCCGGATGCCCATTCAACAGGCAATTCTAACGGCCATCGTGGCTGCCGGAAAAAAAGCTCCGCGCGCCATTATTTTAGACGTGCCGCTATTATTTGAAGGTGGCTGGGACCATATTTGCGACCAAGTCATCGTGGTCAGCGCGCCGCCAGCCGTGGTATTACAACGATTGATGGCCCGCAACCACTTGGATGAAGCCGCGGCGCAAGCGCGGATTGACAGCCAATTACCGTTAACCACGAAGGCCCAGCGCGCCGATGTCGTCATCGATAATGGACAAAACGTTGATAAAACAAGAACCGCCGTGTTAAAATGGCTGAAAACTATTAATTAATAAATATTTGCGGGTACTTGCCGCGCTTTGCCAACTGAAGTCGCGCCGTGGGGCAGACCTGGGGCCAAACAGCGGTCCCCAGGGCGGTTAGTAGCCTTACAAAACCCGTAAGTCTACTAACTCGGCCCATGTCTTAACCGAGCACAAAACGCTCGCTAAGGACATCGACACCGCGCGACTTCGGTTGGCAAAGGGCTCGTACTACGAATGTTATAAATGGGTATTCATACTAATTGCTTATGGTAAACTAGTAGTATCAATGATTGGTACATGCGTCGTAATTGCTGTGTAGTTTAGCAACGTATTGAATTGCCAATTAGTGGTTTAAAATAATTAGTAATCGAATGATTAGTGATGGTTCGGGTAACCGGAGTTATTTTTATTATGGGTCACTTATGAAGTGAACCGTATCTAGCCGAGAGGGCGGGCCGCACAATGCTCAGTGGTGAAATTTCACTTGGTGAGTGTTTTGGGCTCGCCTAGTGAAAGGCCAAGCTTTGAGACGCGGGTTTTCGGCTCAAAGTTGTGCCCGCCACGTTCCAGCATTGTGCGGCCCAACCGGCAGGCGGCAATTAAGTCCCACGACTGCCTGATCACTACCAAAAATCGCAAAGAAAACAGTCAAAAATGAGGTGAGAAGTCTATGCAATGTCCACACTGCCATCATAATGGTTCGCGCGTTGTTGATAGTCGGCCAACTGATGATGGTCGCGTTATTCGGCGGCGCCGGGAATGTGAAAACTGTGGCTTCCGATTTACGACCTTTGAACGGGTCGAAGCAACGCCATTGTTAGTCATTAAGAAAAACGGCGCCCGCGAAGAATTTAACCGTGAGAAGGTTTTACGCGGGATTATTCGCTCGGCCGAAAAACGCCCGGTTAGCATGGAAACCATGACCGGTATCGTTGATGACGTCGAAAATAAAGTCCGGGCCTTAGGTGAAAATGAAATTTCGAGCCAAGTCATCGGGGAATATGTCATGGAAAAACTAGCGGATATTGATGAAATCTCATATATTCGGTTTGCTAGTGTTTACCGGCAATTTAAAGATATGCATGTCTTCTTAAATGAACTCCAAGATATGATGGAACGCGACAAAGTCAAGGCGGCTAAGCCCGCCCCGAAAGCGCGCAAAGCGCCTGACAAGTCGTCGAAAAAAGATGAATAAAAAAGAATGGTGAACAAGATGCCGAATGCGGAACCAAACTTAACGCCCAAAGTTGGGCTAGTTGTGCCGCGGGCGCTGGCTTTAAGTGCGGCGCAACAAGCCATTGTGGCGGAATTGTATTTACCATTAATTGGGCCGCTTGCATATAGTTTGTACGCGGCTCTCCGTAGTTTACAAAGTCCTGAAAATGAATTGAGTAATCGGCGCAGTCATGCTGAATTACTCGGCATTTTAAATGTTGATTTACCCACGGTGCTAACTGCGCGGCGTAAGTTAGAAGCGACGGGGCTGCTCAAGAGTTTTTATCAGCACGACGAATTAGGTGAGCTGTATATTTATCAGCTGCAAGCACCGATGAGTGCGGACCAGTTTTTTGCCGATGACTTATTAAGTGTCTTGTTGTTAGATACTGTGGGTGAGTTGCGTTTTCAGCAACTGGCTGAACAGTTTGCACCAACGCAGTTAGATTTAAAACAGGCATCCGAAGTTACGGCCAATATTTTGGACGTCTTCCATGTCGATGCCCAAAAGGTAACCCATGTCCCAACGCAAGTCCAAACGGCTCGCGCGGAGGTGGCGAGTGCCGCACCAACGGGTAATGCGACGCCAATTTTGACTGACGATGGATTTGACTGGCAATTGCTCGGTCAAATCTTGCAACAAAATTACGTCGACCTAAAACAAGTTGCGAGCTCCCGGCAATTGATTATGACGGAAAGTCGGGTCTACGGGATTAATGAAGTCGAAATGGCCAAGTTGATTAGTGAAGTCGCTAGTTTAACGACCGGTCAATTTGATGAGAGCCAGTTAAAACTGTTGATTGCGCGACGTTACGAACGACCAGCGGCGATGCCCACGGTGGCACCAACGACTGAAACTGCGTCAACCACTTCAGCGGCGCCGGCCACTAAGACGACCGGCCAGTTGACAGCGCCCGAACAACAATTGATTGATTTAGCCAAGCAAACGCCGCCATATGAATTTTTGGATGCGCTCAAAAAAGAAAAGCATGGTTTTGTGACTAGCGGTGAAAATCGCTTAGTGCATGATCTGGTTAATGGCGGGATTTTACCGAATGCCGTCATCAACATGGTGATTTATTACTTGTTACAAAATCGCGAGTTAGCAGCGCTTAACCGTAATTTGTTAGAAACCGTGGCCAATGATTGGCGGCAACACGATATTGCCACACCGGAAGCGGCTTTGGCGTACTTGAAACAACGTCAACAACCTAAGCAGCCGGCACGGAAAAACAACCGCCGTAATCAACGGCCAACGCGTAAAGAAGTTATGCCGAAGTGGGCCCAAAAACAAAGCAAACCGACGAATGCTAAAAGTGGCACGAATCAGTTGACCGAGGCTCAACGTAAGCAACTGGCAGAACGGGTTGCCAAGTTAGATTCAAATACTGATAAGGAGGGCTAAGGATGGAGAATATTTCTGATACTTTAAAAACGTTAATGAACCAGCGTAACTTAAATCAACGTTATGATGATTTGATGGCGGCGGTTTATCAAGATCCGGACGTTCGCCAATTTTTAGCTGCTCATCAGCAAGAATTGTCGAAAGATGCGCTGCAACGTAGTGCGGCCAAGCTTTATGAATTTTGCGAAGAGAAACGTAAAGTGGCACGCCACGAACCAACGCAAGCGCCGGGGTATCAACCGACATTGATTATGAGTAATCATTTAATTGATATTGCCTATCAACCGACGCCGCAATTACAAGAAGCCCAAGCCGAACGGGAACTAAAACAAAGGGTCCGTTCGATTAGTATGCCTAAGAGTATTCAAACCGCGAACTTATCATCGTATGACCAAGATGGAGACCGGGCGACCGCGCTAATGTCGGCGTTAGACTTTATCGACGCGTATACGCAAGCCCCCAAACGGTTCCATCGCGGGCTGTACTTTTACGGCTCCTTTGGGGTCGGGAAGACTTACTTGTTAGGTGCGATGGCCAATGAATTGGCGGCTAAGGGTTTTCAAACGACTTTGATTCATTTTCCAAGTTTTGCTGTGGAAATGAAACGCTCGATTAGTAACAATACGTCGGCAGATAAAGTCGATGCCATCAAGCGGTCGCCGATTCTAATGATTGATGATATTGGCGCGGATGCGTCGTCTACCTGGATTCGTGATGACGTCTTAGGCGTTATTTTGGAATACCGGATGCAAGAAGAATTACCCACGTGTTTTTCATCGAACTTTTCGATGCAAGAATTGCAGGATGGTTACTTAACGATTTCACAAAAGGGGGATGAAGAACCGGTCAAAGCGTCGCGTATCATGCAACGGGTGCGGTTCTTAGCCACCGAAATCGAAATGGTCGGCCGCAATCGCCGGTTGAATCCTGATGAATAATGTTGACTTTTAACTAAAAAGTGGTTTAATGAAAACAGATGCAAAAGACACGCTCTAATTATCATGGATTACAGAGACTGCGACCTAGTTCTGGAAGTTGCGGACCGGATTATTAGAGATACCACTTTTGTGAACATGCTCTAATGAGCCGGAACGCGTCCGTTATTAGCGCTAATGAGTCAGTACGTTTAACGTGCTGAAAAATCGGGTGGAACCACGTCAATCACGTCCCTAATGCTAGTTTAGTCTGGCATTAGGGACTTTTTTGTCGTCCCGGCGCGGTGTTTTGGTGAGTGGGTAAATTTTGAAGGAGTGAAGTATTTTATGGCAAGTATTAATGTTAAGTTCCCTGATGGCGCTGAAAAGCAATTCGATGCTGGCGTTACCACTGAAGATATTGCAAAGTCAATCAGTCCCTCATTGGCCAAACGGTCAGTTGCTGGGAAGTTCAACGATGTCGTCGTTGATTATCGGCAACCACTTACTACTGATGGGTCAATCGAAATCGTTGCTGCTGACAGTGACGAAGGGTTAGCCGTTTTACGTCAAACTGCTGCGCAAGTATTAGCTAACGCGGTTAAACAATTATTCCCGAAAGTTAATTTTGGGAGTGGTGCTGGTAACGAAAACGGGTTTTATTTCGATACCGACAATCCTGATGAAGATGGCAAACAAGTTAGTGAAGACGACTTGGAAGCTATCAGCTTGAAGATGCAAGCTATCATCAAAGAAAACTTACCAATTACGCGTGAAGTATTATCCAAAGATGATGCCTTAGCGTTAGTTGGCGATGATCCTTACCAACAAGACTTAGTTAACGACCGCGCCGCTGAAAATGATGGCCAAGTGGTTGTTTACAAGCAAGGCGACTTTGTTGATTTATCGGATGGCGCGCAATTAGCATCCACTGGTAAAGTCAAAGTATTCAAGTTATTGTCCGTTGCCGGTGCTTACTGGCAAGGTAAATCCAGCAACCCAATGTTGCAACGGATTTACGGGACAGCTTTCTTGAAGCAAAAGGACTTAGATGCTGACTTGAAGCGGCGTCAAGAAGCCCGTGAACGCGACCACCGGGTTATCGGGAACGAACTTGATTTGTTCTTCGTTGATCCTAAAGTCGGGAACGGCTTACCTTACTGGATGCCAAATGGTGCCACGATTCGTCGTCAAATCGAACGTTACATCATCGACAAAGAAGTTGCCAATGGTTACCAACACGTTTACACCCCAGTTTTAGCTAACTTGGATGTTTACAAGCAATCTGGTCATTGGGACCATTATCGTGAAGATATGTTCCCACCAATGGACATGGGTGATGGCGAACAATTGGAATTACGGCCAATGAACTGCCCATCACATATCCAAATTTACAATCATCATATTCGCTCATACCGTGAATTACCATTGCGGATTGCCGAATTAGGGATGATGCACCGTTACGAAAAATCTGGTGCCTTGACTGGGTTATCACGGGTTCGTGAAATGACCTTGAATGATGGTCATACTTTCGTGGCTTTAGATCAAATCGAAGAAGAATTCAAGAAGATCTTGTCCTTGATGGTTGAAGTTTACAAAGACTTCGATATTTCAGATTACCGGTTCCGTTTAAGCTACCGCGATCCACAAAACAAGGAAAAGTACTTCGATGACGATGCCATGTGGGAACGCAGCCAAAAGATGTTGAAGTCCGCTATGGATGACATGGGCTTGGAATACTTCGAAGCTGAAGGGGAAGCTGCTTTCTACGGTCCTAAGTTGGACGTGCAAACGAAGACGGCCCTTGGCGGCGAAGAAACGTTATCAACCATCCAATTAGACTTCTTATTACCAGAACGCTTCGACTTGAAGTACGTTGGTTCTGATGGTGAAGAACATCGTCCAGTGATGATTCACCGTGGGTTAGTTTCAACGATGGAACGTTTCACCGCTTACTTGACGGAAATCTACAAGGGGGCTTTCCCAACTTGGTTAGCGCCTAAGCAAGTAACGATTATCCCAGTTAACAACGGTGCTCATGGGGCCTACGCTGAAACGGTTCGTCGCCGTTTAGCTGAAAATGGTATCCGGGTCAGCATCGATGACCGCAACGAAAAGATGGGTTACAAGATTCGTGAATCACAAACGAAGAAGATCCCATACTTGTTAGTTGTCGGTGACCAAGAAGTTTCAAACGGTTCCGTCTCTGTCCGTAAATACGGGGAAGAACGGACCGAATCAGAAGGGGTCAACATGTTTATCAACGCGATTACTGAAGAAGTTAAGAACTACAGTCGTGGCGCAAGTAAATAAATCCCTTGACACTATTTTTCAATTCTGATATAGTATTGGAGTTGAGAAAAAAAGCAGAAGCACCCGCTTCTCGCCTTGGTAACCATTGTTATCGGGCAGATGAACGATGAATTGATTCCCATTAACGGGGTTGAGCGGGCGTATTATGCGCCCGCTCTTTTTGTGAATTTCTCTAAATTTTACGGAGGTGAATTACCATAGCTAAGGATTCGATGGTTAATGACGGCATCCGCGCTCGTGAAGTGCGTTTGATTGCCAGTGATGGTGAACAATTAGGTGTCAAGTCACGACAAGATGCAATGAAGATTGCCGAAGATGCAAGCTTAGACCTTGTATTAGTTGCGCCGAAAGCTAAACCACCCGTAGCCAGAATTATGGATTATGGGAAGTACCGCTTCGAGCAACAAAAGAAACAACGCGAAGCCCGTAAGAAACAAAAAGTGGTCAGCATTAAGGAAGTTCGCTTGAGTCCGGCCATTGACACTAATGACTTTAACACGAAGCTGAAACATGCTGAAAAGTTCTTGTCAAAAGGTGACAAAGTTCGGGTCTCCATTCGTTTCAAGGGCCGTGCCATTACCCACAAGGATATTGGTCGCGAAGTCTTGAATCGAATGATTGAAGCCACTAAAGAATATTCAACGGTTGAAGCCTATCCTAAGATGGACGGCCGGAGCATGTTCTTAGTGCTTGCACCAAAAACTGAGAAGTAATTTCTAGGAGGATTATTGATTATGCCAAAACAAAAGACAAACCGCGCTGCAGCAAAGCGTTTTAAAGTAACCGCTAAAGGTAACATTAAGAGCGCCAACGCTTTCACTAGTCATCGTTTCCATGGTAAGACTAAGAAACAACGTCGCCAATTACGTGGTACGGCTGTGATCGAAAAGCCAATGGTCAAAACATATCACAAGTTATTACAAAAATAATTAACACGTTTTAGTTAAATCTAGGAGGAAATAAGATGGCTCGAGTAAAAGGTGGAACTGTAACACGCAAACGTCGTAAACGTATTTTAAAATTAGCTAAAGGTTACCGTGGTGCTAAGCATATCCAATTTAAGGTTGCTAAGGACCAAGTAATGAAGTCATACGAATACGCCTTCCGCGATCGTAAGAAGCGTAAGAGTGACTTCCGTCGTCTTTGGATTGCCCGTATCAACGCGGCAGCTCGTTTGAACGACATTAGCTACAGCAAATTAATGCACGGTTTGAAGCTTGCTAACATCGACATGAATCGTAAGATGTTAGCTGATTTAGCTGTTAACGATGCTGATGCCTTCAAGACATTAGTTGAAGAAGCTAAAAAGGCTTTGGCTGCATAATTAAATAAATCCTGTTCGCTTTGCGAAACGGTATGAAGCGCCCGCTATCTTGGATA
The DNA here is from genome assembly GCF_000498955.2 of Lactiplantibacillus fabifermentans DSM 21115. GTDB lineage: Bacteria > Bacillota > Bacilli > Lactobacillales > Lactobacillaceae > Lactiplantibacillus > Lactiplantibacillus fabifermentans. The sequence continues at coordinate 649 of NZ_AYGX02000035.1, read as the reverse complement.
GGGGCGCTTTTTTTATACTTTTAGTCGTTGGTTATTGCCGCAATTGGCCGACCGTAATTCCATCGTCCTGGGACCGGTCCAAGCCTGAGAAACGTCTTGAACCTCGCTTTTGAGCCCTAAAACCAGGTCTCAAAAGACGTCCGTGGTGTAAACGGGCAAAAAACGCCCGTTAACGCCACTTTCAGGACGATTCCATTACGGTCAGCCAATTGCTAATTTCATCACAGTTTCAAAACAATTTTAAGTATTTGAAACTGTAGCTGAATATTTTCGATGGCAGTCGTAATATTAATTGGGGAGGGGTCAATTATTTGGCAAGGCGAGCGTTGATAATGTTTCGTAGTTGGAGATTGTGTGAGGAGTAGTCAGTAATATTAATTGAGGAGAGGTTGGGTTGTCGTGAAGAAGATTGCCAAAAATTACGACTTAAAAAACGGAGATTAATATTTTGACGATTTTTCAATTGAAATTGTCATACTGCCACGGTATGATGTGCCCAGTAGCAGTACGATATAGCTTAGTTGGTTTTTATTATCGCGATTATGCCGCATATTAGTCCCAAATTGTCACTTTTATAAGTGACTGGATATTTGGATATGGTAGATTGCAAATTTAATCCGAATTTTTGGACAAATTGTTCAGCATAACC
>NZ_AYGX02000034.1 GCF_000498955.2 Lactiplantibacillus fabifermentans DSM 21115 | reverse complement strand
AAGCTGATCTTTTTTGTCCGAACAGCGTTCGGATTAATTTTACAATCTACCTAATTTAAACTTTAACTATTGATTCGACCCGCTCGTGTTTGCGTGCGGGTCTTTTTTTACTCGCAATGCGTAGCTTTCTGGCCAACGCCTAACGTTCGCCACTAAAAAAATTTTTACCGCAAAGAAACAAAAAGTCGTTGGTAAAGGGGCATTTTTTCCAAGCGATGCTGATTACACACTACCGACAATCTATACCGGCTTAGCCCATTTTACAGATAATCATTACTTATTGAGAATAACATCATCATAAAATCGTTTTTAGCTAAAACGAATAACCCTAGTAAGGACGATAAATTTTTTCGCACTTAGTTGCCGGCCTTGAATTTGCACTCCCACTCAAAATGTTATAAGGTGAAGTTATTATAGACACTGGAGGCTATTTTTTAATGAAACATAAACGAGGGCTAATCATTGGTGGCAGTATCGTCGGCATTTTAGCGATTGCCTACGTAGCCACTAGTTTGATTTGGCAAAGTAACCAAACCTTCCTCGCCAATATGCAAGTTGCCGGCGTGGACGTCAGCGGCAAGACCGCGACGCAAGCCGCACCAAAAGTCAGTCATGCCTTAGAACATCGGACTTATCACATCGTTGAAAATGGCAAGGCCATTTATTCCTTCAATAGCAAATCGGCGGGCATCACCGTCAACACCAAACAAGAACTCAAACAACTCGTCGCTAAGCAAAACTACTGGAGCTGGCCGGTCGCTTTATTACAATCAGCGCAAGCCGCTGATACGAGTGCCGTTGGCCAATTAAGCGTATCGAATAGTAATATGCAAGCTTTGTTAAAAAAGATTACGAACACGGCCAACTCGACTAAACGGACGAAGACGGAAAATGCCAAGTTGATTTATCAAAATGGCAAAGTCGTCATCAAAAAAGAAGTTCAAGGGACCGAGCTTGACCAAACGACGTTGAAAAAAGTCGTTAGCGCCGCTCTAGCTGATGGTAAAACGAGCATCAACTTGAAGGATGCCTACGTCAAACCAACTTTGACCAGTACAAGCAGTGCGTTGAAGACGGCCCAAAGCAAGTCGCAAAAATATGCGACCGAAACGGCGACCTACAATATCAACGGTCATAAGTTTACGATTCCCCATGATTTAATTTTAAGTTGGATCAAAGTCGACAGTAGCGGTAACGTCACTTTAGACCAAACCAAAGTCTTGGCCTATGTTAAGGAACTTAACGCCAAATATCACACGTACCATACGACGCGGACGTTCAAGAGTACTAAACGTGGAACGGTCAAGGTTAGTGGCGGGTTCTACGGTTGGACGATTAAGACCACCGCCGAAGCTAAAGCCTTATCTAAGCAAATCTTAGCAGGTAAAAGTTTCACGCGTTCACCACTCATTAATGGTTCTGGTTATAACAACAACAAGACCGATATTGGGAATACGTACGTCGAAGTCGACAAAGAAAACCAACACATGTGGGTCTATGTCGATGGCAAGCTAAAAGTTTCCACCGATGTGGTGACTGGGAAACCAGGTAAACACGCTACCACCACTGGGGTTTGGTATATTTGGAGCAAGCAAAAGAATGCCACTTTGAAAGGTGACAACGACGATGGTTCCAGTTACTCACAACCCGTTTCTTACTGGATGCCGTTTGATAATACCGGTGAAGGGATCCATGATTCTTCCTGGCAAAAACAATACGGTGGCACTTGGTACAAGAAACATGGTTCACATGGTTGTGTTAACACCCCACCATCGGTCATGAGTAAAGTTTATGCCGCGGTTCCAACCGGCACGCCTGTCATTGTATTCTAATTTAACTTTAATTTTAAAAAGTCGTCCTGATGTTGATAAGGACGGCTTTTTCATTGCTTATATTTGGCTATAGCTAGGATTACTTGTCCATCAAAAGCGCTTTTATGGTATCATTTATTAAAACAAACTAATAAATCTGGGGGGATCAACTGCTATGTTATTAAAAACGCTCGTTAAACCCAAAGAACGTTTAACCACGGTCACCGCCGATGCCACTTTAGCTGAAGCCTTACAAGTTTTAGAAGATTCTGGCTTCCGGTGTGTCCCAATCTTAGACGAAACGGGTCATATTTTCCGCGGTAATATTTACAAGATGCATATTTACCGTCACAAATCACGCGGGGGTGACATGTCGTTGCCTGTCACGTCACTCTTGAAAAACGCGACCAAAACGATTCAAGTTGACGCCGCCTTTTACAACGTCTTCTTTTCAATCAAAGATTTACCATACATCGCTGTTTTAGATGAACATGGTTATTTCTACGGTATTTTGACGCATACACGCTTACTCGACATGTTGTCACAATCATGGAACGTCAACGTCGGCAGTTACGTCTTAACGGTCGTTTCTATCGGTGAACGAGGTGACTTAGCCGCCATGGCCAAAATCATCACCAAGTATACTTCGATTGCTGGCTGTTTAACCTTGGATGTTCAAAACGGCACCCTCGGTCATCGGACGTTATTCACCCTACCAGAAAACGTCGACACCGAAAAACTCAAGCGCATCACCGACAACTTGAACCGCAAACAGTTCAAAGTCATCGAAGTCGAAGATCTCCAAGCCGAATAATCATTTTAAGCACTGACGCCTTTTTTGGGAGTTGGTGCTTTTTCATTGCCGTTCCCTGCGGCGGGCCAAACGCTGGAACGCTGCCGGCCATTTCCGAGCCAAAGCGCGGTCTCGAAAACTGGCCTTATGCTAAATGGTCAGAAGCCCACTGCCCATTAAGCATAATTTGGCGGCTGAGCATTTGGCCCGCCTCCGGTCACTAAATTGAACTAATTTTGATAATGGTAGCAACATCAAAATTAGCAATCAACATGAGCATTAGAATGGCGGTTAAGTAAAAACTGACTACGATAGCCAATCTTAGTGACTGGAAGCGGAAAGTTATTCAAGCTTAAACTTTGAATTCTTGCTGCATGTTTCAACTCTAATTGCTGAACATTCAGCAAAACTCGTCTCCAATATAAAGGTATGCAGCAAAATCATAGTCATGCCATTTTTAATACCAATATCAATTTAGTTGGGGGTCAGCGGTAATGGAAGTCGCCGTGCAAGTGGCGTTAGTTCGACATGCTTTTGGTCGAGCTTACACCACCGACATCTTTGGAGATTGGCGGGTTTGGCCAAGCTTCAAAGTGAGGTTCGAGACCGCTTTTTGGCTCGAACCGGTCGCCACGGCGACTGGAATTACCGATGACCTCCAACGGCAACTTGAGCCACTCCCACCCCAAAAGAAAAGACACCGGCAAAAATGCCGATGTCTTAAAAATATAGTTATTAGCTGATGCGGTCGCTGAAATGTAAGACCTTGTTTAAACCGTACATGATGGGCGCCGTAATTGACATGATGATCAATTCAGATAAAGCCGTTGTGAAGTAGGTTGGCCAAAAAGCCACGCCACTACTTACTAAGACTAACATCCAAGCAATCATGAACATCGAAACGGTGAATAGGACGATGTTTAATAACATGCGTTGCCAAACCGTCTTGAGCTTAGGACCAATCCACGTCACAATAAGTAACGCCATTAGTGATTGGGCCCCGCCAAACAGAACATTCAATAAACTGGCCCCCGGTCCGAAGGCATCAAACAAGATGACCCCGGCGACGATGCCCCAAATGTATTTGCGGTTAAAGACGGCTAAATGGTTCAAGCCTTCCGAAACCCGAAATTGAATGGCCCCCGAAGCTAAGTTAAAGGCAGCCGGTCCCATGGATAAAACGATATAGATAGCCGCGATTAAAGCATTAATAATCCACGGCCGAATTTTTGATTGCGTCATTACAAAATCCTCCTAGTTTTTTTACGTGGGATGGTTACGAACCACGTGCTGGAATAATTGCGCGATTTCAATCGTAGCACGGCTATCGTTGTATCGCAACTCATTTTCATAGGATTTTCATTGTGCGTGTTGCCTGCTTGGTAGAACGACCGATGCTTGGGTAAAGTCACCTAATATAAAATTCTTGGTGCCAGTTGATTTCATCAACAACCAGCTTAATTACATCCAAATAACCTCGTTACGAATGCAGACGTAACGAGGTCATTTTTATTTTAAAATGAATTTAGCTAACGCCTGACCGGAATAGCGGCTGGAATTATAGTCAGCCGGTAGCGGCGATTTTCCCATCAACCATTAAAAATACTGTCCGGAATAAACAAGTCCCCTAACGTCGCTGCCATAATGGCTTTGATGGCGGGCATCCGGTTGGCCGCTTCTTGAAAAATCACGGCCTGGGCACTATTGAAAACATCGTCGGTGATTTCGACGGCGGCTAAGCCATATTGTTCGCCGAGTTGCGCGCCAATTTCCGTTTCGTGGTCGTGGATGGCAGGCAAACAATGCATGATAATCGTATCGGCTTGGCCGGTTTGGGCTACTAACGCGGCATTGATTTGAAACGGCAATAGTGCCTTAATCCGTTGCCCATAATCGACCGCTTCTCCCATCGAAACCCACACGTCAGTATATAACGCATCGGCACCGGTCACGGCGACGGCCGGATCATCGGTAGTCACGACTGCACTCCCCGCTTGTTTGGCATACTGTTTGGCAAGCGCCACGATTTCTGCGGCCGGCTGTAAGTCTTGCGGGGCGCCAATATGCACGTTGACCCCCAGCATCGCACTCGTCACTAACAAGCTGTTGGCCATATTGTTACGCCCATCCCCGACATACGTCAGTGTCAGGCCGGCTAAGTGGCCAAAATGTTCTTTGAGAGTCATGAAGTCGGCAATCATTTGAGTCGGATGCCACGTATCGGTTAACCCGTTCCACACCGGCACCCCGCTATACTGGGCTAATTGTTCGACCGCCGTTTGCTTAAAGCCCCGAAACTCGATGCCGTCAAACATCGACCCGAGCACTTTGGCCGTATCGACGACCGATTCTTTTTTACCGAGTTGGATATCATTTTTACCGAGAAATTCCGGATGCGCGCCGAGATCATTAGCCGCGACCGTGAACGCTGAACGGGTTCGTGTCGACGTTTTTTCAAAGAGTAACGCGATATTTTTGCCTTGTAAGTACGGATGCGGAATGTGTTGCGCCTTTAAGGCTTTTAAATGAATGGCGAAATCAATTAAATAATTGATTTCGCTGGGGGTATAGTCGCTTTCTTTTAATAGTGATTTGCCTTGGAAATGATTCATACCGTGACCTCCTCAAATGTCGCTAACACCGTGGCAATCGTGTCGATACCACGCAATAAATCTTCAATCGTCATGACTAATGGCGGTAATAAGCGCAACGTATTGTCGCCGGCAGATAACGTTAAGATTCCCGCGGTTTGTAACGCGGTAATGACTTGGCCGACCGGCACCGCCGCATTTAAATGAATCCCAAGCATCAATCCTTTACCGGTCACTTGTTTAACCATTGGTAACGGCGCCACTTGGTGTTGTAACGCCAAGTTAACCGTGGCCGCTTTATGTTGCACTTCCGCTAAAAATGTCGGGGTCAATTGGGTTAAGACCGCTTGCGCCGACGCCATCGCTAACGCATTGCCGGCAAAGGTCGAGCCATGACTGCCGGGACCAAAAGCGGTGGCCAGATAACTCTTACCAACCATCGCTCCGACCGGTAGTCCGTTCGCTAAACCTTTAGCAACGGTGTAAATATCGGGGTCTAAGTCAAAGCCTTCATAAGCCATCCGGTAACCGGTCCGGCCAATCCCACTTTGGACTTCATCGATAATTAGTAAGACACCTTGTTCCTGACACTTGGCGTTGACCGCTTTCAGCCAGGCCTGGTCGCCGGCGAACACGCCGCCCTCACCTTGGACGACTTCTAAAATCACCGCCGCTAAGTCAGGGGTAATCGCGGTTAACGCCGCGGGATCATTGTAGTCGGCAAATTGGACACCGGGAACCAGCGGCGCATACCCGGCTTGAATCTTCGGATTACCCGTTAGCGACATCGACCCGTAAGTCCGGCCATGAAACGAGTGGTTAAACGCTAAGACGCCCGTTTTACCCGTATATTTCCGGGCGAGTTTCAAGGCCGCTTCATTGGCTTCGGTACCGGAGTTGGCAAAATAAACGAGCCGGTCGTCACCGTTGACGAGTAGTTCGGCAACTTGGTCTTGTAACGGATTTTCATACAAATTCGACGTATGCCAAATTTTCGTGAGTTGGTCACTGACCGCTTGTTGAATTTGGGGATTTGTATAACCAAAATTACATACCCCAATCCCAGCGGTAAAGTCTAAATAATCGTGACCATTAGCATCGGTCAGCGTAACGCCGTGACCGTTCGTGATGGCAAAGGGAAACCGTTGATAGGTCGGAAATACATATTTCATATAGCAGCCTCCTGAATGATGGTTGTGCCGGGTTGGTCAATCGCGTTGGTGATGATGGCTTGTTGGACCCCGGCTTGAATCGCTTGAATCGCCGCTTGAACTTTAGGCCGCATGCCAGCGGTAATTACGGCTTGTTGCGTTAAGCGTTGTGCTTGGCGCGGTGACAAGGTCGTCATGACCGTGCCATGGTGCATGATGCCCGGCACATCGGTCAAGAGCACGAGTTTTTTTGCGTGTAATTGTTGGGCTAAAGCCGTGGCGGCCATATCGGCGTTGACATTCAGCCACTGGCCGGTGGTCGTTAAAGCTAGCGGGGCTAATACCCCGATGTGATCGCCGAGGTGCGCTTGTAAACTAGCGGTATTCACCGCTGTCACTTGACCGACCGCGCCGAGTTTGGCTTGGTTTATCATGGTCCCCGTCAACAATTGATTGTCGGCGGCATTGAGCCCAATCACTGGTAACCCGTGGGCTGCCAATTGACTTAACAACGCCGGTTGCGCATCGCCGAGCAACACCATTTTGGTAATGGCTAACGTTTGGGCATCGGTGACCCGCAACCCGTGATATTTATGCACGGGCAATTGTAAGGCCTGCGTTAACTTCGTAATCATCGGCCCGCCGCCATGGACAATCAAAATTTGTTTGCCCTGGGCGTGCCAGGTTTTTATTTGGGTAAAGAAGGTGGCATCGAGTTGTTGAATCGCTTGGCCGCCAATTTTGACGATAATTAAATTTTGCATCGCGCCGCCTCCTAAGTGTGGTAACTCGCGTTAATTTTGACGTAGTTGTAAGTTAAATCGCAACCCCACGCTTGACCGTGGGCGGAACCGTGGTGCAAGTTCACATCAATAATCACTTTGGGCGCCTGCAAACTGTGCTTAACCGCCGCTTCATCGAACGGCAACGCTAAACTATCCGCCACTAACGCCATTCCATTCATGGCAATATCCACATGGTCAATATCGACGGCGGCATCGGTCGCGCCAATCGTACTAATGATGCGGCCCCAGTTCGGGTCTTCCCCAAAGATGGCCGCTTTCACTAAGTTAGACCCGACGATGGCCTTCGCTACTTTTTGGCCATCCGTCATATTAGCCGCTTGCAAGACGTTACATTCGACTAACTTCGACGCGCCTTCACCATCCGCCGCGATTTGTTGCGCTAATTGGCCTAAGACATCGTGCAAGGCGTCATTAAAGATCGTGTAATCCGGCGTATGCGGTTGGATACTCGGATTATCCGCGTAACCATTGGCCAACGTCACCACCATATCATTAGTCGAAGTATCCCCATCGACCGTAATTTGGTTGAAGGTATCATCGACATTGTCACTGAGCATCGTTTGTAATAAGTCGCCGTCAATTTGCGCGTCGGTCGTTACAAAACCGAGCATCGTGCACATCTTCGGGTGAATCATGCCAGAACCTTTGGCAAAGCCAGTCATCGTAACTAAGTGACCACTGAGTTCAAACTGGACACACACTTTTTTGGGATGCGTATCGGTCGTCAAAACGGCATAAGTCACCGCGTCACTCGTAGTTGGCGATAACTGGGGTAGTCCGTTTTTAATCAAGTCCATCGGCAACTGCGCCCCGATTAACCCGGTCGACGCCACCCCAATCAAACTGGGATCCACTGCTAATTTGTTGGCGAGCCACGTTTGTTCTTGTAAAGCATTGTCCCAACCTTGCCGGCCAGTACATGAATTGGCGACCGCCGTATTTAACAACAATCCTTGTAATTGGTGATTTTGATTGATCATCATCTTCGTTAACTTCGTGGGCGCCGCTTGAAACTGGTTCGTCGTATACGTCCCCGCGGCTGCTGCGGGCACTTTGGAAAATAAGTAGCCAAAGTCTTTTTTACTTTTCCGTAAGCCGATATGAATCCCATCACTGTAAAAGCCGGCGGGCCATTGAAAGGCGACCGGCGTGACCTGTGTATTTGTAACGAGTTGCATTCGCAAAACTTCCTCTCTATGGAAAAACTGGTAACGTCGGTAACCCGGCGGTAATTGGCAACTGAAAAAGTTGGTTCAAATTCTGAATAGCCTGCCCGGCAGCGCCTTTCATCAAGTTGTCGATGACACTAACGACCATAATCTTATGCGTCACCGGATTGTAATTGACGCCTAACGCACAGTTGTTAGTCCCAATCACTTGTTTCAAATCCGGCATGCCGGTTGGTAACACCGTGACAAAGGGCGAATCGGCGTAGGTCTGTTCAAACGCCGCTAAAACTTGGGCTGTGGTCGTCTCCGCCGCGGCGGTCGCGTAAATGGAACTCATAATCCCGCGGGTGACTGGAATCAGCGTCGTCGTAAATTCAAGCGCCGGTACCGCCGACCACCAAGCTTGCAGCTGTTGCATGATTTCTGGAATATGTTGATGTTGGTTCAATTTATATAGTTGTAAATTATCATTCACGGCGACAAAGTGACTCGTGGGCGCTAACTTTTTACCCGCGCCCGACACCCCCGATTTGGCATCGACGATAATGCTGGTCGGGTCAATCAAGTGTTGTTGGACGAGCGGTGCTAAGCCAAGCAGCGTCGCGGTCGCGTAACAACCGGGATTGGCGACATACGCTGTTAAATCGACGTTCAAATCAGCCAAGCCATAACTAGCTTTCATTAAAGCGGCTTGCGGGGCCGCCGGTTGGTGATACCACTGTTCATATTGGGCCGGCTGCTTTAAGCGGAAGTCCCCGGATAAATCAATCACCGGAAAGTCAGCTTGTAATAGTGGTAAAGCTAACGTTTTGGTGACGCCCGCGGAAGTTGCAAACAAGCAGACGTCATTTTCAGCCATGACCGTCGCCGCCACAAATGGTCGGACGAGCGCCGTTTCCTTTTGATACATCGGGACCAGCGTCTTTAATGGCATCGGCTGCGCATCGCTATGGCCGTATAAATTAATGTGGTCAACGTTGGGATGTTGCTTTAACAACCGATAGAGCACCATGCCGCTATAACCGCTGACGCCAACTAATGCAACTTGCATAAAATCACCTCAAATATTCAATAATAGTGTTATGAATGCATGTTCATGCGTTCAACATGGTTCACACTATATTCTCATCAAAAGTAAAAAGCAAGCCTTTTTGCAAAATTATTCAGTTATTGTTGATAATATACATAAATAAACGAATATATACAGCTATATGCAATTATTTTGAATTTTTAGTTTGACTTTCAGTTAAAAACATTGTTTACTATTGTCATGCATAAATCAGGTTTTTAATCTTTTTATTAGAAAGGGTGCGACAGGCATGCAAAAATATTTAACTTTAGCTGATGGCAAACAATGGATTGGGACGGCGTTTGGCGACCGTACCCGGGTTGGCGCCGGCCAAATCGTCTTCAATACCGGCATGACCGGTTATCAAGAAACGATTACCGATCCTTCTTATTTAAATCAACTCATCGCGTTCACTTACCCGTTAATTGGTAACTATGGTATCGACCCCCACGTCAATCAAGCCACTACGATTGGGGCGCAAGCGATTATCGTGCATGAATTAGCGGACTTTAGTGACCATTATCAAAGTCGGCAAACGTTAGCTAATTTTCTGGCAGTTCACCACGTCCCCGGCATTATGGGTATCGACACGCGCGACTTGACGATTCACATTCGCCAACATGGCACCCAAGCGGCCATTTTGAGCAATCACCCGCTGACTGACTTTGCCGCCACGTTGGCTAGCCTGCCGAACAAACCACTACTGAACCAACCCGCGGTCCATCCAGCGTTCCATACGACGGGGCCGCACATTGTGATTTTGGATTTCGGTGAAAAGACGGCCATTACCACCGAACTCCAAAAGCGTGGTTGCCAAGTTACCGTCGTCCCCGGCAACACAACCTTTAAGGCCATTGCAGCGCTACATTCTGACGGCATTTTGCTGTCCAACGGTCCGGGTAATCCGGAAAATTACCAAGCCGTTCTACCATTAATTCGACAATTAGCGATGCACTATCCGCTTGCTGGCATTTGCCTGGGGCATCAACTAATTGCCCTAGCTTATGGCGCGCGGACGTATCAATTAAAGTTTGGCCATCATGGTATGAACCATCCCGTTACTAATTTACAAACTGGGCGCGTGATGATGACGGCGCAAAATCATGATTTTGCTGTCGCCGCCGACTCGTTAGCCGGCACTGGCTTACAGGTCACCGCTACCGAGCTCAATGATGGGAGTGTGGAAGGTTTACAGTTAGTTGGTCAATCAGTTATGTCGGTCCAATTCCATCCCGAAGCGCATCCCGGCCCCGTTGAAGCTGGGCAGTTCTTCGACCAATTTATCGCGAGCTTACAAAAGGAGGCCGTTGCCAATGCCTAAAAATACGAAAATTAAGTCCATCGCCGTGATTGGTTCCGGCCCCATCAAAATTGGGCAAGCCGCCGAATTCGATTATGCCGGTACCCAAGCGTGCTTAAGCTTAAAAGCCGCTGGGTATCACGTTATTTTGATCAATTCGAATCCGGCCACCATTATGACGGACACGACTACCGCCGATGAAGTTTATTTAAACCCCCTCACCGTGGCAAGCGTGACTGACGTGCTCACTAAAACGCACCCGGATGCCTTGTTGCCAACGCTCGGCGGTCAAACCGGCTTAAACTTGGCGATGGCCCTCGATGAAGCGGGCGTCTTAACGGACTTACATATCCAATTATTGGGGACCTCGCTCAAAACCATCAACCAAGCTGAAGACCGGGCCGCCTTTAAAGCGTTAATGGCCCAGTTGCAGCAACCCATTCCTGCCAGCACGACCGTTCACCACGTCGCAAGCGCGTTAACCTTCGCTGAAAGAATCGGCTATCCCGTCATTGTGCGGCCAGCCTTCACACTAGGCGGCTCTGGTGGTGGCATCGCGCACAATCCCGCCGAACTGACCACGATTTTGCAACGCGGACTGACGATGTCGCCGGTCACCGAATGCTTAATTGAACAAAGTATCGCCGGCTACAAAGAAATTGAATTTGAAGTCATGCGTGATAACGTCGGCAACGAAATCATCGTTTGTAGCATGGAAAACTTCGACCCGGTTGGTATTCACACCGGCGACTCGATCGTCTACGCCCCCGTCCAAACGCTAAGTGATCCCGAATATCAAACGTTGCGGCAAGCGGCCCTCACCATCGTGGCGGCGCTCAATATTAAAGGTGGCTGTAACGTCCAGCTCGCTCAAGACCCGCACAGCAGCCAGTATTACGTCATCGAAGTTAATCCGCGGGTCAGCCGTTCTTCAGCTTTGGCTTCCAAAGCGACCGGCTATCCGATTGCGAAGATTGCCGCCGATATTGCCATTGGGTTGAATTTATCGGAAATCAAAAATCCAGTGACCCAGACGACTTACGCCGCCTTTGAACCGGCGCTCGATTATGTCGTCGCTAAGATTCCGCGATTTGCTTTTGATAAGTTTCCTACCGCTGACGCCCAGCTGGGCACGCAAATGAAAGCCACCGGGGAAGTCATGGCCATTGGGACGACCATTGAAGAGGCCACGCTCAAAGCGGTCGCTTCCTTAGAAACGACCGCCAGCGAGTTGATTAATTTAGTTCCTGACCAGCCACTAACAACGGCCGCCATCACGGCCGAATTGACGCACGCAACTGATCAACGGCTATTTTATTTGATTGCTGCCTTGCAACAAGGCTGGCCCCTCGCCAAACTGGCGGACCTGACACAAATCGCGCCGTTCTTCTTGCGGAAATTACAACATATCGTCGAAATGACGCAAGCGTTGCAACAAGCCCCAACCGTCAGCAATGTTTTGACGGCCGCTAAATACGGGCTGAGTACCGCCACGATTCAACATTACAGTCAATTACCCGCTGCCACGCTCACTGACTGGTTGGCCGACCAACCGCTCGTTTATAAAATGGTCGACACGTGTGCCGGTGAATTCGCCAGTGTCACGCCGTACTTTTATAGCACGGCGTTCGGACAAACTAATGAGAGTCAGCCTCTAGGACATAGCATTATCGTGCTTGGCTCTGGACCGATTCGAATTGGCCAAGGTATCGAGTTCGACTACACGACCGTCCACTGTGTCAAAGCAATTCAACAAGCCGGGTATCACGCTATCGTCGTCAACAATAATCCTGAAACGGTCTCGACCGACTTTTCAAGTTCCGACAAGTTGTACTTTGAACCGCTGACGCTGGCACGCTTGCTGCCGATCATTAACTTGGAACAACCTCTAGGCGTCATCGTGCAGTTTGGCGGGCAAACCGCGATTAATTTGGCTAAACAACTCGCTGATGCCGGCGTGACCATTTTAGGAACGAGTGTCGCGGCAACCGACCTCACCGAAAATCGGCAAAGTTTTGCCGACTTACTGGCCGCCCATCATATCAAACAAGCGACGGGCACGACCGTCACTGATTTAGCGGGCGCCAAGCGAGCTGCGGCACAAATCGGTTATCCACTGCTGGTTCGCCCTAGTTTCGTTTTAGGTGGCCGGGCCATGGCGATTGTCCACCAAGCTAGTGAACTCACGCCGATTATTAAATCAGCGGTGGCTGCTGGTCACGGTGCGCCCATTTTGATGGATCAATATTTGGCCGGCCAAGAGTGCGAAGTGGATGTCTTATCCGACGGTGAACACGCCTGCATTCCCGGCATCATGGAACATATCGAAGGCGCCGGGGTGCACTCGGGTGATTCGATGGCCGTGTACCCACCACAACACTTAGCCCCCGCGGTCCAAACTAAAATTATCCAAATTGCGACGGAATTAGCCCACGCCTCAAAGGCCGTCGGGATGCTCAACATCCAATTCGTCGTCACGGACGACGTATACGTCATCGACGTGAACCCGCGCGCTAGCCGGACGGTGCCATTCATGAGTAAAGTCACGCATTTACCACTCGCCCAGTTAGCAACACAATTAATCCTAGGGAAAACTTTGGCTGCTGTGCACTTACCCACCGGTTTATACCCAGCAACGGGCACGGTCGCCATCAAAGCGCCGGTCTTTTCATTCAACAAATTACCGGGCATGCCGACTCACCTCAGCCCCGAAATGAAGTCCACCGGTGAAACGATGGGGTCCGGTCCTGATTTTTCAACCGCGTGGCACCTCGCGATGGCCGACAGCTATCAGTTGCAAGCTTGGCAAGCCTCTGACGGCATTATTACGGACGAAGCGACTTGGCAGTTATCCACGGTGCATAACTGGCTCGTCCAAACTGGCATTCCAATTACCGTGGCGACTGATATGAGTCAGTTACCAGCCAGCAGTTCGGCGGTAGTTTTCACCATGAATCCCGCACCAGACGCGCCGTTGGTCACCTGGTCGCTAAATCATGAAATGCCGTTGCTGACTGCTTTGGATACTTTGAAGGCGCTAGTTGAAGTCACACCGCAATTAAGTACCGCTAATTTATAAAAGCACTAAAAAAGTTATGCACAAATTTTGACTGTGCATAACTTTTTTGATATCTATATGGTAGATTGTAAAATTAATCCGAACGCTGTTCGGACAAAAAAGATCAGCT
>NZ_AYGX02000177.1:38493-56847 GCF_000498955.2 Lactiplantibacillus fabifermentans DSM 21115 | reverse complement strand
AGCTGATCTTTTTTGTCCGAACAGCGTTCGGATTAATTTTACAATCTACCAAAAATTGAAAATTGCACCGACTTTATGAAAACCCTGAATAACGAAAAAGGCGTGAAGCCTTGTCGTTGAGGGGTTTTTGTGGGTTGATAAAAAGTTGAAATTATTTTGAATTTTTAATGGAGTGGTGGTATTATTACCATTGTATTTTGATTAGGGGCGACCCTAATTTACTATTTCATGTTTCGATACAATTGACGTTATGTGATGTACACGTTAAGGTTATCGTGAACACCGAAATTAAGGAAAGAGGTGATATTCAGTGGGTGATCCAGTTCCTACCGTCCAATTCCTTGGTCTGACGTTTAATGTCGCGAATATGATTTCTGTGCTAGTGGCATGTGCAATCGTGTTTGGTGTGGTGTTTGCATTATCGCGACACTTAGCGCTTAAGCCTAAAGGTGGACAAAATGTCTTGGAGTGGCTCATCGAGTTCACGAATGGCATTGTCAAAGGTTCGATCAAAGGTAACGAAGCCTCGCATTACGGCTTGTTTGCGTTTACCGCATTTTTATTCATTTTCGTGTCTAACCAAATGGGGCTATTTATTCATGTCCAATATGGTAGTTATACGTATTTGAAGAGTCCGACTGCCGACCCAATTATTACATTAACGTTAGCGTTAATGACAGTTGCGTTGGCGCATTTCTCCGGTATTGCCAAAAACGGTATCAAGGGATATGCAAAAGGTTTCATGAAGCCATTCACGTTGTTGTTACCAATTAATCTTTTTGAACAGTTCACTAACTTCTTAACGTTAGGGTTACGGTTGTTCGGGAATATTTTTGCCGGTGAAATGCTGCTTACTTTAATTAGTGGTATTGCTACAGGCAATGGTTGGATCAGTTACATTTATGCACTGCCGCTTGAACTGGCCTGGCAAGGGTTCTCAGTCTTCATCGGTAGTGTGCAAGCATTCGTGTTTGTCACTTTAACTTCGGTTTATATTTCTCAACAGATTTCGCCTGAGGAATAGACAATTTTTTGTTTTTTAAATTTAAGGAGGATACACAGATTATGGGAGCAATTGCTGCAGGTATTGCGATGTGTGGTGCCGCTATTGGTGCTGGTGTTGGTAATGGTTTAATTATTTCAAAGATGCTTGAAGGTATGGCCCGTCAACCAGAATTGTCCGGTCAATTACGGACGAACATGTTCATTGGTGTTGGGTTAGTTGAAGCGATGCCTATCATTTCCTTCGTTGTTGCCTTAATGGTTATGAACAAGTAAACCATTTTAAGACGAGTTCATTTTATTGAAAAATGAAGAAGGAGGTGTCAATAGATGCTCTCGCATTTAGTTATCGGTGCATCCGGTTTGTATCTTGGCGATATGTTATTTATCGCCGTGAGTTTCCTGATTTTAATGGCTTTGATTGCCAAGTTTGCCTGGAATCCTGCGACTAAGATGATGAACGAACGGGCCGAAAAGATTGCTCATGACATTGATTCTGCTGAAAGCTCTCGCAAAGAAGCGAGTGAATTAGCCGACAAACGTAAAGCAGCCTTAGCGGACTCACGTAACGAAGCTAGTGAAATTGTTTCGGACGCTAAAACTAGCGGTGAAAAACAACGTGCTAACATCGTCGCTGACGCTCAAAACGAAGCAACGCAGTATAAGCAAATGGCGCGTAAAGATATTGAACAGGAGCGTCAGGACGCCTTAAAAAACGTTCAATCTGACGTTGCTGACATTTCAATCCAAATTGCGACGAAGATTATCAAGAAGCAATTGGACCCTGAAGGCCAACAAGCTTTAATTAATTCTTATATTGAAGGGTTGGGAAAGCATGAGTCTTGATAAAATGACTGTTGCCAATCGTTATTCAAAAGCACTTTTTGAATTGGCAAGTGAAAAAAATCAGACTGAAGCAATCTTAGCCGAATTGAAGCAATTACGGCAAGTTTTTGTTGATAATCCGCGACTAGCAGAAGTCCTTTCTGGCGCGTTAGTTTCGGTTGACAAAAAGCAAGTCCTGCTATCGACTTTGACCGACCATGCTTCAGAATATGTTAAAAACTTTATTCAGATGTTGTATGATTATGGCCGCATGTTGGATTTAGTCGCAATTATTGATGCGTATGTGCAACGCTATGATGAAAGTCAAAAAATTGTGCATGCTGAAGTAACATCCGCGGTTAAACTTTCCGATGCACAAGCGCAAGCCATTGGCGATGCGTTTGGTAAACGGGTCGGTGCCGAACAAGTTCGGTTAACTCAAAAAGTCGACCCAGATATTATCGGTGGTGTCATCGTGAAATCAAATAATCAAACTTTTGATGGTAGTGTTGCTTTGCAATTGCAAAACTTACGCCGCACACTCATCAACAATTAGTAAGTCTTTTACGAAGAGGTGAAACTTTTATGAGCATTAAATCTGAAGAAATCAGTGCTCTAATCAAACAACAATTAGAAAGTTATCAAACTGAGCTCTCAGTTGCTGAAACCGGTACTGTCACCTATGTTGGTGATGGGATCGCCCGGGCCCATGGACTCGACAACGCCTTACAAGGTGAATTGCTTGAATTCAATAATGGGGTTTACGGGATGGTGCAAAACCTTGAAAGCAACGATGTTGGTATCGTTGTTTTAGGTGATTTTGATGGTATTCGTGAAGGCGATACTGTTAAACGGACTGGTCGTATCATGGAAGTTCCTGTTGGGGACGCCATGATTGGTCGGGTTGTCAACCCATTAGGCCAACCGATTGACGGTTTAGGTGAAATTAAGACCGATAAGACTCGGCCAATTGAACATAAAGCGCCTGGGATTATGCAACGGCAATCCGTTAGCGAACCACTTCAAACTGGGATTAAGGCCATTGATGCCTTAGTACCAATTGGTCGTGGCCAACGTGAATTGATTATCGGTGACCGTAAGACTGGGAAAACTTCCGTGGCAATTGATGCTATTTTGAACCAAAAAGATCAAGATATGATTTGTATCTATGTCGCTATTGGTCAAAAAGATTCAACGGTCCGCGCTCAAGTTCAAACTTTGAAGAAACTCGGCGCGATGGATTATACGATCGTCGTTACTGCCGGTCCTTCAGAACCAGCACCATTGCTTTACTTGGCACCATATGCCGGGGCGGCAATGGGTGAAGAGTTCATGTTCAATGGCAAGCATGTTTTGATTGTCTATGATGATTTATCAAAACAAGCGACCGCTTATCGTGAACTTTCATTAATCTTACGTCGTCCTCCAGGTCGTGAAGCTTATCCTGGGGATGTCTTCTACTTGCATTCACGGTTGCTCGAACGGGCTGCTAAGTTGAATGATGATTTGGGTGGCGGTTCCATGACGGCCTTACCAATCATTGAAACGCAAGCTGGGGATATTTCGGCTTATATTCCAACCAACGTTATTTCCATCACTGATGGGCAAATCTTCTTGGATAGCGATTCATTCTATTCTGGTGTGCGTCCAGCCATCGATGCCGGGGCTTCCGTTTCTCGGGTTGGTGGGGATGCGCAAATCAAGGCGATGAAGTCAGTTGCTGGGACTTTACGTTTGGATTTGGCTTCATACCATGAATTGGAATCCTTCTCACAATTTGGTTCTGACTTGGATGCGGCAACGCAAGCGAAGTTGAACCGTGGGCAACGGATCGTGGAAGTCTTGAAACAACCTGTCCATTCACCATTAAAGGTTGAAGAACAAGTTGTGATCTTGTATGCGCTAGCTAATGGCTACGTCGACAAGGTGGCGGTTGATGATATCGCTCGTTACCAAACTGAATTGTTTGATTTCGTTCGGACCAACCACCAAGACTTATTTGATACGATTGTTTCGACTAAGAAATTACCAGATGCTGACCAAATGAATGGGGCATTGGATGAATTTGCAAAGCAGTTCCAGCCAACCGCTGTAACTGCCGAATAGCTATGGCTGAAAAGGATGGTGAGTAGTGCATGGCAGAATCATTAATGGATGTCAAGCGCCGGATTGACTCAACCAAGAAGACCCACCAGATTACGTCAGCGATGCAAATGGTCTCAACTTCCAAGTTGACCCAGATTCAAAAGCATACTGGCGCGTATCAAGTGTATGCTTCCAAGGTTGAAAGCATCGTTTCACATCTTGCTAAAGCTCATCTGATGTCAGCGAGTACTGGTGTTAAAAGCAGCGATTCTAATACTATTTCGGTTAGTGAATTGTTGTCCCAACGGCCGGTCAAAAAAACTGGCTTGTTAGTCATTACCTCAGATCGAGGGCTCGTGGGTAGCTATAACAGTAAGGTCTTAAAACAGACCAACGACTTTATGCGTAAACACGACTTGAATGCTGACAATGCTGTTATTTTGGCGGTTGGTGGCACCGGTGCGGATTTCTATAAGAAAAATGGGTTAAATGTGGCTTTTGAATACCGCGGCGTCTCGGACGTCCCAACTTTCAAAGAAGTTCGTGAAATCGTTAAAACAGTTACCTCGATGTATCATAATGAAGTTTTTGATGAATTGTATGTCTTTTACAATCACTTTATTAACCGTTTAGCTTCTGGATTCCGGTCCGTTAAAATGCTCCCAATTTCAGAAGAAACTTTTGAACAAAGTGAAAAAGATAACCGTAAAGCTAAAGACAAGCGGGTGGATGTCGGTCCTGAATATGAAATGGAACCTTCAGAAGAAGCAATCTTGTCAGCGGTCTTACCGCAATACGCTGAAAGTCTAGTTTATGGTGCTATCTTGGATGCCAAAACTGCTGAACACGCCTCCTCGTCTACTGCGATGAAGGCGGCATCAGATAATGCTGGCGATTTAATTGATAAATTGAATCTTAAATATAACCGCGCCCGTCAAGCTGCTATTACGACGGAAATCACCGAAATTACTGGTGGTTTGGTAGCGCAAGAATAACGATTGGGAGGAATTAACGACTAATGAGTACAGGTAAAGTTGTACAAGTTATTGGACCCGTTGTCGACGTTGAATTCTCTCTAGACGACAAGTTACCTGATATTAATAACGCCTTAATCATCCAAAAAGATGACGACTCAACTTTAACGGTTGAAGTTTCATTGGAATTAGGTGATGGGGTCGTTCGGACTGTCGCAATGGACGGTACGGATGGTTTACGGCGGGGTATGACTGTTGAAGATACTGGTTCT
Source organism: Lactiplantibacillus fabifermentans DSM 21115 (assembly GCF_000498955.2). Lineage (GTDB taxonomy): Bacteria > Bacillota > Bacilli > Lactobacillales > Lactobacillaceae > Lactiplantibacillus > Lactiplantibacillus fabifermentans. The sequence goes on along the minus strand of NZ_AYGX02000177.1, from coordinate 51,689 downwards.
TCAATCACCGTTCCCGTTGGTAAAGAAACGTTAGGTCGGGTATTTAACGTTTTAGGAGAAACCATTGATGGTGGCCCAGAATTTGGTCCAGATGCAGAACGGAACCCGATTCACCGGGATGCGCCTGCTTATGATGAATTAACGACCAGTACCGAAGTTTTGGAAACTGGGATTAAAGTTATCGACCTCTTAGCACCATATGTTCGTGGTGGTAAGATTGGGTTGTTCGGTGGTGCCGGTGTTGGTAAGACCGTTTTAATTCAAGAATTAATTCATAACATCGCCCAAGAACATAACGGGATTTCCGTCTTCACCGGTGTCGGTGAACGGACTCGTGAAGGTAATGACCTTTACTTCGAAATGAAGGGCTCTGGCGTTTTGAAGAACACTGCCATGGTCTATGGTCAAATGAATGAACCACCTGGTGCCCGGATGCGGGTTGCCTTGACTGGGTTAACGATTGCGGAATACTTCCGTGATGTTGCCGGCCAAGACGTCTTGTTATTTATTGATAACATCTTCCGGTTTACCCAAGCTGGTTCTGAAGTTTCCGCCTTACTTGGTCGGATTCCTTCAGCCGTTGGTTACCAACCAACGTTGGCGACTGAAATGGGTCAATTACAAGAACGTATCACTTCAACTAAAAAAGGTTCCATCACGTCGATTCAAGCCGTTTACGTGCCTGCCGATGATTATACCGACCCGGCGCCAGCGACGACTTTCGCCCATTTGGACGCGACGACCAACTTGGAACGTTCTTTAACTGAAATTGGGATTTACCCAGCCGTTGATCCGTTAGCTTCATCTTCAGTTGCTTTGGACCCATCAATTGTTGGGGAAGAACACTATCATGTTGCGACCGAAGTCCAACGGGTCTTGCAACGTTATCGTGAATTGCAAGATATCATCTCAATCTTAGGGATGGATGAATTATCTGACGACGAAAAGACGGTTGTTGCTCGGGCGCGTCGGATTCAATTCTTCTTGTCACAAAACTTCTTCGTTGCCGAAAACTTTACTGGGCAACCTGGTTCATACGTGCCTATCAAAGATACGATCAAGGGCTTCAAAGAAATCCTTGATGGTAAATATGATGACCTACCAGAAGATGCCTTCCGTCAAGTTGGGAAGATCGAAGACGTGGTCGAAAAAGCGAAATCAATGGTCACTGATTAGGAGGGGTTATTATGGCTGATAATGCCAACTTAATTACCGTTAGTATTGTAACTCCCGACGGTCAGGTCTATGAAAGTAAGACACCCATGTTAATTGTGCGTTCAATTAACGGTGAATTAGGGATTTTGCCGAATCACATGCCCGTCATTGCTTCATTAGCAATTGACGAAATCCGCATTAAGCAAATCGAAAAAGATCAAGAAGACGATGAAATTGCCGTTAATGGTGGTTTTGTTGAATTCAGTGACAACGTTGCGACCATCGTCGCTGACAGTGCTGAACGTCAAAATGATATCGATGTTGCGCGGGCTGAAAATGCTCGGAAACGAGCTGAAGGTCGGATTCAAGAAGCACAACAAAAGCATGATGATGCTGAGTTAGCACGCGCCCAAGTCGCTCTGCGACGGGCCATGAACCGGCTCCACGTCGCGCACCGTTAATTACGGTCACTCGTGGTCCATTCAAAGCATCTGCAACCAATTCGGTTGTGGATGCTTTTTTTGTGGTCTTTGTTTTTTTGTGGTTTGTGGTTTGGGGATGGTGGGTGGTTGCCGTTGTGGCGGTTCTGGGCACTAGGCGGTACGCCGTGGCGCAGACCTCAAGCCAAAGGGCGGTCTTGAGGGCGCTTTTACGCCTCGCCAGAGTCCACCGCGAGTCGTAAAAGACGGCGCCGAAGACTGGCTGGATAGTTCGCCAGCCAATCTTCGCGACACGGCGCACCACCTAGTGCCCGCCACCGCAACAACTCAGTTGGTTGGGGAGGGCGTTCTGTTTGGAAGTTGGCGATTGCCGCAGCCAACTGACCGTAATTCCAGCCGCATGTGGACCGGCCCAAGCCAAAGAGCGGTCTTGGACCTCGCTTTTGAGCCGATAACCCACGTCTCAAAAGGCGTCCGTGGTGTAAACGGGATATAGACCATCCCGTTAACGCCACCCGCACGGCGGCTTCCATTACGGTCAGCTGGCTGCTAAATTGATTTTTGATAATCACAGTGTGTGGTAGTAGCAGGATAGTGTTAGCCAATATTGCCAAAGCATTACCTACTGATTCAGTAGCGATGGTGGTGATGAAACTGACATGTGTATTGTGGCCCGGTTAAACTTTTCTGAAAGTGAGTTGACCGAGTTATAACTAAATGGCTATATTTATCGTTTCTGATTAAGGTTGCGTGACTAGCCAATATCAGTATGGTTGCATACCGTTAACAAAAATATTAATTACTTGATATCCAAGTCATGCCGAATCCAATTTGCGATAGCGGGAAGTGTTCATGAGAAGTCTTGGAAACTGAATGTTTACGGGAGTGAGAATTATTTTTACGTGACGCGCGGTAGCCGGTGTTCGGTTCCGAATGATAAAAATGCTAAGTTTTTTCAACTAGATTTTCGAAAATTCAAATCGGTATACTTAGCTAAAAGTTATTAGCTTCTAACCAATGATTATGTAAACAATTAACAAGGACATAGATAAAAAAAGTGTTCGTTCAATTTGTAACATTACAAAATTGCTCGTTTGAGTACAAAGTCAGCGGTGGGAAACGTTGGCTGGGAACTCAAGCAAATACGCTTACGGAGTCGTTATTCTGCTCGGAATTCGTGGGTCGGATTCGTAATTAATTAACCATTCATAAGCAAACAACAAAAATGTTAAATTTGTAACAGAATTGTAAAATGTAATATTTGCTGAAGGGCTTTCTATGTTATGATGATTAGGAAACCAACAAGGATTAAGGCCATTGCGCGTTTTACGCATACAAGTGCGGTTAGCCCTCGTTAGTCAATTTTTTACATTTGGATTGCTGATTGGGACCAGTTATTGTTAACTGGGACTGCACATGACAGGCTCGGATATTGCGTGTTTTTGGAATGACGTCAGCAACACGATCTTAGCAATTCTGTTGAGAGCTTTTAGACGCAATCCGAAAGTACCATAGCTTGTTTGTTAATAATCGTTTTGTGATGGAGGGTTATCCATGGAGGAAATTGTTGTTCATGGCGGTCAACGTTTGACTGGTAGTGTGCATATCGAAGGCGCGAAAAATGCGGTCTTGCCAATCTTAGCTGCGGGCTTACTCGCCAGTGAAGGTCGGACACATTTAACTAACGTGCCCGTTTTATCAGACGTATTTACGATGAATAATGTTTTACGGTTTTTAAATACCGAAGTCGATTTTGATGAAATTAATAAAACTATTGATATTGATGCGAGTCAACCGCTCTCAGCGGAAGCGCCGTTTCAGTATGTTTCAAAAATGCGGGCGTCCATCGTTGTGATGGGACCACTTTTGGCGCGCTTAGGGCACGCTAAGGTGGCCATGCCTGGTGGTTGTGCGATTGGGTCACGGCCGATTGATTTACACCTCAAAGGTTTGAATGCCTTAGGGGCGGAAATTGAACGCCACGATGGCTATGTGGAAGCGACCGCTGATCGGTTGCATGGCGCTAACATTTACTTGGACTTCCCAAGTGTCGGTGCCACGCAAAATATCATGATGGCGGCAACGTTAGCTGAAGGCACGACCATTATGGAAAATGTCGCCCGCGAACCAGAAATCGTTGACTTAGCCAACATTTTAAATCAAATGGGTGCTAACGTGACTGGTGCTGGGACCGAAACGATTCGGATTGAAGGGGTCACCAGCATGCAAGGCTGTGACCACAGTATCGTGCAAGACCGGATTGAAGCTGGGACCTTTATGGTTGCCGCGGCGGTCACGCAAGGCAATGTCTTAATTGAAGATGCGATTGCGGAACATAACAAACCCTTGATTTCTAAAATGCGCGAAATGGGTGTCACGGTTACAGAAGAAGCGGGTGGCATTCGGGTCATTGGCCCGTTGAAGCTCAAACCAACGTCCGTGAAGACCATGCCGCATCCCGGTTTTCCAACCGACATGCAGCCGCAAATGACCATTTTACAACTCTGTGCCCAAGGGACGAGTTTATTAACGGAAACGGTCTTTGAGAATCGCTTCATGCATTTGGATGAACTCCGCCGGATGAACGCGGATTTTAAAATTGAAGGGCGCTCAGTCATTATGTATGGGCCAACTAATTTCAATGGCGCGCAAGTGACGGCCACCGATTTACGGGCCGCTGCAGCGTTAGTGATTGCCGGCTTAGTCAGTCGGGGGTATACGGAAGTCACGAACTTGAAGTACTTGGATCGCGGCTATTTCAACTTCCACGGCAAGCTCGCCAAGCTCGGGGCTGAAATCAAACGCATCAATGTGCCGGACGAATCCGTCTACGCTTTGAACCCTGATTTTGCCAACGAAGCCGCTGAATAACAATTAAAATGATAAAGTAGCTTACAAAGCCTTCAAAATGCGATAAAATCGTTTTTGAAGGCTTTTTTCTGAAAATAGTGGGGTTGGATTAGTCGTTCGCTTCCGGACGCCCGTATTGTCGTCGTGGGGCAGACCTGAAGCCAAAGTGCGGGCTTCAGGGCGCTGCAACGCCTTGCCACAAAGCATGCAAGTCGCTGCAGACGGCCCCGATACCGTCCGAGCAAAATTCGCTCGCACAGTATCGCGACACGACGACAATGCGGGCGTCCTCCAGCTAAACTGGATGTCATAATGGCATCTTGCTATTAGCAACTTGTGGATGTACTAAGATATTTAGCTACCCGATTTAAATTTAGAATGGTTGTTACTGCCAATCTCAACAATTAGTGCGTTATGCTATGACTGACTATTTGATGATGCAGGATTGTTGTTAAATGAGTTTGAAGTCGGCATAGTCACGCTGTCATTGTCTGGACGCAGTAATAATAAAGATAACGGCCGAGTATAGATGAAAATAAGTATCATAAAATTCAGGAGGATCTTATGTTTATAAATATTATTGACAAACATATCTCATTAAAACCAACCGAAGTTGCCGACGCGGAACCATTATTTGATTTGGTCGACGCTAATCGGGACTATTTACATCCATGGATGCCTTGGGTCGATGCGACTGCTACGGTTCAAGATGAACATAATTTTATTGAACGGATGTTGACTAAACAAGCCAAAGGCGAAATCTTTATTGCGACTATCGTAGTTGATGGGGAAGTTGCCGGGATGATCGATATTCATAACATTAGTGCCATCAATCATCGTGGTGAAGTCGGTTATTGGTTAGGCCAAGACTTTGTCGGTAAAGGGGTCATGACCAAGTCACTGGAACGCGTCGAAGAAATCGCCTTTACCGAACTTGATTTGCACAAGTTGAGTGTCGGTGCCGATGTGAATAATAAAAACAGTCGCGGCGTGGTGGAACGTCGTCAATATCATCAAGACGCGACCTTGCGGGAAAACATCTTAGTTAACGAAGAATATCGTGATGAAGTCATCTATTCATTGACGGTAGACGAATGGTCAAAACGGCGCGACGATTAAGCCTAAATTAGATTAAGCTAATCTCAATAGCTGATGAATTAGTGTGGGGCCGTCTTTTGAAACGGACAGTGGGTTATGGCCCGGTTCAAAAGCGCCCTGGGGACCGCGCTTTGGCCCCCGGTCTGCCCACTGCGCGCTGACCTACTGGCAACCGGCGGCAACAGCAAATACCCCGGCAACACGAGCTGTGTTCTCATCAACTATTGAGTATGGTATAATGATTAGTCGTATATTGTAATGTTTGAGAGGAGCAAAAACATGGCTTTAGATATTGGTATTGACTTGGGTACTGCCAATGTTTTGATTTATGTGTCAGGTAAGGGCATTGTGCTGAATGAACCCTCAGTTGTTGCCATTGATACTAACACGAATCAAGTCTTAGCGGTAGGGTCCGAAGCCTATCAAATGGTCGGAAAAACGCCTAGCAACATCCGGGCAATTCGGCCGTTAAAGGACGGGGTAATTTCAGATTTTGACGTTACCGAAGAAATGTTGTCATATTTTATTAAAAAATTAAACGTTCGGGGAATCATGTCACGACCAAGTATCATGATTTGTACACCAACGAACACCACCGAAATTGAACGTAAGGCGATTTTACAAGCCGCTGAAAAATCAGGTGGGAATAAAGTGTATTTGGAAGTTGAACCTAAAGTGGCGGCCATTGGTGCCGGCATGGATATCTTCCAACCACGCGGTAACATGGTCATCGATATCGGTGGTGGGACGAGTGATATTGCCGTCCTTTCATTAGGTGACATTGTGGCTTCTAGTTCATTACGGATGGCTGGGGATCGCATGAACCAAGATATTGTCAACTATGTTAAAGACAAGCATCACTTGTTGATTGGGGAACGCAGTGCGGAACAAGTTAAAATCCAAATTGCGCAAGTCTTTAAACAAGATGGCGACGCCGACCAAGTGATGCAGGTCCGTGGTCGTGATACGGTAACGGGGATGCCACGTTCCATCGATATCGATTCGAATGAAGTCGAAGAAGCCATTCACGAAACTTTGATGCAAATTGTTAGCACCGCCCATCATGTGATGGAAACCTTACCACCAGAAATCGCGTCCGATATTATCGACCGCGGGATTACTTTAACTGGTGGGGGCGCGTTGTTAAGTGGTTTGGATCAATTAATCAGCGAAAACTTAAAAGTGCCAGTAGTTGTGGCCGAACACCCATTGAATAATGTGGCGCAAGGGGCCGGAATCTTATTGGAACACATGCAAAAGACTGCCAAAAACAAAAAGTAGTCGCCAATGAAACGCATGTTAATGAGCAGTATTCGCTGGTATCAGCGCGCTTTTTCCGCCTTCACACCGGCGCATTGTCGTTATATGCCGACTTGTTCGGCGTATACGATTGAAGCTATCGACCGGTTTGGCGCCCTCAAAGGCAGTTTAATGGGGGCGGCGCGGATTTTACGGTGTCAGCCATTTGTGAAGGGCGGGTTCGATCCCGTACCAGCGAAGTTTTCACTGCGCCGCAATCCGCTGACGAAGGAGGAAAAGTAATGTCTAAAAAAGATAAAGCCATCTCTGTAACTTTGAACGAAACGACCGTTAATGGTCAAACGGTTACGGAAGTCTTAATTGGCAAGCAAATGATTGGGCAGATTACGCAAGCTGGGGAACGTTACGAAGCCGAAATGGCCAGTGACTCCCAACCTTTTGCGCATTCAAAATCATTTGATGAAAGCTTACAAGAAGTTTTGTCGGCTTATCACTTGCATAAAGGCTAATTTTTGTTTAACCTTCAACCTGGTTCCGAAATTTCGGCACCAGGTTGTTGTATAATTAAGCTTATCTTAGGAAAATTAAGGAGCAATATTGTGGCAGAACAATCGAGACTACGTAGTCAAGAAGAAGAGTCGCGAATTGACTACGGTATCATATTTTCAGTGATGATGTTGGGCTTAATTGGGTTAGCCGCCATTTACGTCGCTGCCACTCACGATTCTAGTTCCGTGAACGTGACCAAACAAGTGGTCACGCAGGTGATTTGGTTCGTGATTGGGACGGCTTTAGCCGTCATTATTATGCAGTTTGACTCAGAACAGTTATGGCGAGTAGCACCAATTGCTTATTGGTTTGGGATTTTCCTGTTAGCCGCCGTGCTGGTGTTGTACAGTCGCAGCATGTATGCAAGTACTGGTGCGAAAAGTTGGTTTGCGGTCGGTTCTTTGACCTTCCAGCCTTCTGAAGTCATGAAACCGGCGTTCATCTTAATGATGGGCCGGGTCGTGACGATGCACAACACCGAAAACCCGGTTCATACCCGGGCGAGTGACTGGTTATTAATTGGAAAATTATTTGCTTACATGGTGCCGGTAGCCGTGTTATTGAAGCTTCAAAATGACTTTGGGACGATGTTGGTCTTCTTCGCCATCTTAGGTGGGGCCATCTTAGTTTCAGGGATTTCATGGCGCATCTTAGCACCAACGTTTGCGGTGGTCTTTGCGATTGCCGGTTCGGCGTTATATTTAGTTATCTCGGATAGTGGGCGGAAGATTTTGGAAGCATTAGGTTTCCAAGCTTACCAATTCGCCCGGATTGATACGTGGTTGAATCCTTCAACCGATACGTCAAACAACGCTTATCAAGTTTGGCAAAGTATGAAGGCCATTGGTTCCGGTCAAATTACCGGCCGCGGCTTCAACGTGTCCCACGTCACGGTGCCGGTTCGTGAATCTGATATGATTTTCTCCGTAATTGGGGAAGATTTTGGGTTTATCGGCTGTACCGTTGTCATCTTGTTATATTTCTTGTTAATCTATCAAATGATCCGCGTGACCTTTGATACGAAAAACGAATTTTATGCGTACATTTCAACCGGGGTCATTATGATGATCTTATTCCACGTTTTTGAAAACATCGGGATGAGTATTGGCCTCTTACCAATGACTGGGATTCCTTTGCCATTTATTAGTCAAGGGGGTTCGGCGTTAATTGCCAATATGGCCGGGATCGGCTTAATGATGTCGATGCGGTTCCATTACAAGTCATACATGTTCAGTCGTAACGATCGGTTCGAATAATAATTCAAGGAAAGCATGGTGTTTGATATGAATGAAGATGCAACTTATTTTTGGACTAAAGATGTTGACGGTCACACCCGCATTGGGTTTACCAAAGCGGCCCACGAAGCCTTAGGCGAAGTCAAATACGCTGAGTTACCTGAAGTGGGGGACAAAGTTAGTCAAAAGCAAGCATTTTTGAGTGTCGAAGCCACCAAAGCTGTTTCTGAATTCAACTGCCCCATCAGTGGGAAAGTTGCCGCCATTAACCCAGCCTTAGCTAAGGACTTCAGTGTCTTAAACAGTGAAGTTGACGGTGAAGCTTGGTTAATCGACGTTGAATAAGCACTTTTAAAAAGCAGGATCGACTTCTTATGGAGCTGGTCCTGTTTTTGTTTGCAATTGCCGTTGTGAGTCAGCAGTAATTCCAGTAGCCGTGGCGACCGGTTCGAGCTAAAAAGCGGTCTCGAACCTCACTTTGAAGTTGGTTATTGCCGCAATTGGCTGACCGTAATTCCATCGTCCTGGGACCGGTCCAAGCCTGAGAAGCGGTCTTGGACCTCGCTTTTGAGCCTGAAACCCAAGTCTCAAAAGGCGTCCGTGGTGTAAACGGGCAAAAAACGCCCGTTAACGCCACTTTCAGGACGATTCCATTACGGTCAGCTAATTGCTAATTTCAGCTCAGTTTTGATGGCAGTTAGTTTAATCAAAAATAGCTGCACTTACGCCACTTGTACGGCAACTTCCATTATCGCTGACGCACAACTAAATGGATTGTGCCATGAGAGAACGTGGCGATTAATTGGCTTATCAGTGTCCGATATGCTGGTTTCACGTAAGTTTAATTCTAGGAAGTCCCTTCAAATTTGCCGATTTATATGACCGATGATGAGTTGTTAGTGGTAGATTCGCCAATGTCTGGAGCGGGCCGAGTGTTTTTGTAATATATATTAGTGATTTGATTATTATGCAGGCACCTTTTCAAGCAAGTTAAATGCAAAAACTATTAGTTAATGTTTAGAACTTGAATCCAATTAATTGAAAATTATGAATCTCAAACCAAAATGTTTTCAATTTGCTGATTTATCAAGCTCAGGATTGCCATTTAGCTCGTCGGGACTAGGTTGCGCGCTGTGTCGCAATAATTTGTCGGTGGGGTTGGCCGACCAATTATTGGGGCCGTCTTTTTAGACCGGCAAGGGTTTTGGCCGGGCTGAAAAGCGCCTTGGTGACCGCTTTTTGGCACCAAGGCCGCCCCACAGCGCGCAACCTAGTCCCGATGAGCGGCATCCAAAACACACCGCGCATTAATAACTATCAGGGGTTGACAATCAGATTGGCAGTCGGTATACTCGTTACATTAATAAACAATTAAAAAATGTCATTTTGAAAAGAAGAGTACGTGGCTGCGATTACTAAGAGAGTCTCTGGTTGGTGCAATGAGATTAATCGTGAAGCGGAAGATGGTCTTGAATTAATGAAATCTGGTGAGCTACGGTAAGCTAGGTTTGGGTCGCATCCATTAACGTGCGGAGTTAATATTAACTCCTAAGACAATTTGTGTGAGCAAATTGTAAAACTGGGTGGTACCGCGAGACCAAAAGCTTCTCGTCCCAAGTTATGATACTTATCGTAACTTGAGACGAGAAGCTTTTTTGTTTTTATCACTGGCAATTAAAACGTAGAATATGATTAGCTGGCCCCGGCAAATGCGGGGTGAGACGGAGTGGACATAAGGAGGAAGCAACTTGATTGAATTTAAAGATGTCACCAAGACCTTTGATAGCAAGCAAGGTGCCGTACATGCGGTCCAAGATGTGAATTTAAAAATCGAAGATGGCCACATTTACGGAATTGTTGGTTATTCGGGTGCCGGGAAGAGTACGTTAATTCGGATGCTGAACGGACTGGAACGACCAACTAGTGGGAGCGTTAATATCGACGACGTGGAAATTTCCGCGTTGACCGGTAAAGCGCTCCGTGACCAACGACATAAGATTGGGATGATCTTCCAACATTTCAACTTGTTATGGTCCCGCACGGTGTTACAAAACATCATGTTCCCGTTGGAATTAGCGGGTAACAGCAAAGCCGAGGCTAAGCAAAAGGCGGAACATTTAGCGGAACTGGTTGGTTTGAGTGGACGTGAAACCGCGTATCCATCCGAACTTTCCGGGGGGCAAAAGCAACGGGTTGGGATTGCCCGGGCGTTAGCCAACGACCCGCAAATTTTACTTTCCGATGAAGCGACAAGCGCGCTTGATCCGCAAACGACCGATGAAGTTTTGGACTTGTTGCTCGATATTAACAAAAAATTGAACTTAACGATTATCTTGATTACGCATGAAATGCACGTGATTCGTAAAATTGCGGACCATGTCGCGGTCATGGAAAATGGAAAAATCGTCGAACAAGGGCCGGTTTTAGAAGTCTTCAAACGACCAAAACAAGCCGTTACCAAGCGTTTCGTGAACGAAGAAGTGACGCCATCATTGCATGACACCACCGCGGTCGTCGATGAATTACTCGAAAAGTATCCAAAAGGGACAATTGTTCAATTAACGTTCCACGGCGACCAAGCCCAATTACCGATTGTTTCTGAAATGTTGAAGCAGTACTCGTTAGATTTGAATATCATCGAAGGGGCGATTCATCAAACCCAAGAAGGCGCCATTGGGACGCTGTATATTCAAATTTCAGGTGACCAAGATCAATTAGATGGCGCCTTAGCTTACTTGCAAAAGATGCGGGTTGAAACGGAGGTCCTCAATCGTGAATAGTCAAGGTTTATCATCTTATTTTCAATTTTCAAACGTCGACTGGAACGCTATGATGACTTCGACTTGGGAAACAATTTGGTTAACGATAGTGTCGACCATCGTCGTGGCAATCTTCGGGGTGGCGTTAGGGTTACTCCTGTTTGAAACGACCAACAGCAATAATTTCTTTGCTAAATTATTAAATTGGATTGTGTCATTATTCGTGAACATTTTCCGGTCGATTCCATTCATCATTTTGATTGTCTTACTGTTACCGGTCACGCAATCATTAGTCGGCACCATCATTGGCCCCCGGGCGGCGTTACCATCATTGATTATTTCCGCGGCGCCATTTTACGCCCGGATGGTTGAATTAGCGTTCCACGAACTCGACCATGGCGTTATTGAAGCCGCTGAATCAATGGGCGCGACCCGCTGGCAAATCATTCGGAAAGTCTTGTTACCCGAAAGTATGCCAGCGTTAGTTTCAGGAATTACGGTCACCACGATTTCCTTAATTGGCTATACCGCGATGGCTGGGGCGATTGGCGCCGGCGGGCTTGGTAACTTGGCTTATCAAGATGGCTTCCAATCAAACAACAACGCAGTCACCATGGTGGCTACGGTTATTATCGTCATCATCGTGTTTATCTTCCAATTCATCGGGGACTTTGCGGTTAAACGGATTGATAAGCGCGCTAAATAATTTTAGTGATACACATTAGGGAGGATTTTGCATTATGCGAAAAAAGGGAATTTTAGGGTTATTAGCGATTGCAGCGACGGCATTCTTATTAGTTGGCTGTGGAAAATCATCATCTTCAAGTAAAACGACCACCATTACGGTTGGCGCATCATCGGTACCACATGCTGAAATCTTGAAGCATATTCAACCAGAATTGAAAAAGGAAGGCATCAACTTAAAGATTAAAGTCTTCCAAGATTATGTCTTACCTAACAAGGCCTTAGCTGCTAAAGAATTGGATGCCAACTACTTCCAACACAAACCATTTTTAGATAACTGGAACAAGGAAAACAACGGTACCTTAGTTTCAGCTGGTGCGGTTCATTTGGAACCAATCGGGGTTTATTCCAAGAAGGTCAAGAACTTAAAAGACTTAAAGAATGGTGCCACGGTTTTAGTAAGTAGTAACGTTTCCGATTACGGTCGGGTCTTAACTTTATTCAAGGATGCCGGCTTAATCACGTTGAAGAAGGGGACCGACATTACGACAGCCACCTTCTCTGATATCAAGACTAACAAGAAGCATATTGTCTTTAAACACACGTACGAAGCTAAGTTAATGCCAACATTTTACAAGCAAAATACCGCTGATGCGGTGGTTATTAACGCTAACTACGCGGTTCAAGCTGGCTTGAATCCTAACAAAGATGCGATTGCGCTTGAAAAGAAGGATTCACCATATGCGAACATCGTGGCGGTTCGTAAGGGTGACCAAAACAAACCAGCCATCAAGAAGTTGATGAAGGCGTTACAATCAAAGAGCACGCAAAACTGGATCAAGAAGCACTACAAGGGTGCCATCATGCCCGTTAAATAAGTTTCAATTGAAGTCAATCAGCCAAGTGCTGGTTGGCTTTTTTGAACACTTAATGGGGTCTTTCCAAAGATTGGTGAATTTGGAATTGTCGTTGTGAGTCCGTAGCAATTCCAGTAGCCGTGGCGAACGGTTCGAGCCAAAAAGCGGTCTCGAACCTCACTTTGAAGCTTGGCACAGTTCGCCAATCTTCAAAGATGTCGGTGGTGTAAGTCCGGCAAAAAGCAGCCGCACTAACGCCACTTGCACGGCAACCTCCATTGCTACGGACTCACAACTGAATTGATTTTT
>NZ_AYGX02000177.1:0-38435 GCF_000498955.2 Lactiplantibacillus fabifermentans DSM 21115 | reverse complement strand
TTGGTCTATCAGTGACTTGGTTGGTCGGGTATGCTAGTTGTAGATTCACCAATGTATGGAAAGGCCCACTTAATGTGGGTGCTGCAACCTAAAAGTTATTTTTTGTTAAAGCGGTGAAAATGAAAAAAGCCACCCATTGACGAACCTAAATCAAACTAACCAAAAGTGGTTAAATAACAAGGTTAATACCAACTGAAAATTTAGAATCGTCATCAAAGATTAGAATCGCATTAGACCAGGCCCCGCTTGACTTTAAAAGGCCTGCAAGGTACGCTAAAACTAGTAAATAAATTGCAGAATGGAGTTCGAAATATGCGTAAATATGGTGTGATTGGCTTAGGCCAAGTTGGGGCAACGGTTGCCTATACTTTAGTGCAACAAGGTATCGTTGATGAATTAGTTTTGATTGATCATGATGAAAAGTTGGCTCAAGCGCAAAAATTAGACTTAGACGATGCCTCGCCACGGTTAGCATCGACGACGAAAATTATTTTGAATGACTACTCAGCCTTAGCTGACGCCGAAGTGTTGATTGTGGCTTCTGGGAACATCAAAGCCATCGACATGAATAGTTCCAAAGGTCGTTTTGGTGAATACGACTCTAATCAAGCGATTGTGCGCGACATCGCGCCTAAAATCGTCGCGTCTGGTTTCAAAGGGATTTTGATTGATATTATGAATCCTTGTGATGTCATGACCGATTACTTGCAACGGATGACTGGTTTTCCACGCAACCGTGTCTTTGGGACGGGGACGTTCTTGGACACGGCCCGGATGCAAAAATATGTGGGTCAAGCAACCCAAACGAACGGTAAAAATGTGGCGGGTTACGTTTACGGCGAACATGGGAACTCCCAATTCGTCGCTTGGTCAACGGTCAGTGTCAATGGTCAACCTATCAAGAATTTTGACGGGTTAGACTTAAAGCAATTAGAAGAAGATGCGCGCCAAGGGGCCTTTGCGGTCATGGAAGGTAAGCACTACACGAACTTCGCGATTGCAACTTGTGGGGTTCGATTAGCGCAAGCGGTTAGTGCCGATGCCAAGTTAGCGTGTCCGGTATCCGCGTTTGATCCACAATTTGGGACTTACGTTGGGATGCCGGCCGTGATTGGCAAAAATGGGATTGAATCCTTAATCCACTTAGACTTAACTGCCGATGAACAAGCTTCACTGAAGTCATCTGCTGAATTCATCAAATCCAAAGTTGACGTATTACCACAACCAGACGCTGTTAAATAATTAAGCCGTCTAGCAAAAAAATCTGGCCACCTATTATCGGGGTCAGATTTTTTTTCGTGTTTAATGCCGCGGCCGGCTGACCGTCATGGCATCTGCCGTGGGGACCGGTGGCAGCCAAAGTGCGGTCTGCCACCTCGCTTTGAAGCCGAAAACCGCGTCTTCAAAGACGTCCGTGGTGTAAGCGTGACGTAGCCCGTGTCCCGCTAACACCACTTTAACGGCGAGATGCCATGACGGTCAGCTGGCCGCTAAATTGATGCTAATTTATAGATTGATGTTGTTATGCGTATTGGTATGTTGTCGCGTGTTTATTTCGTGGATAGCTGATAGTGTCTGGTTTGGACATGAGTTAAGGCGTCAGCGATAATGAACGCCACCGATGTTTTTGGAGGTTCTTTCTTAAAGCCAGTTATTGACAGCTATTTTTGATTAGACTAACTGCAATCGAAAATATTCAGCCACAATTCCATATACTTAATATTGTTTTGAAACTGAGCTGAAATTAGCAATTGGCTGACCGTAATGGAATCGTTCTGAAAGTGGCGTTAACGGGCGTTTTTTGGCCGTTTACACCACGGACGTCTTTTGAGACCTGGTTTGTGGGCTCAAAAGCGAGGTCTAAGACCGTTCCTCAGGCTTAGACCGGTCCCAGAACGATGGAATTACGGTCGGCCAATTGCGGCAATTACCGTTTACTAGTTTAGCCTTAACGCGGCAAGGCAGTAAAACAACTGTCCAAACTGGGCAGAAAGTCGGCTGACATGCTAAAATGGGTATTAAATTGAGTAATTAGAGGTTATTTATGGATAAAGAAAAATTAGCAACGATTCAGGCGGCGGTCTTGCAGTTGCGCCAACAGTTGCGGGCAGGAGCGTTCTATCAATCCTTGCCACAACGGGTGGGCCAACTGATTGACCGAATTCCAGTCGAACCCGCGACGGCGGTAACGCCGCCCACGGCTGATGAGACTGTGACCGACTTACTTCAACAATTACATAGCGGCTTGGATGATGGGAGTTTGACGGCGATTAGCGATGACCAACTTAAACGGTTATTACCGCAACTCGGTTCGTTGAACCCGATGATTCGCGACCGCGGTTGTTATTACTTGTTGAATGAAGCGTTACAACAACAAATTTTGACGGCTGACCAACTCGGCTTGATTTTTGATACGCTGGTTCGTGATGACCAGTTATTTAGTCACATCGATGAACCGGAAAATGACGCGGTCTATCGGCGGTCATTTAGTGTCTTAATTTTATCGGTGTTAATTTATGCGGATCACGCCGGCATCACGTTCTTAACGTCGGCGCGCTTGGAACAAGTGGTCCAACAGTTTACGGTCTACTTGCTGTTAGAACGCGATACCCGCGGCTTTGTGGGTGACCAAGGTTGGGCGCATGCTTATACGCATATTGGTAACTTGTTGGATGAATTAGCCGATGAACCCCGGTTAGCACGGGCCGATAAATTGATGATGCTTGCTGCCGTGATTGAACGTTATCAACGCTTAGCAACGCCATTGAGTTTTGGTGAACCGGAACGGTTATCGTCGTATTTAGCGTTAATTACGGATAAAGATGAGTTATATACGGATTATGTTTTACGGGCCTTAAAACGGTGGCATCAAACGTTAGTCTCGCAACCAGCCCCGGCTTCGGCCGAAGCATGGACCCGAGTCTTCAATCGCAATCACTTGTTAGAAGCGATGGCATTACACGATGACTTTCCGACGGCCATCGTGGACTATTTAGATGATGAGTTAGAATTTCTAGGTTAGACAAGGAGTTGTTGGTAGATGCAAGCAAAAGCAGTGGGCTTATATACGGGATTACCGATTGATGATCCTGACAGTTTTCAAGATGTGCAAATTGATGTGCCACAACCAACTGGCCGCGATATTTTAGTGGCGGTACAAGCAGTGTCGGTCAATCCGATTGATACGAAGCAACGCCAAGCGCAACCACGGACAGATACACCGCGAATTTTGGGCTTTGACGCGGTTGGCAAAGTGTTGGCGGTCGGTGAATTAGTGACGAGTGTGATGACTGATGACCGCGTTTATTATGCCGGTGACGTGAATCGGCCTGGGAGCGACGCTGAATATCAATTAGTCGATGAACGGTTAGTCGCGTTAGCCCCGAAAAAATGGCCGCTAACCGCCTCAGCCGGCTTACCACTGACCGGTCTGACGGCCTGGGAAGCTTTATTTGAAAAATGTGGCTGGACAGCGGCGAAGGATGCCAACCAAGGTCATTCAGTTTTAATCGTTAATGGCGCTGGTGGCGTCGGCTCAGTGGCCATTCAATTGGCGAAGTGGGCCGGTTTGACCGTCGTCACGACGGCCGGGCAAGCAACCACGACGGCGTGGGTCAAACAATTAGGTGCGGATTATGTCTTAGATTATCATCGCGAACTGGAACCCCAATTACAAGCAACCGGGTTAGCGGCGGTCGATAGTGTGGTTTTGTTACACTCCACGGATTACTACTTGCCATTAGTGACGCCCCTGATTCAACCACTCGGTACGATTGTGGCGGTCGTGACGAACAGCCAGCCATTACCAATGGATCTGTTGAAGCCGAAAAGTTTGAATTTTGCTTGGGAGTTCATGTTTACCAAGGCGAATTATCAAGTCTCTACGATGGGGTCGCAAGGCGTCATTTTAGCCAAATTAGCGGCGTTGGCCGACGCCGGAATTTTGCAGGCAACGACGAAACAAGTGCTGCAAGGCATTAGTGCCGCGACCTTAAAACAGGCGCATGCGACGGTTGAAAGTGGTCGGATGCTTGGTAAATTAGTGTTAACTGCGCCGTTTGATGCGAAATAATGTGCAAATGTGTTTTCAATTGGGATGAGATATTGTAGAATTAGAGAAGCCGTAATATGAAATAAATCTTGATAGGATGAACTTAATAATGGACACACAAAAAAAGATCCACGTTGGCTTATTGTTTGGTGGGAACTCTTCTGAACATGATGTTTCGAAGCGTTCTGCCCATAACATTTATGATGCCATGGACAAAGACAAATATGATATCGACTTGTTCTTATTAACTAAGGACGGAATCGTCATGAGTGACGCAGCGACGCGGCGCATTTTTGCTGGCGAACCTGAAGATAAAGTCGTTGCTGAAGAACTGCCCAAGTTGGATATGAGTGATCCATTGGCGCCAATCAAGAATTTGGCTGCCGCCAAGGATATTGATATCTTCTATCCCGTTGTGCATGGGAACTTAGGCGAAGATGGGACCTTACAAGGCTTATTCAAATTATTGAAGAAACCTTATGTTGGTAGTGGTGTGTTAGCATCAGCTGCTAGTTTTGATAAGGACATCACCAAGCAAATTTTGACACATCACCATATTCAAAATACGAAATATGTCGTAGTTACGCCCGAAAACCGCGCTGAAATGACTTATGCTGCTTTGACCGAAAAGCTCGGGGCGCATTTGTTCATTAAGCCAGCCAATCAAGGCTCCTCAGTCGGGATTCACAAAGCTGAAAACGAACAAGAATATGTTGACGGTTTAGCCGATGCTTTCAAATATGATTACAAAATCTTAGTTGAAGAATCCATCGACAATCCGCGGGAAGTGGAATGCTCAATCTTAGGTAACGAAGATGCGAAAGCTTCTAAATTAGGGGCCATCGATGTTCCAAAGACGGACACGTTCTACGACTACAACAACAAGTTCGTTGATGCGAGTGGCGTCGCCTTTGAATTACCCGTTGATTTGCCAGCTGATTTAACGAAACGGATTCAAGACATGTCGTTAGGCGCCTTCAAAGCGCTCGGTTTAAAGGGCATGGCGCGGGTTGACTTCTTAGTTTCTGAAGATGGCGAACCATACTTGGGTGAAATTAACACCTTACCTGGGTTTACAAACATTAGTTTATATCCTAAGCTTTGGGAAGTTTCCGGGATTAGTTATACTGAATTGATCGACCAATTGATTCAATTAGGGTTTGACGAATTCAAACGACAATCAGAAATTAGTTTCGCGTTCGTTTCATTAGATGCTGAATAACGCGTAACCGCATGGTGGTTGGGATGAAGTAACTTTCATTCCAACCATTTTTTTGTTAGGGGGTGCAGGCTTCGTGTTGGCACGGGGAAAACAGTTTTTAATCACTGGTCAGCGACAATTACAAGGTCCGCTGGCAATTTATTGGGTGCTCGGGTTAGTGGGCGCCCTGATCGTAAAAATTTTAGGGTTAACCATCGGTGGCTGGTGGAGTTTGCTCGGATTAATCGCGTTAAGTACGTGGTTGCCCGCGGTCGCCGAACATGGGTCAAAATGGCATTGGTCATTTCGGCAGTGGCGACTCATTTGGTGGCAACAATTGTTATTGGCAATCATCTGGTTGCCAACGGGGTGGGGCGGTTATTTAGCCACGTTACAAGTTAGCGTTAAAGTACCGGCACCTTTACAAAATGCCATTTTTCAGACACGTTATGACTGGTTACCATATGTGGTACCCGTTTGGGGATTATTGTGGTTAGCGAGTTTCAAATGGTTACCAAGTTTTAAACAACAACTCTTACATCCCACGACTTGGCGCGCATTTTGGCTGAGGGGGTGGCAGACGTCTTGGTGGCACGTTGTCAGACGGTTATGGGCTGCTTGGCAATGGGTCTTAGGCGCCTTGATTTGGATGGGCGTCGTCACGAGTATCACCGCGGTGGTAACGGCCTGGCAACCGACTGTCGGTTGGTGGGTGGCGTTAGGCGCGATGGTCAGCATGCAATGGGGGATGTGTATTAGCTTGGCGGCCTTTGCACAACGCGAAGGCTTCTTAGCCGGCGGTGCGCCCCACCGTTATCACCGATATTTAATGTCAGGCTTAGCCATCGTCATCGTCGGTTTTGCTGGCTACTGGCTACGACCAACGACAAGCCCGACTCCGGCCATTATTGCCCATCGGGGGGTCAATGGTCGCGATGGCGTTCAAAATACGACTAAGGCCTTGAAACGGACCGTAAAACGAACGCAACCGGCACTGGTTGAAATGGACATCCAACCAACGGCCGATCATCATTGGGTCGTCATGCACGATCCCACGTTGATGAATTTGGCTGATAAGCCCGGGCCGGTGTCTGATTATCGCCTGCAACAAATTGATGGCATTAAGTTGCATGAACATGGTCAACACGGCATCTTGAGTACGTTTAAACAATACTTACAAGTGGCAACCGCGGTTAAGCAACCTTTGTTAGTCGAGATTAAAGCGTTAGGTTCGGCGGGAGATTTGATGACGCCATTTGCCAGCGCGTATGCTACTTCGTTGGAAAAAACGGGTGGTGCCGTCCATTCGTTAGATTATCAAGTGGTCGCGCGGTTGAAGCAGCGGACGTCTAAGTTACGCGTCGGCTATATTACGCCGTTTTACTTGACCGATTTTACGGCTAATGCCGCGGACTTTTATTCTTTGCAAGCGTTGACCGCGACACCTGAACAAGTCAACGCTGCACATCGCAGTGGTCGGGCCGTTTATTTATGGACGGTCGATCGTCGTATCGCGATGCAACGGTTGAGTGCGATGGGTGTGGATGGCCTGATTACTAACCATCCGGGACGATTACGACAATTGCAGGCGCATCGTAACCAGCGCGTTACGGGGCAACTGCTGAACTGGGTAATTGGTTTATTATGATTCAGTGTGAGAAAAATGAGAGTGAATTGGTCTAAAATTAGGCGTGGGGTGTCTTTACAAGTGAAAATACTTGACGTAAATGAAGCGCTTTTTCATCAAAAAATTCCTAATTTCACGCTGATTTCAAATCGGTCAAAACGCTGTAACATAGTTGTGATAACTAATCAGCGCTCTGGATAATTAATAAGTGACCATTACTATAAAGCATGATATAACTTAATATTAAATAAGAATTACTCTTATTTCTTGCGTATTATGTGTAATCTGAATATAATAATATGCGTAATTGGTATTGTCCAATTTATCAATAACGGTAACAAGTTATTTTGAGAATGCTCCTTGAGGATTGATTTGGTGCAAGCGACGGTTAGCGTGCGAGTGGGGTCGTGCTAACTGGTGATCAATTAGAGTTAGGCTTCAGGCAATAAACAAAAGAGGGGTTTACAATGAGAATATTGGGAGAGAAAGTCCGTCAATTCCGGAAACGGAAAGGCATGTCGCAAAAGGAACTGGCTGAGGGGATTTGTACGCAAGCCACGATTAGTTTGATTGAAAAGAAGAGCAAGATTCCTAGTATGAAAATTATGATGAAGATTTGTAATCGATTAGGAATTCGTTTATCCGAAGTAATTGTTGAAAATGACGACCAGTTATATCGGACTTTCAAAAAAATTGATTCGTTGATTCGACATTCCGATCTCGCCGCGGCGAATGAAATCTTCACCAAGATTCGACCGAAGCAATTACGGAGTAACAACGACAAGAAACAATATTATTACTACGAAGGTTATTTGCAATTAGTACTTAACAACAATCCCGATGAAGCGATTTTTAACTTTGGGATGTTATTAAATCAGTTCGTTAAATCTAGCCATGATATGTTCGCTATTTTGGCAACCTTGGGCACCGGGTTAGCGTATGAACGTAAGCAATCGTTTGATAAAGCGGAGATTTTCGTGAAGCAAGCGGTCGCCACGTTGCATACGATGGACGCCCAAGCGATGCCGATTGGCGACGACGATTATTTACAAAATGAAATTTTGATTTATGCCTCAGCGGCGCAACTTTATGCCAAGATTAATTTCCCAGAAGAAGCGTTGGAATTAATCGACTTAGCATTGAAGAAAGCACAAGAGAGTCAATCATTGTACTTATTAGATCGGCTATATGCGCAAAAAGCCGCAAATGAAGTTGTTTTAAACAATGTTCAGTCCGCACACGACCATTACTACGTGGCGTATGCGTTGAGTCTTGTAACGCATAATGACCAATTAACGGCGCAAATTACGAAAGAAATGGCTGAGTATCATATCGCGCCATTACAAGTGGCCCATGAAGCTTAGTTTTTCGGCCAAAACCGCTTGCAGCTTAGCTGTAGGCGGTTTTGTCTACCTTGAAAGTAAGCGTGGTGGTTGCGATGACGGTCGGATTATCGGTATAATTTGCCCAGATGGAGGGATTAATTAGATGTTTTGTAAATATTGCGGTACGAAAAATCCCGCTGAGGCCAACTTTTGTGAGAATTGCGGGCATAGCTTGGTGACGAGCCGGTCAGCCTTGCAACGCAATTCTAAAGCGGAACCTGCTAGTCAAGCGGCCGCCAAGAAAAAAACGGTCGCGCCCAAGCCAGCCGCTACGGCGACCCGTGCGCGCCCGGCTCCCACGCATTCGCGCGTGGCGCGGCGGCGATTAGGCGCGAAGAGTCGCCAATCGATTCCGTGGTTATTAGCGGGAATTATTTTACTGTTGGTCAGTGGGGCGTTGATTGCCGCACGTTTGATGCAACCATCATCGAGTATTTCGACGGCGAGCTCGTCGACAGCGGCGAGCTCATCGACAAGTTCCACTAGCAAAGCCGATGCATGGCCGACACAGACCGTGCAAAAAGTTGTGACGACTAACTTAGCTGGATTGAGTGGTAAGAGTTCAGTGGCGGTGTTGTCCGTCGACAGTTCCGCCAAGGTCGTGGAAAATAATACGAAGCAACGGGCGGCTAGTCTGATTGAATTGTTTATTATGATAACCGCCTATCAACAAGTTAAAGCGGGGACGCTGAATCTTGGCGATACTTATTTACTCCAAGCTAGCGACAAGGTCGGCGGGACTGGGAACATGCAGTCACTCCCCAACGGGACCGCCTTCTCGTATCAACAAGTCTTGAATCGGATGATTACCGATAGCGACAATACCGCGGCTAATATTATGATTAACAAAGTTGGCGGTATTGCGGTCGTTAACGCTGAAATTAAACGATTAGGCCTCACGCATACGGGTCTTAGCCCGTAAATTAATGGACACCAGCGCGTTGCAAGCGGGTAAGGATAATTACACGTCCGCGGGCGATGTCGCTAAAGTTTTGAAAAAAATGTATAATCACCAATTAATCGATGCGACGGAAGATGCCGCGATGTTGGATATCTTAGCAAAAAACACTGACCACACGATGTTGCCACACAGCTTACCGAGTGAAGCCCAAGTCTACAATTTGACGGGGCGTATACCGCTTATGGCGTCAAAAACGATGCCGCCATTATCAAAAATAATTACGGTGCGTTTGTCGTCGTGATGCTTGGCGAAAATGGGCAAGCCAGCGCGCAGACCAAGGCGATGAACCAATTAGGAAATTCGTTATATACGACGCTACTTGCTAAAAGCTGATAGTGTGACGTTGGTTATTGCCGCAATTGGCTGACCGTAATGCCGTCGTCCTGGGACCGGTCCAAGCCTGAGAAGCGGTCTTGGACCTCGCTTTTGAGCCCAAACCCCAGGTCTCAAAAGACGTCCGTGGCGTAAACTAAAAAATAATCCAGTCTACACTAGGTGGAATTTGCTTAAGAAGCGTGCAATTACAATTTAGTAGTTGTAATCACTATTGATGTGAAGGTATGTGAATGACGTTCATTGGTAATGATAATCAGCTATGAGCAAGAATTGTTAGCGGTGCAGGTATGAGCTAGTTTCAATCTGATTGCTGAACAATTGGTGCTAACTGTTATCTAAGTCAGCCGTAAAAAAATAATCACCAGCCCACAATTGGACTGGTGATTATTTTTTTACCGGCTAAGTTCATTATTTTTTCTTTGGTTTAGGTGCTGGTTTGTTTTCCAAATCAGTCCGAACGACTAAGACGTCACAAACCGCCATGCGGGTAACGTATTCCGTCACTGACCCAATCAAGAGGCGTTCGACGGCGTTTAAACCAGTCGCTCCAATCATGATTAAGTCGATGCCTAAATCTTTCGGCACATCGCGGGCGATAATCGTCTTGGGTGCGCCATATTCGATGGAATAGTCGACATTGTCCAAACCTTCCGCCTTGGCTTCAGCGACATATTTGTCTAAAGTCTTTTGGGCGGTGTCGGTCACTTGTTCGACCATCGTCGTATCAAAACTAGAAATGTTTTGGAACGCGCGGGTATCCACGACGTGAACCATGTGAACGGAAGCCTTAGGGCCATTCCGTTTCGCCACGGCAACCGCTTTTTTAAATGCTAATTCCGCTTCGTAAGAACCGTCAACGGGAACTAAGATGTGTTGGTATTGTTGTAACATCATTCTCACCCCTCAATACTTTATACTTATATTGTAAAGGTTTTCGTAAAAAATAAAAAGCGTTTTCTCCCAATTTACATAAAAGACATCAGCAACATACCCACAGCCATCATTATCAAACACCCGCTAGCCAGGACAATTGCAATGAGCGCCGTACTTTGCACAAAAATAGTGACGACGCTGGCAACGGCGACCACTGCCATTAACCAACCGCCATATTGTGCGGCGTGGTGGACACTGGGCTTTTCAGTTGGATCAAAAGTTAAGAAGGGGCGATTTTGGTGGGATAATAAATAATAGGCTAAAAAAGCCGCGATTAAAGTGTAAACAACCAATAGTAAAGTGATCACGAGTGGTTCCTCCGATTCAATGAAATAACTTGCTTATTTTACCACAGTCAACTGATCAATGAAGGGTGATTCACTGACAAAAAAAGAGCCAGACCGGAGTCTGACTCACGGAAGCAAGCTTCCGGAAAAACTAGTGGTGCCGTTAATCGCCCTTCAGTATTGACCCGCTTCAAGGCAGGTGGGGCCAGCTGTATAGCTTTCTAACTACCAAATGATAAGGCATGTTATGATAACTACCATCGACCAGCCCCAAAGTAGTATTAATTGTTCGGCAACACTTTGTTTAGAGCAATGCGCACACCTTAGTAATTTCGACTCTTAGTCTAGCATATTAAAATAAAAGTTGCAATGATTGTCACAACCACCGCATTGTTAGCGGTTTCGTGAATTGGCTTTTAATAATTTTTTATATTGTTCACCGAGGGCCGTTTCAAAGCGACCGTTCGTTTTCGGCTGATAGTATTCCGCCCCTTTAATTGGGTCGGGTAAGTATTGTTGGGCGACCCAATCACCGGGATGGCTATGGGGATAATCGTAACCGACGCCGTGGCCTAACTTGGCGGCTCCGGCATAGTGGGCGTCCTTTAAGTCGGCCGGAATATCGCCAAAGTGGCCTGCTCGAACTTTTTCTAAGGCACCGTCCACCGCCGTCATCGCTGAATTGGATTTGGGTGATAGGGCCAGTTCGATAACCGCATTGGCCAGCGGAATCCGTGCTTCCGGTAGCCCCAGTTGATCAGCGGCTTGGACCGCCGCCACGGCATGAGTACAAGCCGGGGGATTGGCCAGGCCGACATCTTCGTAGGCAATTACTAACAAGCGGCGCATGATACTTTTTAAGTCGCCAGCTTCTACGAGGCGCGCCATGTAGTGTAAGGCGGCATTGGCATCGGAACCACGAATCGATTTTTGAAAGGCCGAAATGACGTCATAGTGGGCGTCACCATCTTTGTCAGCGGATAAGGCCTTTTTTTGTAAGCATTCTTCAATAATCGCTTGGGTAATCGTCACGTGGTCATCATCAGGTGTGACCGTCGATAAAACGGCTAGTTCCAGCCCATTCAAGGCACTCCGTAAGTCACCATTCGTCGCGGTACATAAATGATGCAACGCTGCGGGTTCCAAGTCGACATGATACTTACCTAGTCCGCGGGTCTCATCACTCAAAGCGCGTTTGACCGCAATTTCGATATCAGCCGGTTGTAACGGAAAGACTTGAAAAATCTGGGTCCGACTCCGGATGGCTGGATTGATACTGATGTACGGATTTTCAGTGGTCGCCCCAATCAAAATAATGCGGCCACTTTCGAGGTGGGGCAACAAGAAGTCTTGTTTAGTTTTATCTAAACGATGAATTTCGTCTAATAATAAAATGACGGTGCCACTCATCTTGGCTTCTTCGGCGACAATCTGTAATTGTTTCTTACTATCAGTGGCCGCATTGAGCATACGAAAGGCATACTTGGTTGAACCGGCAATCGCACTGGCGATACTGGTTTTACCAGTACCTGGTGGGCCATATAAAATCATTGATGATAGGCGTTTAGCTTTCACCATGCGGGCGATGATTTTGCCGGTGCCCACTAAATGGTCTTGACCGACAACTTCTTCGATGGTTTGGGGCCGCATGCGAAAGGCTAGTGGTTGTTGCATGAAAATATCCTCCTCCGCTTGCAAAACTAGTTGCAACTATTATAGCATTGAAGCGGATTGAAATTGTATAATCCGGTTTGACCGTGACCGGGGTATAATAGATAAATAATAATGAAAATGATAAGGATGGATAGATTATGGAATTAGATGCAGTCGGTAAAGCGATTGAACAGTACCATTTAGTGCCACTCGTTAGTCATTCAAATATGGGCTTGGAAGTGACGATGCAGCGGGTGAATGGCCACGGTGAATTGTCGACGCAACCGTATCCCGCGATTTTTGGCGACCAACGGCAAAATCGACAAATTCATAATGCGTTCGCCCAAACTCAATTAAAAATGACGACGCCGGCGATGAATGATGTCAGCCAGTTGATGGCTTATTTGACGGGACTCAACACGACGGTCCGGCGGCAACTCGCAGCGGATGAATACTTGTGGCCGTTGTCGAGTACGCCCGTGTTGCCGGATGATTTAACCAAGATTCCGTTAGCCGAAGCCGATGAACTTGGCTTTAAGCGGCGACAACAACAAGCTAAAAAGTATGATATAACCAAATTAATGACGACTGGCGTTCATGTTAATTTGAGTTTTAATGAACAATTATTTACTCGTTTATATACGGAAACGTTCCACCAACAATATTCGAGTTATGTGGAATTTCGCAATGCCATCTATTTGAAGGCTGCTCAAGGGTTTGTCCGGATGAATTGGTTAATCCAATACTTATTTGGGGCGACCCCGACGTTACAAATTACCGATAAAACACCGGCGCAACGCAGTAGTGTGCATGGTCCGGCCGGGCGGTATAGCCAAGTTGTGGGGGACTATACGACCATTGACCGTTACGTGACGAAATTACAAGCCGATGTCCGGCAAAAAAGCTTGCTAAGTATTAGTGACTTCGATGGGCCAGTCCGGTTCCGAAGCACTGGTCAATTGACCACGTTAGCGCGTCAAGGTGTTTATTATTTGGAATTTCGGGGGTTAGATTTAGACCCAACTACCGCTACCGGGGTCGACCAAAACGCGGTGGAATTCTTACGGTTATTGGCAAGTTACTTTGTAATGATGCCAGCTTTACCAGCAACGATGGTTCCCAAAGTTAGTGCCCAAGCCGACCAATTAACCGCCCAAGTCACGACGGAAGATCCGACACAGCCGAGTGCGCAAGCCCAACCAGCGTTGCAAGTGTTAGACGCGTTACGGGACTTCGCCGCGGCGCATCAGTTACCGGCGAGTGACTTAGTGTTACTTGACCATTTGAAAAAGCGGGTGGCTGACCACCAACAAACTTTGAGCGCGCAAGTGGCTGCTAAAACCGATGCGTTAGCGTGGGCGAACCACCAAGCGGCCACGTTCCAAACGGCTGCCCAAGCGGAACCGTTCAAGCTGCCGGGATTTGAACAAGTAGATTTGTCGAGTCAGCTCTTAGCGACCGCGGCCCTGGCACGCGGTATCAAAGTTGATCAAGTGGCCGCCGATACGAATATTTTACGGCTGACGCATGGTGACCGCGCGCAACTAGTCGTCGATGGCAGTGGGACGGATTTGAATCCGCAAGCCTTGACGACCGTTTTACAAAATAAAGTCGCTGCTAAGCAAGTTTTAGCGGAACATGGGGTGCAAGTTCCCGCTTCGCAAACGTATCATTCGGCCAATCAATTGATTGATGATTATGACCGCTACGTCGCCGCCGGTGGGATTGCCCTTAAGGCGACGGACCGCAGTCATGCGGTCGTGGCGTTTCGAATTATGCCACAACGAGCGTTATTTGAACGCGTGGTCCGGCAGTTGTTCGAACAAGCGCCGGCGATTATGGCTGAAGAACTTATCGTGGCGTCCAGCTACCGGTTCTTAGTTCTCGGCGGTAAAGTCCGGGCAATCGTCGAACGTATTCCCGCCAACATTGTGGGTGATGGTCGGTCGACAGTCCAAACGTTGCTCGACAACAAGAATCACCGGGCTTTACGCGGGCCGGCGTTCAAATACCCACAGTCCCAATTAAAGCTCGGGACGATTGAACGTTATCGGTTGGATTCTTATCACTTGGATTTGGATACCGTCGTGGGTCGGGGCACGCAAATTTTATTACGCGAAGATGCCACCTTTGGCAATGGTGCTGACGTGTTAGATGCGACCGAAGACATGCATCAATCGTACATTGAAGCGGTGGAAAAATTAGCTGCCGAACTCAATTTACAAGTCGCTGGTTTTGATGTGATGATTCCGAACTTGTATGCTGAATTGACACCGGAGCATCCTGAAATGGCAGTTTATTTAGGTGTACATGCCGCGCCATTCTTATATCCGCACATGTTCCCGATGTTTGGTGACGCGCAACCAGTCGCGTCCCAATTATTGGATTTATTATTTTAAAGACTAAAAGTGCGCTGAAACGATTTTTTCGCTTCAGCGCACTTGTTTTAGTTAGAATAATTTTTTGAACTTACCGAATAGGCCGGCCTTTTTAGGTTGATCGTCAACGGGAGTTGCTTTAGGGTAGCGCTGGTCAATGTCAATCACGTCTTCGTTAATGGCATGGTCGGTCATTAAAACGAGGGCGTAGTTGTCATCGCCAGTATGATAAATGCTGTCTGTTTTTAACGTAAAGGCCACTCCAGCTTGTGCCACGGCTTTCATGTACGGTCCTAAGATGTCTTCATCCAAGTTACCGTTAATGAGCAGTCGAAAGTCTGGATAGTCGGCAAAGGCGCGGTTGAGTTGGTCAACGTAGTCATACCGCTTGATTTGATAAACGGTGACGCCCACGGCCACGCGCTCCCGGAACGTGCCTAAATACCGGTGTTGTTCATCGGGATGCAATTGCGGCGTCCCGTGCATTGCGGTCTGTAAACGATCGGCCGCTTGGTTTTCTGTGTCAGCCATAGTTGAACATCCTTTCTCATCGATTAATCATCATTGTAGCATGTTCTGCTGAGAAAGGCTAAAACAGCTAATAAACGGGTCAGAGTTGGTTGCCGCCGCTAGCCCAGCATGGGTGTGCCGTGGGGGAGCCCTGGCGCCAAAGGGTGGTCGCCAGGGCGGTGACGAGCCTGACTAAAAATCATTGTCAGTCACGTAACACGCCCCCAATCCCAAATGGGAAGCCCACCCAGTTGGGATTGCGACACGGCGCACCCATGCTGGGCTAGCGGCTAGTTTGGTTAGTTACCATTCCGCGTGAGATTTTCCCTGATTGCGTTAGTGGTGTTGAAGGTGAATTCAAGCTATACTGAATTTGAAGAAGTAATTATGTTGAAACGAGTGGTGACGAGGATGTTTACAAAATCTGATTTTGAAATTTTTGACGAACCAACTTTACCAGGCCGGATGAACTTAATTAAAACAGTGATTGATCCGAAGTTCGAAGCAATCACCCCAACCGTATTAGCTACTTTGGCAACTGCGAGTGGCGACGATGCGGTGTTTTATCCGCACATTGCCAAGCACTTGCGCCGGTTCAAGAATCCGCCGGTCGATACGTGGGTTGCTTTTAGTGAGAATAAACGGAGCTACAAAGCGTTACCGCATTTTGAGCTCGGTTTTTGGCCGGAACGGTTATTTATTTACTTTGATATTTTGGATGAAAGCAAGGCAAGCGTGCAAGCTGGCGTTACGGCCGAACAACTGGCGACGGCTTTGGCGAAGTTACCGAGTGATTATTTAATCAGCAACGATCACAGCAGTGCCAAAATGAATCCCGCCACGGCCGCAAACATCGCGGCGGCCGTGAAAAAGTTTGGCCAATACAAGCATAGCGAACTCGTATTAGGTCGTGCCATTGAACCTGATTCCGATTTATTGAGGGATGAAGCAGCGCAACACGCGTATATCAATGAAACATTCACAACACTGATGCCAATTTATCAAGCCTTGACCAAACATCTAGCACTACATTAAGTAATGACAGCTCTCATCAAGAACTAAAATACCCACTTTCAGCAATTCTCAACTGAAGGTGGGTATTTTAGTGGCCAATTTTACTTTAAAGTTTGTTAGCTGCTCGGACGTTGGTCGACCGCCGTGTCGCAACGATTGGCCGGCGGGGTGGGCCGGTGAATCGTTGGGGCCGACTTTTGTGACGGGCAGTGGGGTGTGGCCCGGCGGAAAAGCGCCCTCGAGACCGTACTTTGGCTCGAGGTCTGCCTCACAGCGGTTGACCAACGTCCGAGCAGCGGCCACACAACCACAAACCCAAAAGAAAAAGCACACCACCGAAGTGATGTGCTTTTGATAACCGTGCAACCGGAAATTAAAGTTTGTTGTAGTATTCAACGATAAGTGATTCGTCGATGTCTGCTTCAAGTTCTTCACGTTCTGGTAAACGAGTTAATGAACCTTCGAGCTTGTCAGCGTCGAATTGTACGAAGTTAGGGCGTGAAACAACGGCTTCAACAGCGCCGGTGATAACAACCAACTTCTTAGACTTTTCACGAACTGAGATAACTTGGCCAACACCAACTTCGTATGAAGGGATGTCAACGCGTTTGCCATCAACAGTGATGTGACCATGGTTTACTAATTGACGAGCTTGACGACGAGTCGTAGCCAAACCTAAACGGTAAACCATGTTGTCCAAACGACGTTCGAGTAAGATCATGAAGTTAACACCATGCTTACCTTCGCGAATCTTACCAGCTTTGATGAATAAGTTAGAGAATTGACGTTCGCTTAAACCGTACATCATCCGTAACTTTTGCTTTTCGCGTAATTGGGTACCGTATTCTGAAAGCTTACCGCGACGACCTTGGCCATGATCACCAGGAGCGTAAGGGCGACGAGCTAATTCTTTACCAGTACCTGAAAGGGACATTCCCAAACGACGGGAAACTTTCCAACTTGGACCTGTATAACGAGACATAAATTGTATCCTCCAATAATTTTAGTTGGAGTAAAATAATCCGATGCGAGTTCGATATTCGTTCAGCTTGGACTGCAGGGTTCACCATTGCAGCCGCAGGTTACTAACTGACCAATAAGTGGCACCAAGCTGTTGACGAGCTTACCCACTCACTGCTGCATTATTTTACACAAAGAGTAGCATAGCATGTTTAGCGGCGGTTAGTCAATGTGTTGCACCAAAATCTTGACGAATTCGGCTAATTCCTGTTCATTGTCAGCCGTAAAGCGGTCTAATGAAGGCGAATCAATGTCTAACACGCCAATTTGATGGTCACCTTTTGTGATGGGAACGACGATTTCAGCGTTGCTGGCGCTATCGCACGCGATGTGACCCGGAAATTCGTGAACATTGGCCACCCGGTGGATTTGTTGGTCCTTAAAGGCGGTACCAACGACGCCGGCGCCAATTTTGATATGCATGCAAGCGACTTTACCTTGAAATGGCCCCAAATCCAGTTCGCCGGTTGTTTCGTTGAATAAGTAAAAGCCCGCCCAGTTCAAGTCATCATAAGTACTGTTAACCAACGCACTAGCATTTGCCAAGTTAGCGATTAAGTTAGTTTCTTCGTAGAGTAGGGCGTCTAGCTGTTGGTTCATAAGTGATGTTTCGGTCTCTGACATAGAAAATCCTCCTAGAAAGTTAAGAAATTCATACTGTTTGATAATTGTGTCTATGTTATAATTTTATTGTAGATTTTAATTGGATTTTCACTAAAATGCAAGGCGCCAGTCTGGTCAGGTAGACGGGCGCGCGCAATTAAAACGTAATTTAATAATAGTAAGGGGTATTCATATGCAAGTAGCAATCGGCATTGTGGTTGTCGCACTTGTGATTTACGCTGCAATCAAGGGCTTTCAACTGTATATCGACAAACAAGTCAAACAGTTGACGGCACGACAGCAAGCGTTGGTCAAACAAGCGCAGGCAACTGATTTTGAAAAAATCGAACGGCTCAACTTAACTGGGGGCTCGTTAGCAAAATTGGAAGCCTTGCAAAATGACGACCAAACTATGCAAAACAACCATTTGCCAGCCATTATCGAAAAATTGGCGCAAATTCAAACGCAAGCCAAGAGTGTGCGTTTTGTGGATGCCCGACAAAATGTAAAAAAGGTCAGTGCGAGCCTCGATGATATCGAACAACAAATCGCCACGACCCGTAAAGGTCTCGATGCGTTAAAAGCGGCCGATGAAGCCCATCGTCAAGCTGTTGCCAGTCTTGAAAAGAAATATCAAGATTTACGGAAGACGTTGTTGTCGCAAAACTTCTCCTTTGGCCCCAGCATCGACAAGTTGGAAGACCGGTTGGCTAACTTAGAGAGTGATTTTGATAAATTCTCACAACTCGCTAAAGCTGGCGACCACGATGCCGCCGAAACGGTGTTAGACCAGTTACGTCATGACACGAGTGCGTTGGAAACGGATATCGACCGGATTCCACCAATTTATAAAGACTTAGTGAGTGGCTTCCCAGACCAACTCAAAGAATTGCAAACTGGGTATAATCAGTTGGTTGATCAACATTTCCATTTTGAAGTGAATAGCATTGAACCGGAAATCACAGCGTTATTGCAAGCTATCGATGACAACACTAAAGCGTTGGGGGAGTTGCGGCTTGATGATGCGGAAAATGGCAATCATGCCATTGAAAAACGGATTGACCATTTGTATGACATCATGCAAACCGAAATTGACGCCAAAGCCGTCGTCGTTGAAAAACAAGATGATATTAGTAAGTTTTTGAATCATGCGATGAATCAAAATCATCACTTACAAATTGAATTGGACCGGTTAGCACAGAGTTATACGTTGAATAACCACGAAGTTGAACGGACGCGCGAATTAAACGAACAACTCAAGACAATTGAATCGACGTATCAAGCTGATATGACGGCGTTAACGAGCAAACAGGCGGTCTACAGCGAGATTGCGGCGCATTATCAAGACCAAGATGACCAACTTAAAGGGATTGAAGAAGAGCAAGTTGCGATTAATGACGGGGTCGCGGGGTTAGCGGCGGAAGAAACGAAAGCCCACGATACGTTACAGCGCTTCGACTTTGAAATTCACGCCATCAAGCGGCAAGTGGAAAACTTGAACTTACCCGGTTTGCCCCAAGATTACTTAGACTATTTCATGGTCGTCACCAAAGAAATCGAAAAGCTTGACCATGATATTAATAAGTTAGTCATTAATATGGATGATATTACGAAACAACTCATTGTTATCCAAGCTGATATGGCGACCTTGAAAGAAAAAACCACGGATTTGATTGATTCAGCGATTTTAGCCGAACAATTATTGCAATATGCGAACCGTTACAAGACTAATCATGAAGATGTGCAAGCGGCTAGTGAAGAAGCCCAACACCTTTTCAATGATGAACACGAGTATGCGCGGAGCTTGGAAGTCATTGCGTCGGCCATCGACAAAGTGGATCCCGGTGCTTACAAACGGATTGAAGATAGCTACTATGCCAGCCATCCGGATGAATCCGAACAATAAACAGGAAGTCATACAGTCAAATGTATGGCTTTTTTATTTGGCCGGTTGCGTGAAGTCAGCAGTTTTCCCGACGAATCACCGGTGTTTTCAAACTCCAGACCTTGTTTCAAACTGATTATTTGGTATAATTGCAAAGAATTCTTATCGAAAGTAAGTGCCTGGCGCTGCTTTTTTGGAAAGTGAAGGATTAAGTATGATTTATTTTGATAACAGTGCGACGACCCAAGCGGCGCCGGCAGTTTTAGAGACGTACACGAAAGTTTCTCAACAAGTGTGGGGCAATCCGTCAAGTTTGCATAACTTTGGCGAAACGGCCTTTCATTTATTAGAACAATCGCGTAAGCAAATTGCGGATTTGATTGGCGCTAAGCCTAATGAAATCTTCTTCACGTCTGGTGGGACGGAAGGCGATAACTGGGTAACCAAAGGGACCGCGATTGAAAAACGGAGCTTTGGGAAACATTTGATTACGACGGCGGTGGAACATCCGGCGATTCATAATTCAATGGAACAATTGAAAGAACTCGGTTTTGACATCACGTATTTACCCGTTGATCAAGAAGGCCGCATTTCAATTGATGATTTAAAGGCGGCAATTCGTCCCGATACGATTTTGGTCTCAGTCATGGCCGTCAACAACGAAATTGGCACGATTCAGCCGCTTCAAGCGGTCGCCGATGTGTTGAAAGACTATCCGAAGATTCATTTTCACGTCGATGCCGTCCAAGGAATTGGTAAAGGTATTCAGGATATCATTATGAATGATCGGGTGGACTTCGTGACGTTCTCTGGGCACAAATTCCACGCCCCTCGTGGAATTGGCTTCATCTATGCGCGCCAAGGTCGTAAGTTAGCGCCATTAATGACCGGTGGGGGCCAAGAAAATAACTGGCGTTCCGGGACAGAAAACTTGCCCGCTATCGCTGGGATGGCCAAAGCCTTACGATTATTATTAACCGATGAAGCTGAAAAAGTGGCTCGCGAACGCGCTATCAAACAACGGGTCTATGATCACATCAAAGACTTCCCGAAAGTGACGATTTTTAGTCAACCAACGGACGGCTTTGCACCACACATTTTATGCTTTACGATTAACGGTGTCCGTGGTGAAACGATTGTGCACGCGTTTGAAGACCAAGGTATCTTTATTTCTACGACCAGTGCCTGCTCTTCGAAGAAACACTTGGCTTCAAGTACGTTAATGGCCATGCATGTTCCTGAAAGTGTGGCAACTAGTGCGATTCGGATTAGTTTAGATGAAAACAATACGTTGGCCGAAGCCGATGAGTTTAACCGCGTATTTGATAATTTATATCAGAAGTTTTCTAAGATTAACGCGGATGCTTAATTTTTAATTGATTTATTTATATTGTCGAAACGTGTGGTCCAAAGCTGCGACCTCCGCTGTGCAACGCTAGTATGCCACTCGGGAAAAATCGCCCGAGTAACATCCTAGCGAGGCACTGCTCGGTAGCAACCCGCTTTGCACCACACTCTGAGAAAGGAATCCTGCCCAATGCAATACACTGAAATTATGGTGCGTTACGGCGAACTATCGACCAAAGGTAAAAACCGGCGGAACTTTATTGATAGCTTAGGTCGTAATGTCCGCAAAGCGTTGCACGACTTCCCCGAATTGAAAGTTCACGCTGACCGTGACCGGATGCACATTGCCTTAAATGGCGAAGATGCTGCCGGGGTCATGGATCGGTTGAAACTCGTTTTTGGGATTCAAAACTTTTCCCCAAGTATCCGGGTGCCCCAAGAAATGGACGACGTTTACGCGACGGCCATTGAAATGGTCAAAGCCCAATTCAAACCGGGGATGACATTTAAAGTCAATACGCGTCGTTCGGACCACAAGTTTGAATACGACACGAACGAAATTAATGACATGTTGGGTGGTCAAATTTTAGACCACGTCGATGGCATTAAAGTTCAAATGAAAAATCCGGATATCGTGATCCGTGTGGAAGTGCGTTTAAACGGTATCTTCTTATCGTCAGAAACAATTAAAGGCGCCGGTGGGTTACCTGTCGGGACTGCCGGTAAAGGGATGTTGATGCTATCTGGTGGGATTGACTCACCAGTCGCTGGTTACCTTGGTATGAAGCGCGGCGTTGACATGGAAATGGTCCATTTCTTCAGTCCGCCATACACGAGTGAACAAGCGTTAGCGAAAGCCAAGCAATTGGCATCAACGTTAGCTAGCTATTCGGGTAGTGTGAAATTCATTCAAATTCCATTCACCGAAATCCAAGAAGAAATCAAAGAAAAGGTGCCAGAAGGTTACTTGATGACCGTCCAACGTCGCTTAATGATGCGCTTAATGGATGCCATGACGCGTGAACGTCACGGTAAGGCCATTTTTAATGGTGAATCGTTAGGCCAAGTGGCTTCACAAACGATGGACAGTATGATTGCTATCAATGATGTCACCACCTTGCCAGTTTTACGGCCGGTTATCTCAATGGATAAAACGGAAATCATTAAGATTGCTGAAGATATCGATACTTATAACTTATCGATCATGCCATTTGAAGACTGCTGTACCATCTTTGCGCCACCGGCACCGAAGACACATCCTAAGTTAGACCGTTCCCGGTTATATGAAGAACGCATCGATGTTGAAGGCTTGATGCAACGCGCCTTAGACGGTGTCAAAATCACTGAAATCAAACCAGGCGAAAACTACATGAACGCGCAAGAAGACGTCTTCGCGGAATTACTTTAGTTTTTAGTTGGTTGCCGTTGTGCGACAGCGGTAATTCCAGCCGCCGTGGCGACCGGTTCGAGCCTGAGAAGCGGTCTCAAACCTCACTTTGAAGCTTGGCTCAACCCGCCAATCTTCAAAGATGTCGGTGTCGTAAGCTCGGCCAAAAGCATGCCGAACTAACGACACTTGCACGGCGGCTTCCATTACCGCTGACACACAACTAAATTGGTTTTCGAATAAATAGGGTGTGACTACAATCTGGTGGTCGCACCTTATTTATTTTAGTCACTATTCGGAATGGATTATTGGTATCCGTTCTAACTGAGTAACATTAAGAAAGCGCCATCTAAGCGGCCGGTGGTGTTTGGCCGGGAAAATTACTAGTCACCACCAGTTTGTTTTTACTTAAAAATTAATAACCCGTTATAACCTTGTCCTGAGTGGTTGTAACGGGTTGTTTGGATATCTTAGAAGTAAAAAAGTACGCTGATAATTGCAATTGTCAGCGTACTAATAAAATTATTTATTCATTTTTTTGAATGAACGAGTGACTAATAATCTTGAATTCTTCCTGACTCGGCTGCCAAGCTTTCTTGAGCGGTGGCAACGTGTTGTCGAAGGCTTCGACGTTGGCCATGGTGACTTCCATGACTGGACTTTCTTGGTAGGTCCAGTCGTGTCCATCTAAGACGTGGGGGACGAGTTCTTTGACGAGCATCGCCGTTGGGTATTGCGGCCCTGGTAAGCCGACATGGAAGTCGTAACCATTGCGAAAGCCGCGAGCCACGTAGTTTGCCGGCATACCGAAAATGATGACCGTGTCATGGCCGAGTGATTTGGCCAGTTCAAATGACGTATTAATCAGTAATTTGCTGAAGCCGCGGCGTTGATAGCCAGGCTGCACGCAGATGGGACCAAAAGTAATCACTGGTTTGACGTGACCCGTTTCGTCAGTCAACGTTGCTTTCGTGTACATAATGTTGCCGACAATTTGGTCGTTGCGCGTCAATACTAAGTCCAATGGGGCAATAAAATCACTAGTGTCACGCATTTGGTGAACAAGATAGTGTTCCATGCAGCCTGGAATATATAAATTCCAAAAGGCGGCGCGGGTCATGGCTTCGACGGCTAGATAGTCGTCAGGGGTTTCATTACGAATAATTAAGTGTTCGTTAGTGGTTGGATCAGTTTGATTTAAATAGATCATGTTTTTTCCTCCGAAGTCGTTAGTGACAACCATCCGGGAGGTTAGTACGCGTTAATCGGACAAACCTCCCGATTAAACCGCGCTCACAATTTTCGTTAACATATGGCATTTCTCCTAAAATAAATAAGTAGTGGTGTGATAACCACAACGGTAGTTTAGCAAGTTCGTTCCGTGTCTGTCAATTAACACGGTGTTGTAGTGGTGCTTTTGTTGAAGCGCTAGCATATCTGTAAAAAAGGTATTCTGACGGATGTGAAGTTTAATAATATAATTTCCTACGCGCTACTAATTATTAAATTGGAATTGTTGATTGAGCTATGGTCGAATGATAATAGTAGTTGCCATGAATGTGACGTTCGGGTGTAGGTTTACTAGCATACGCTACCGGATGTCTTCGATGCTTCTTTCTAAATGCTTGTTATCAGCCCGTTAGTCATGATTAAGAATATGCTGTTCCATTTTCGCATGCTAAACATTTCTTGGTAATTAAGCTGAATGTAGCAATTGGCTGACCGTAATGGAATCGTTTTGAAAGTGGCGTTAACGACCGTTTTTTGGTCGTTTACACCACGGACGCCTTTTGAGACCTGGGCCTCGGGCTCAAAAGCGAGGTCCAAGACCGCCTCTCAGGCTTGGACCGGTCCCAAGACGATGGAATTACGGTCAGCCAACTGCGGCAACTAACCCATAACTCCCAAAATTGGCAAGGCTATCATTTGCGACAAAAACGAGTTTGCGGTACATTTGTAGCATACTAGTTTGGCTAGTGAAACGTCAGCTTAATTAAGTTATCGAAGGGGTGTTTGGTGTGCAAGTATTATTTCATGATAAGCCGTTAGATTTAGTTGGGGAACCATTAAAAGATGGCGACCAATTACCAAAATTTAAAGTATTTACGACGCACGAGGACAAGCTTAAGACCAAAGATTTATTGGGCAAGCCAGTTTTAATCAGCGTGATGCCGGACATTGATACGCGGGTTTGCTCGATTCAAACACGCAAGTTTAACCAACAAGCGGACCAATATCCACAAGTTCAATTTATCGCAGTATCTAACAACTCGATTGCGGATCAAGCCGGCTGGTGTGCTAAGGAAGGCGTCAAGAACTTGACGGTCGTTTCCGATGAGGAACTTTCTTTTGGCTATGCCACCAACTTGTACTTACCAAATAACGGTACTTTGACCCGCGCAATCTACGTGGCCGATGCCGATGGGAAGATTGTTTATCACGAAATTGTCCCTGAATTAACCAACGAACCAAATTACGTGGCGGCTTTAGACGCCTTAAAACAATTCGAATAAACATTGACGGCGCCACGGATATTCATTACAATAAGTCTAGCAATGAGCAAGAGAGTAGTTTGACATTCCCATCTCCAGAAAGAAAACGGGGTTGCGAGTTTTCGATGGCCGTCAAATGAAGGTAGCTTGCGAGCTGTTTACCTGAACTCATAGTAGGGTGAGCCGGACGGGATACACCGTTCGTTAACAAACTTGTTGAAGTGCAAAGTCGGGGTTTCCCGGACTTTGAAATTAGGTGGTACCGCGAGTCCATTCGTCCTAAGTATTTAGGATGAACGGACTTTTTTCGTACCAAAATAAGAAAGGATGTGCCCCATATGTCAGACGAACCAACGACTGATATGCCTACCAAATATGATCCGACCGCGGTTGAACAAGGCCGGTACCAAACTTGGTTAGACGAAGATTTATTCAAGCCTTCGGGCGACAAAAAAGCCAAACCGTATTCAATCGTGATTCCACCGCCAAATGTTACGGGTAAGTTGCATTTAGGCCATGCTTGGGACACGACGTTACAAGATATTATTATTCGTCAAAAGCGGATGCAAGGTTTTGACACGCTCTGGTTACCAGGGATGGACCATGCCGGGATTGCGACTCAAGCTAAGGTTGAAGCTAAATTACGCGAACAAGGCATTAGCCGTTACGACTTAGGTCGGGAAAAATTCGTGCAACAAGTTTGGGATTGGAAAGACGAGTACGCTAGCATCATCAAACAACAATGGGCGAAGATGGGCTTATCGTTAGACTATTCACGTGAACGCTTCACGATGGACGAAGGTTTATCTGACGCAGTTAAGAAAGTCTTTGTTGATTTATACAACAAAGGGTTGATTTATCGTGGTGAATATATCATCAACTGGGATCCGCAAGCGCGGACCGCTTTATCAGACATTGAAGTTATCCATAAAGATGACAAGGGTGCCTTTTACCATGTTAAGTACCCCTTTGCCGACAAAGATTACACGTTTAATGGCAAACATTACATCGAAATTGCGACGACCCGTCCCGAAACGATGATGGGTGATACGGCCGTAGCGGTTAACCCAAGTGATGATCGCTATAAGGAATTAGTTGGTAAAGAAGTTATTTTGCCACTCGCGGACCGCAAGATTCCAATTATCGCTGATGCTTACGTTGACCCTGAATTTGGGACTGGGATGGTTAAGATTACGCCAGCTCATGACCCTAATGACTTTAAAGTCGGGAACCGTCATGACTTGAAACGCATCAACACGATGAATGACGACGCCTCCATGAACGCCAACGCGGGTAAGTACGAAGGGATGGACCGTTTCGTTGCGCGTAAAGCGATGGTCAAAGATTTGGAAGATCAAGGCTTAATGTTGAAGATTGACCCAATCGTCCATAGTGTTGGGCATTCAGAACGGACGGACGTACAAGTTGAAGCTCGCTTATCGACGCAATGGTTCGTGAAGATGAAGCCGTTAGCAGAACAAGCGTTGAAGAACCAAGATAGCGACGATGCCGTTAACTTTGTACCAAAACGTTTTGAAGATGCCTTCAAGCAATGGATGGAAAACATTCATGACTGGGTTATCTCACGGCAACTTTGGTGGGGTCATCGGATTCCAGCTTGGTATAACAAGACCACTGGGGAAACTTATGTCGGTGTCGATGCGCCTAAGGACCCTGAAAATTGGGAACAAGATCCCGATGTTTTGGACACGTGGTTCTCAAGTGCCTTATGGCCATTTTCAACGATGGGTTGGCCGGATGAAAACGCTGAAGACTTTAAGCGTTACTTCCCAACGAATACGTTAGTTACCGGTTATGATATCTTACCTTTCTGGGTTTCACGGATGATTTTCCAAAGCCTTGAATTTACCGGTCGGCGACCATTCAAAAACGTCTTGTTACACGGCTTAATTCGTGATGAACACGGTGTTAAGATGAGTAAGTCCCTTGGTAATGGGATTGACCCGATGGACGTTATTAAGAAGTACGGTGCTGATGCGTTGCGCTGGTTCTTATCAAATGGCTCAACTGCCGGGCAAGATGTCCGCTTCAGTTATACGAAGATGGATGCGGCTTGGAACTTCATTAACAAGATTTGGAATGCCAGTCGTTACGTCATCATGAACTTAGGTGATATGGAAAAACCAGTCTTACCAGCGCAGTCTGAATGGACATTAGCTGACAAGTGGATTTTAAGCCGCTTGAACGAAACGGTTAAACAAGTGACGACCACCTTTGATAAATTTGACTTTGGTGAAGCGGGTCGGGCCCTTTATAACTTCATCTGGAACGACTTTTGTGACTGGTATATTGAAATGAGTAAGGAAGTCTTGACGGGCGACGATGCTAAAGCCAAGGCCAACACGCAAAATGTCTTAGCCTATGTCTTAGACCAAATCTTGCGCTTATTACAACCAATCATGCCATTCGTTACTGAAAAAATCTGGTTATCAATGCCACACGTGGGCAAGTCCTTAGTGGTCGCTGATTACCCAGTTGACCATCCGGAATTTGATGACCCAGCCGCTGAAAGTGATATGGCTTCCTTGATTGAATTAATCACGGCCGTTCGGAGTATTCGGGCCGAAGCTAATGCGAAGATGTCATCGGCAGTTGACTTGTTAATCAAGTCCGACAATGAACATCTCCAAACGGTCTTAAAGACCAATGAAGATTATATTCAACGGTTTGCCCATCCGAAGACGTTATCCATCGGTGCCGATGTTACCGCACCGAAGTTAGCGATGACGCAAGTGATTAGTGATGCGGAAGTTTACATTCCATTAGCAGAATTAGTCGACTTGAACGAAGAAATCGGCAAACTTGAAAAAGAACAACAAAAGTTTGAAGCTGAAGTGACGCGGGCTACTAAGAAATTAGGGAACGAACGCTTTGTTTCAAATGCGCCTGAAGATGTTGTTAACAGCGAAAAAGAAAAGCTCGCTGACAACGAGACGAAGTTAGCCGCAACGAAACAACGGTTAGCCGATATCAAGGCCCAAGCATAATCAGTTTTACGAAAAGAGTCTACGAACATTTTGTTCGTGGGCTTTTTTCATTGGGTAGCATTGTTGCCGCTGCCAGCTGACCGTAATTCCAGCTGCCATGGGGACCGGTCCAAGCCTGAGAAGCGGTCTTGGACCTCGCTTTTGAGCCTAAAACCTAAGTCTCAAAAGACGTCCGTGGTGTAAACGGGATGTAGCCCAATCCCGTTAACGCCACCTGCATGTCGGCTTCCATTACGGTCGGCTGGCAGCTAGATTGTTTTTCAACAAGAATGATGACAATCTAATTCGATTGGGTGGTTGTACCCATTTGTGGTGGGGCATTCGGCTGTGCTAATTTTTTTAACGGATTGAGTTGTCAGCGTTGAGCAATTGCGACGAGGAACATGTAAGTGCGTGATTATATGTTGAATGACCATGCAGAGCATTGATTAATCAATGAATACCTAACTATCACTAGCAATTACTAGGGGACTTATTCTAAAATAGATGAGAACAAAAATACCACTTTTTAATTAATTGCAGTGAGTTACATGAATGACAAGTTAATGAAATTTTTGCAAGCATTAGCGGAGTCCGTTAGATTGGCTACGCCATGTCGGCAATGTTAGGCGGTGTGTTTTTGCCGCCTTACTTTGCGGACCTCTTGGGAGACGTGGGTTGCGGCTGCCAAGCGAGGTTCCAGACCGCACTTTGCTCACCACGTGGCCAAGCTGACGGACGTAGCGGACAACTATAACCAACATAAGAGGGAGTACCTACTATTGAGTAATGCATACGATGCGGCTTTGGCGTTTATTCATGGCCGCACACAGTTTAAGAAGATTCCGACGTTGCAGCGCATGCAACGCTTTTTAAAAGAACTTGGTGATCCGCAATTAAAGGTTCATGGCATTCATGTGGCCGGGACTAATGGGAAAGGGTCAACTGTCGCTAATTTACGCGAATTACTGATGGCCGATGGCTTAACGGTGGGGACCTTTACGTCGCCATTTATTACCCGCTTTAATGAACGGATTAGTGTCGACGGCGAACCGATTAGTGATGATGACTTGGTGGCTTTGGTTGACCAAATCAAGCCAGTGGTTGCGAAGTTGGACGCGGAATTACCGACTGGTGGGCCAACTGAATTTGAAATTATTACCGCGATGATGTTCTTGTATTTTGCGACGCAACCGATTGATGTCGCGGTGATTGAAGTGGGTCTCGGTGGGTTGTATGACTCGACCAATGTGTGGACGCCGCAAGTTAGCGTGATTACGACGATTGGTTATGACCACATGCAGATTTTAGGTGATACCTTGACGGCGATTGCCACGCAAAAAGCCGGGATTATTAAGCCGAACGTACCAGTGGTTGTCGGTAAGTTACCGGCTGAAGCGCAAACGGTGATGGTTGAAACTGCCGCCGACCAACAGGCACCGTTGCAAACGTTGGGGACGGATTTTACGACGAAGCTGTTACCACCACAAGGCTGGCAAGAACGGTTTAACTTTGACGGTCCCGATGACCATTTCAAAGATTTGACGACGCCATTACTCGGCGATTATCAAGTGGATAACGCTGCCGTGGCGTTAGCGGCCTACTTGAACTATCATCAACAGACGGGGATTCCGGTGGCGATTCGGGATGTTAAGCGGGCGCTAGCGGGGGTCAATTGGCCGGGCCGGTTGGAACGCTTGAACGATGACCCCCTAATCATGATTGATGGCGCCCATAATGAACCGGCCGTGACCGAACTGGCGACGACGCTCAAAGAACGGTTTGGCCAACAAAATGTGTATGTGATTTTTGCGGTGTTAGCGGATAAGCAACATGCCCAGATGATTCAAACGTTGGCGCAAGTGCCGAATGTGCATTTAGTGTTGACTCAATTTGCGGGTCCCAACGCTAAGCGGCCGTCAACGGATCCGGATACGTTGGAAAGTGAGTTGCCAACCAACTATGACGCGCCAATTTTTAGCAATTGGCAGGCAGCGTTGATGCAAGTTACTAGCGAAATGTCTAGTGAAGATGTGTTATTGCTGACCGGATCGTTATACTTTATTTCGGACGTGCGGGCATATTTTAAAATGGAAGACTGATTAGTTTGCGGAGTTGTCTTATAAAGGGGGCGCTTCGATGGAAACATTAATCGGTCGAACAAATGACCATGCACAGCAGATTCACCAGTTGATTCAACAATACTTTACCGGCTTTTTGGATGAGGCCGCTGCTTTAGCGGCGACCCGCGAATTTGAAACAACGCATCCACCAGCCTTAGCCGGACAATGGCTCGAACAAGTGCCAAGTCAACCACATTGGCGCAGCTTGTTAGCGGCATTACGGTGTGGTCAGTTGTTGCCACAACCGCCACGGGTCGTGTTAGGGCAAGTGTTTGGCAGTCAACAAATTGGT
Source organism: Lactiplantibacillus fabifermentans DSM 21115 (assembly GCF_000498955.2). GTDB lineage: Bacteria > Bacillota > Bacilli > Lactobacillales > Lactobacillaceae > Lactiplantibacillus > Lactiplantibacillus fabifermentans. The sequence goes on along the minus strand of NZ_AYGX02000177.1, from coordinate 7,963 downwards.
GAGCAGTTACAAAGCGACTTTGCTGGTTTAACGCAGGAGCAATTACTTCTGTTATGTTTAGATACAAAAAATCAAATTGTGAAACGGCAAATTATTTTCCAAGGTACCTTGAATTCTTGTCCGGCGCATCCGCGTGAAATTTTTCAGGTCGCCTTGGCAACTACGACCGCCCGCATTGTGATTGCGCACAATCATCCGAGCGGTGATGCGGAACCGTCACACAAGGACGTTGAATTTACGAAAAGATTACAAATTAGTGGTGAACTGCTAGGTATCCCGTTATTAGACTGTTTTGTGATTGGTGCAAGCGATTACTTTAGTTTCGCCGAGCAAGGGTTGTTAAATTGTAATACGGAATCTTAAAAGAATGTGGTAAAATAACGGGGTTAGGACCGATAATTATTCGGCTTAATCGCGTTTTTTTAAATTTTATCTAAGTTAAATAATGGGACTGTATTTTTTAAGAGATTACGGTATGCTAGGATTCAGGCAGTAATTTTTTATGCTGGGCTATTATGCTATAATACTTACTATTATGACTAATAAAAAATTAAATTTGTAAATGATGAAGGGATGAATGTAGTGTTCGGATTTGGGACAAAGAATATCGGGATCGATCTCGGTACTGCCAACACAATTGTGTACGTTGACGGCAAGGGAATCGTACTACGAGAACCATCCGTGGTTGCGAAGAACACGAAGACTGGTGAAATCGTATCCGTTGGTTCAGAAGCACGGGATATGATTGGGAGAACACCAGCAAGTATTGTGGCAATCCGCCCAATGAAAGACGGGGTCATTGCTGATTACGATACTACCGTTGCGATGATGAAGTACTTTATTCAAAAGACATTGGGTCGTTCGAACGGTAAACCTTATGTCATGGTTTGTGTACCGAGTGGTGTTACCGAAGTCGAAAAACGGGCCGTTATTGATGCGACCCGCGTTGCTGGCGCACGGGATGCTTATGTCATTGAAGAACCATTTGCTGCTGCAATCGGTGCTGGGTTACCAGTTATGGATCCGACTGGTAGCATGGTTGTTGATATTGGTGGTGGGACGACTGACGTGGCGACGATTTCCTTAGGGGGAATCGTGTCAAGTCGTTCAATCCGGATGGCGGGTGATAAGATTGATGATTCAATCATTTATCACGTTCGCCAAAAATTTAACCTCTTAATCGGGGAACGGACTGCCGAACAATTGAAAATCGATATTGGTTCAGCATCAATGGATGCCGCCCAAGAAATCGAAGGCTCAACGATTCGGGGCCGGGACTTGTTATCAGGTTTGCCAAAGACAGTTGAAATTTCAGCCGTCGATGTTGCTGAAGCGATTCAAGAAATCGTTTCAGAAGTTATTTCAGCGATTAAGGAAACCTTGGAAGAAACTTCCCCAGAAATTGCCTCTGATGTAATTGATCACGGGATTGTTTTAACTGGCGGTGGCGCCTTATTGAAGAATCTTTCCGAAGTGATTGCCGATGAAACCAAAGTACCTGTTTTCATTGCTAACGAACCACTTGATTGTGTGGCCGTTGGGACTGGTGAATCACTTAAGAGCATCGATGTTATGAAAAAGCGATAACAGGTGAGCGGGAAGATGTCTTCCCGCTTATTTATTGTAAACTCATTGAATTTTCGACCGGGGGTTCATTATGCAAAAGTTTTTCTCCAACCGTAAACTAGTCATCGTGATTATTTTGCTGATTATTAGTTTCGGCTTGATGAGCGTATCAGTCGCGGTACGGAACAAAAAGTCGACACCGCCATTGATTCAGCAATTTGGGAATGACGTCGCTGGCGCCGTTGACCGGGTCATTGCTTGGCCAGTCAACGGACTTCAAAGTGCTTCCAATTCCGTTTCGGATTTGTTGAATACTTATCAAGAAAATCAAAAGTTAAAGAAACAAGTTGATCAATTAGCACAAGCGAAAGTGAATGCCCAAACGACGGCTGCTGAAAACAAGCAGTTACGTAAAGAATTAAAATTGAATTCATCATTGTCGAGCTACACGACCGTTTCAGCGAGCGTGATTGCCCGGACACCGTCTTCATGGATGAATCAATTAGTTATTTCTAAAGGGGCGACTTCCGGAATTAAGAAGAATATGTCCGTCATGTCAGAAACCGGCTTGATTGGGCGCGTCGTGGAAGTTAACCAAACCAACTCAAAAGTTGAATTGATTTCTAGCACGAGTTCGAATGCGGATAAGTTCGCCATCCAAATTACCAATAGCTCCGGTAAGACGGTCAACGGGATTGTTTCTGGTTATGACAAGAGTACCGGTTACCTTGAAATGGGTTCGGTGACGTCATCGGTTAAGATTAAAAAGGGTGACAAAGTCGTGACAAGTGGGCTCGGTGGGGTTACACCTAAGGGCTTATACATTGGGACCGTTGCTAGTGTGAAACAAGATGATTATGGGTTGGCTTCCGAAGTTGAAATCAAGCCTGCTGCCGATCTTAGTGATTTGACGGTCGTAACGGTCGCCGAAAAATAAGGGAGGGGTGCAATTTTGAAATCGCGTTTATGCTACATTTTTCCGATTGGGTTATTCATTGCACTGTTTCTGGATGGCTCGTTATCAAATGTGTTTGCCGGCAACTTATTTAAGTACCCGTACTCCAGTGTGTTACATTTAGATTTGTTATGGATCGTCTTTGCCGTCTTTTTGGACGACGACGATGCGTTGCCAGTCGGAATCTGGGCCGCTTTTGTCGGCTTAGTGTACGATTGGTATTTCACTGGTATTTTCGGGGTTTACTTGATTGCCTTACCGTTAGTCGTTTATCTCAGCCGCTTGATGAAGCCTTGGCTGGATTTAAACTTTTTAACGTTACTAATGGTCTATATTATTGATATTACGATTACTGAAGCCTTCGCATACGTTTGGTATGTGATTGGTAAAGTGGTGACTAACAATTTAGCCGACTTTGCGGTCTATACGTTAGGTCCGACCATTGCGGTCAACTTAGCGATTTTCGTTATTTTGTATTACCCAGTCCGTCAGTTATATCTCCGCGTCAATTAGTCGGTGGAAAGGATTTCCAACATGCAACAAAGTGTGGTTTTAAAAGCCAGTAGTGATGGTTATGAATTAATTTTTCGCCAGTCCGCCAGTTTTGACGACATTATGGCCGATTTAAAAACTTTGTTGGACCGCTTGCAACTCGACAACACGACTGATAAAGAGATCTCGTTTGACATGAGTACGGAGGGTCGTCTACTTACGACGGAACAAAATACGCAAGTCACGCAATTGGTGAATCGCTATGAGCTATTTAGCATTCATAAGTTAACTGCCGACGTGATTTTAACGGCGGATGCGTTAGCGATGATCGACCGCAATACGGTCCATTTAGTTAATCAAATTATTCGAAATGGCCAAGTCCTGGAAGTTAATGGGGACGTGCTATTTTTCGGTAAGATTCATGAAGGTGGCGTCTTACGCGCGACCGGTAGTATTTTTGTGATGGGGGACATTTCTGGGTCTTTAGAAGCCGGTTATCCTGACCATGCTGATGCAGTGATTGTGAGCCCGTTAGCGACCGTACCACGGGTGCGGGTCGGGGAACTGCTGGAACTCGTTGATCCAGAAAAAATTGTGGCGGGGACTAACGTCGTGTATATTAACGATATTCAAGCCTTAGATTATCAACCCTTGAATCAACTGAAACGCGTACGACCGAAGTTATTTACTCGGAATGGAGGACATGTTTGATGGGAAAAGCAATTGTCATTACCTCTGGTAAAGGGGGCGTCGGTAAAACGACGACGACTGCCAATCTCGGGACGGCCTTAGCTCTAATGGGCAAAAAGGTCTGCCTCGTAGACTTAGACATTGGTTTACGAAATTTGGATGTGATTTTAGGTTTAGACAATCGTATTTTATATGACATTGTGGATGTCGTGGCGGGTCGCGCGCAATTGCGCCAAGCTTTAGTCAAAGACAAACGCTTCGACGACTTATTGTTCCTATTACCTGCCGCCCAAAATGCGGATAAGGATTCCTTGAATCCGGATCAGGTTCGGTCAATTGTTGATGAATTAAAGCCTGATTTTGATTATGTCTTATTAGATTGTCCAGCTGGGATTGAACAAGGGTTCATGAACGCGATTGCGGGGGCCGATGCCGGCATTATCGTTTCAACTCCTGAAATCTCAGCAATTCGTGATGCGGACCGCGTTGTCGGCTTATTGGAACAATATCCATTAGCTGAAGCACCGAAGCTCGTCATCAACCGAATTCGTCGGCGGATGATGCAAGATGGTGAAACGATGGATATCGATGAAATTACCCATCATTTATCGATTGATTTACTGGGCATCGTCTTTGATGATGACGCCGTTATTCGCACATCGAATAATGGGGAACCCATCGTTTTGGATCCAAAGAATTCAGCTTCACAAGGTTACCGCAATATTGCCCGCCGTATCGAGGGTGAAACGGTACCGCTCATGAACATTGAGCAATCTAAGCCAGGTATGTGGGCGCGCTTTGCTGGAATTTTTCACCGCAAATAAGTGAAAAAGACTTGACGAAGCGATTCGTTTTCGTTAGTATGAGAACAACATTAAAAAACAGAGAACAGAAGAGTAGTTATTAGCACGTTGTTCAGAGAGTCACCGGGGCTGGAAAGGTGACGGCGGGTTAAAGACGAACCACATCTGTGAGTTGAATGGCTGAATAAAGTAAGCTGTTACGGTTGGCCTCGTTAGCGGCGGAGTTTAGTGATAAACTCGCTGAGTTCAATTGTGCGAGCAATTGATAAAGATGAGGTGGCACCGCGATGAAATCGTCCTCTTAGGCTTTAGGCCTAGGGACGATTTTTTTGTGTTTTTATCACGAAACTCCCTGAGGCAGTAACTGTGAAGTTGCTGCGAAGTGAGGTGGCACCGCGCATAGACGTCCTCTTGAGATAGTTCTCAAGAGGACTTTTTTGTTGCTGTTAAATTTGGGAGGGAACGCACATGCACTATATTTTAGAGATTTTGCCATCATTAATTTCCGGCGCCGGCATGACGCTACAAATTTTCTTATGGACGTTAGTAGGATCATTGCCATTAGGGTTAGTTTTAAGTTTAGGGTTGAATTCCAAATTTAAACCGTTGAAATGGCTCATTGATTTTTACGTTTGGTTAATGCGGGGGACGCCGTTATTGCTCCAATTGATCGTCGTCTTTTACGGCTTACCCTTAATCGGGATTGTCTTTGAACGTTATGAAGCGGCCCTATTCGCTTTCATTTTAAATTACGCCGCTTACTTTGCAGAAATCTTCCGCGGTGGGTTACAATCAATTGATAATGGGCAGTATGAAAGTGCGCGGGTGTTACGGCTCAGCTACTGGCAAACAATTCGTAAAATCGTGATTCCGCAAGTTGTTAAAATCGTCCTGCCATCCGTTGGGAACGAAGTCATCAACTTGATTAAGGATTCCTCGTTAGTTTACGTCATCGGGTTAGGCGACTTGCTCCGGGCCGGGAACGTGGCTACCGCGCGTGACGTCACGTTAGTCCCATTGATGTTAGTGGGCGTCATCTACTTACTCTTAACGGCCGTGACGACCTTCGTCTTACGCCGCGTTGAAAAGCACTACAGTTATTGGAAATAAGGAGGGCTTGCCATGTTAGAATTAAAAAATATTACCAAAAGTTTTGGTGATCGTACGATTATCAAAGATTTAAACGTCACCGTTAAAGATGGTGAAATTCTTAGCATCGTTGGGCCTTCCGGGGCTGGGAAAACGACCTTGCTACGTTGTATTACGGGGCTGGAACAAGTCAATGGTGGCGAGTTCTTAGTTGATGGGCAACCTTTTGACCCGTACACAAACACGAGTAATGACAGCGTGATTGGGGTCGTGTTCCAAAACTTCGAATTATTTCCACATTTGACGGTGATGCAAAACATTACGTTAGCACCAACGATGGTACTCAAGGAAAGCAAAGCCGACGCTGAAGCGACGGCCCAAAAATTATTGGACCGCTTAAACTTAGGTGACCACGCCGACCAATATCCTTACCAACTTTCCGGTGGTCAAAAACAACGGGTCGCCATTGCGCGGGCGTTAGCGATGCGGCCGAACATCTTATGTTATGACGAACCAACTTCAGCCTTGGACCCGAACTTACGCCAAGAAGTTGAAAAGTTGATTCTTGGTTTAAAAGCCGATGGCATGACACAAATTGTGGTCACTCATGATTTAACTTTCGCAAAAAACATTGCGGATGATATGTTACACGTTGAACCCAACCAAGCAGATTAGGAGGCGGTGGTATGAAAAAAAGAATAATTTCATTATGCCTACTCTTTGCGGTGTTAGTTGGCTTAGCGGGAACGTTATCCGGCTGCGAGAATGTCAAGACGCGTGCGGATACCCAAGATACTTGGGCCAAAATCAAAAAACGCGGTTATGTGATTGTCGGCCTTGATGATAGTTTTGTGCCAATGGGCTTCCGGGAAAAGTCCGGGAAATTAGTTGGCTACGATGTCGACTTAGCCCGGGCCGTGTTTAAACTATATGGCATTAAAATCAGTTTCCAAACGATTGACTGGTCAATGAACGCCACTGAATTACGGAACGGCACGATTGATTTAATCTGGAATGGCTATACGAAAAATGCGCAACGGGAAAAAGTGGTCGCGTTCAGCAATACTTATTTGAAGAATAAGCAAGTGTTAGTGTCATTGAAGAAAAACCACATTAACTCGTTCAACGACATGACGGGTAAAACACTCGGGGTGCAATCCGGGTCATCAGGTTATGAATCTTTGGAAAATAATCCAACATTGTTGAAGAATAAAATTGCTAATAAAACACCAATTCAATACGATACCTTTACCAACGCTTTCTTAGACTTGAATGCAGGTCGGATTAAAGGCTTATTGATTGATAGTGTCTATGCCAACTACTACATCAAACACGAATCCAACTCTGCCGACTACAACGAGACCCAAGGGACGTTCAAGTCCGAAGATTTCGCGGTTGGGATGCGGAAAGGTGACAAGACGATGCGCAAGAAGATCAACGCCGGCTTGAAAGAATTAAAAGCCAACGGGACTTTAGCGAAGATCAACAAAAAGTGGTTCGGTAATCAAAAAGTTGAAAACTAATCATTAATTTAAACGACTGCCTACGGGTGGTCGTTTTTTCGTTGTTTGATTGCGGTTCCGCCGGCTGCGCCAATGGGCTGCCACCGTGGCCCAGCCGGCTTGATGATGAAAAGTTTTCGAATGCCGACTTTCAGCAAGTTAAGCTAGCTAAGTCGGTTTTAGCCATCGAGTGCTTGGCTTATGCCACAACAAAATTCGACGACTTCATTTGAGAAAAGTCGTCACGGCGACTAGCGATATTATTGGCTGGGAGCAGCAAACAATCGGTCAATGAGTATGTTCGGATACCGATTAAATGAAATTGCCGACTGTTAGTTAATGGGGGAGGCTAGTATTCTGGGAGTATCTTTTTGAGAGGGATGGCGAATTATATGAAAGCATACTTACGAGTGAAACGGCAAACGCTCGATGTGGACTATCATGATTTAGCACGGCAGATTTGGGGAATTGATCGGCGGCAGTTTACGGTTCATCATTACGGCAATGATGACAGCCTTAATAACCGCTTACATTTAACGTTTTGGTTAGACCCAACCGAATTTACCCAAGCATTTACAAATACGCGTCCGCGCTGGCTGGTGTGCCCGATTCAGCTGACGACCGTTGAACCGGCAGCGCATTTGGTGATGGTGCGGACGAATTATTTAAATGAACTCCCGATGACCCAAAAAGCATTTTATAACTTGGTTTATTATTTATCTGAAGCACTCGGTGGCCGATTGAGTATTGATGGGCAACGAACGTGGGTGCATGCTAATGATTTGTATTTGGACAAATATCAGATTATGGATAAGGTAGATTGTAAAATTAATCCGAACGCTGTTCGGACAAAAAAGATCAGCTTC
>NZ_AYGX02000033.1 GCF_000498955.2 Lactiplantibacillus fabifermentans DSM 21115 | reverse complement strand
CAGGTTATGCTGAACAATTTGTCCAAAAATTCGGATTAAATTTGCAATCTACCACACCTGCAAAAGAAATCCAACATGCCATCAGTCTACGAAAAGAATTCTATCAGCAATATAAGGAGTCCCAACCATGAAAGATCTAAAGACATATACCGAATCCGTTACTGAAGATTTGGATAATTATTTTGCAACTCATCATCAAACTAAAGAATATAAAACAGCCATCACCACTGAAAAGAACATTTTAGTAAGTGCCGCGGCCGTTTTATCCGCCCGTGAAGCCGCCGGACTAAGTCAACAAAAACTAGCTGATAAAGCTGGCATCCCTAAAACGACCATTGTCAAAATCGAACACGGTAACAACACTAGCATCGAAACTTTAACGAAGATTGCAACCGCATTAGGAAAACAGGTCAATCTTTCGATTATTTGAAGTTCAACCATTGTATTTATTGAACCTGCTTAAATCCCAAATAATAACCGCCCGCGACAACGCCAGCCCCGCCGACAACGTTGCCTAAGTATACTGGAATCAGATTCATGGCGAACTGGGCCCAGGTAACACCGCCTTCAAAAATAGCGGCCGGAATTAGGAACGAATTGGCGATACTATGTTGAAACCCAATCGCGACGAACACCATCGTCGGAAACCAAATGCCTAAAATCTTGCCAGCGCTGTCTTTGGCGCCAAAGCCCAACCAGACGGCCAAGCCGACCAGCCAGTTACACCCGATACCGGAAACAAAACTGGGCCAAAAAGCCTGCGTGACTTTGCCTTGGGCCATCCCCACGAGGGTTTCCTTAAAGATGCCGGTGTGCGTCAAGCCAACCACATGACCGAATAAGTAGGCCGCTAACACGCCGCCGATAATATTACTAATGGTAATTACGAGTTGGTTCGCCCAGAAATCACGCCAACGAATTCGGCGGGCATACGCCGCGGTACCAACGACCATCATATTCCCCGTTGCCAATTCGCCCCCAGCTAAGACGATCGCCACTAAGCCTAATGGAAAGACGAGGGCACTCAACAAACTAGCGGTACTTTGACCCACCACAAAACTTGAAGCCGACACTCGAATCGCTGCCAAAAAGCCAATTCCAATCAGCGCGCCCCCGAGCACGCCCAACAAAATCTTAATGGCTAACGGCTGTTTGACTTTAGCCGTCCCCTTCGCGATACTTTGCGTCAATATTTCTGCGGAACTAAACATAATTTACCATCTCCTTTTCGCCTAAGCATACGAAAAACTACCTCGTAAATCAACGTCAAAATTGATTTACGAGGTAGTTTTTTAATTAAGCTAATTTTTTGTCTAAAACCCGTGATAAAACGGATAACGCGTAACAAATTACGAAGTACATGAACGCCACCATCACAAACATCGGAATGATATAGGCGGAGTTTTGACCGTAAATGATTTGCGCGTGATTCAAGAGTTCCGGTAAAACGATAATCGTGGCCAACGACGTATCCTTGATTAAGGAAATGAACTGACTCACAATTGTTGGAATCGTCTTTTTAACGGCTTGCGGAAAGACGATGTGCCACAGAGCTTGCACGTACGACATCCCATTGGCACGGGCGCCTTCCATTTGCCCATAGTCGACCGCTAAGATACCGGCCCGCACAATTTCAGCGAGCATCGCCGATTCAAAAATCGTCATCGCTAAGATCGTGGCAAACAAGATACCTGGTTTGAACCCTAAATGTGGCAAGCCGAAGTACGTGAAGAAAATAATCAACATTAATGGTAAGTTCCGGATAATATCGACAATAAAACCGACAATCGCGGATAAGTATTTAATCTTCACGTACCGCAAGACGCCCAGCACTGACCCGATAATAAAGCTGGCAATAATGGAGACAATCGACACTTCGACGGTCACCCAGAGGCCTTCGAGTAAGAACCGGATATTAACCCATGAATACGCATCAATAAAGTTTTGCATATTTTAGCCTCCTTTTAATTTGCTAACCGTTTTTCTAAGTGGCGCATGTAGTAACTCAATGGCAAGGTGATGATCAAGTAGAAGACCCCAACGACCATGTAACTGTTAATGGTATCCAGTGACAATGACGCAATCGAGTTACCTTGATACATCAAATCAAACCCCGCCACAAAGGCTAGGACGGACGAGTTTTTCACTAAGTTAATGAATTGGTTGCCCAATGGTGGAATAACGAGTTTGAATGCTTGGGGCAAAACGATTTTACTCATCGCTTGCCAGTACGTCATCCCGTTGGCGCGAGCGCCTTCCATTTGGCCCGGGTCAACCGAGTTAATCCCGGAGCGCACCGTTTCGGCGATAAACGATGACGTATAAATAGTCAACCCAATCGTCCCAGCGGTAAAGCCGTCAATTTTGGCCACGTACATCGGAATCAACACGTAGAAAAACATCGCGATAACTAGTAACGGAATGTTCCGGAAGATTTCGATGTAGATGCGGCCGATAATTCGCATCGTACGGCTCGGTAAAACTTCGAAAATCGCAAACATCGTCCCAATAATCGTACTGAAAATCAGCGCGATAATACTGGACAGTAAGGTATAGCCGAGCCCTTGAATTAACTCGGACCAATAATGCGTGAGAATATAAATCATTAGCGTGCGGCCTCCTTATAGTCGAATCCTTTCACGTTACCAAACCACTTCTTTAAGATGCGGTTATAAGTTCCGTCAGCTTCGATTTCTTTTAATGCTTTGTTAATGGCCTTTTGCATCGGTTGTTGGCCTTTGTTCAAGGCAATCCCGTATGGTTCCTTCGTAAAGGTCCCACCAACCACTTTGTAACCTTTATTTTGGGCAGCCATCCCGTATAAGATCCCATTATCCGTTGTTAAGGCCGCCCCTTGACCAGACTTCAACGCGGTCATGGCTTGGGCATAATCAGATAATTCTAAGACTTTGGCTTTGGGGGCGTATTTCTTAATGTTAGCTACCGAGTTGGCCCCCGTCACCCCAATCACCTTGGTGCCCGTTTTATTCAAATCTTTGACCGATTTGATGTTGCTACTATTTTTGACTAACAGCGATTGGCCGGCGTCAAAATAGGAGTCACTAAAATCAACTTGTTTTTCCCGTTCAGGCGTAATCGTCATCGTGGCGATAATCGCATCGATATTCCCATTTTTTAATAACGGAATCCGCGTTTGTGACGTCACTTGTACAAACTTGGCTTTCCCATTTTTACCGAGAATTTTCTTCGTTAAGGCTTTGGCGATATCGACATCAAACCCTTTGATGGTATTGTCGCTAACATCCATTAACCCAAACAACTTCGTATCGGCTTTCACACCCCAAGTAATGGTATTGCTGGCTTTATCGTTAGTCAGCACGTCTTGCTTCGACAAAGATTGTCGGGAGCCGCACGCTGATAAAACGATGGCTAGCATACTAACAAGGCCGAGTAGCCCAATATATCGTTTAAACTTTTTCATTCCAGGCCCTCCCTAACAAACTAGTGTGTAATAATTTTGCTCAAGAATTGACGCGCCCGTTCGTTAGTTGGTTCGCCGTCAAAGAATTGTTCCTTGCGGTCATCTTCGAGGATTTCACCATCGGCCATGAAAATAACCCGGTCAGCGACTTCACGCGCAAAGCCCATTTCATGGGTCACGACTAACATCGTCATACTAGAGTCTTCGGCAACGGACTTCATGACGTTCAACACATCATCGATCATTTCCGGATCAAGGGCGGACGTTGGTTCGTCAAATAACAAACATTTTGGCTTCATCGCTAAGGAACGCGCAATGGCGATCCGTTGCGACTGGCCCCCGGAAAGTTGACTTGGTAAGTTGCCGGCCTTGTCTGCCAAACCAACGCTATCAAGTAATTCCATCGCTAACTTTTTGTTTTCATCCTCGGGCCGTTTTAACACGAGTCGGGGGGCAATCATGATGTTTTCAAGCACCGTTTTATTGGCATATAAATTGAAATGTTGGAACACCATGCCGACGTTTTTACGAATCTTGTTCATGTCGGTCTTCTTATCCGCCAAATCAAAGCCATTGACTAACAACTGACCAGACTGGACGCGTTCCAACCCATTAACGGTTCGAATTAGCGTACTCTTCCCAGAACCAGATGGTCCGATCAAAACAACTTTTTCACCCTCATTAATCGTTAAATTAATATTTTTCAGGGCATGGAATTCACCATAGTATTTTTCAACGTTGTGAAATTCGATCATTGACATTGCAGTCACCTTCGCTTTCTCTATCAGCCTGTAAACTGACGGTTTAGAATTGTTGCATTAATCACTAAAGTTAAGATTTCCTTATTCTTCGTTAATGCTATTTAAATAGTTTAATACATAATTAGTTATTTTGTCAAAAAACGACCTAATATTGTTCAAGATAGCTAGTTTCGTGGTAATGAGTGCCAAGATTTTCAGTCAAAACAACCTAAAAAAGCCGGTTCGATTGAACGAACCCGCCTAAGTTAGGACTATTATTCGGCTTTTTCGGCTAAAAGCAGCTAGTATAAGCGCCGAAAAGTTTTGAAAATGGCATTTTTTCTAATTAATTTCTTTTTGATTTTTCATGTATAATCACGCTCAAGTAAGCGACCCCTAGGATCACAATTCCGGCCCACAACATCAGTGAATCCGCCGAATGCATGCTGGGCGTCATCAACTTATCCATAATAAATCCAAGGTGTAAATATTTCATCTTTTTAGCCCCATTTCCTGTAAAACTCCCGCAAAACTTTGCTTATTTTCCTGACGTAACCGCATTTGATAATTTTAAGTATAAAACGTCATCGAATCGGCAAAAAGGACTAAAAAAAGAATCTTTTCTGAGTTTTTATCAGTTTAATAAAACGTAACTTGAATCAGGGTTATTTCTTAAAAATTCTCAGTTAATATTCAATTATTGATAGTAGCTAACTAACTAATTAACGACTATCATAGCTACATACTCACAAGGAGGTTCAGCCTATGTTATTAGATGCTGAAACTAAAATTACCAATATCGTCGCCGCCCAAATTATCAAAGTTTTCTACCCCTTTGTCATTGCAAAAACTGAAACGGGCGCTTATTTAAAATTGAACATATCTGAAACTGAACAAAACGATCCCTTATTCTGGGATGAACTTCGCAGTATTCTAAAAGCTAAACTCTGGGTCCCCATCGGTAAGCATTACCACCAGCTACTCGATAATGGCTGGGTCGTGGAGCCAACCATCTGATGTTTATGAAAACAGTCCCTGCCAATTAATTGGTTGGGGACTGTTTTTTAATCTCAATTTTTTGTGTGTCGGTAACTTAATATTCTGAACGACTACTTTAAACACTCACCTGCTAGCAGAATCAGCGATCATCATTAATTGTACGACCACTCAGTTAGTTGCTGAATATTTAATTAATCGTTGGCATGCACATCAAAAGCATTCAATAATAAATCCGCCATCCCCGGTGCTTCCGGATTATGCCGGCCGTGGCCCGTATCCAAAGCACGCATGGCCGCCATTTCATCATCGGTAAGCGTGAAGTCGAAGATATCGAGGTTGCTCTTAATCCGAGCGGGATGGACCGACTTTGGAAAGACGATAATGCCGGCTTGGTTTTCAAAGCGTAAGATAACTTGCCCGACATCTTTGCCATACTTTTGAGCTAAGCTAACAATGACGGGATCTTGTAGCAAGGCTTGATTACCTTGACCTAAGGGGGCCCACGCTTCAATTTTGACATCAGCCGGCGCTAATAAAGCTTGTAAATCACGTTGTTGAAAATACGGGTTGAATTCAACTTGATTGACGGCGGGCATCGTCGCAAATTGGGGTACAAATTGTCGCCATAACTTAGGCGTCATATTAGAAACCCCAATCGAGCGAATTTTGCCTGCCTTTTGGGCTGCTTCCATGGCTCGCCAAGCGCCCGGCACATCACCGTATGGTTGGTGAATCAAATATAAGTCCAGATAATCTAAACCCAACTTACGCAAGGAAGTCTCAATGGCTTTAGTCGCCGCTTCGAAACCATAATCTTGCAACCATAACTTACTAGTGACCCAAATATCTTCGCGGGCAATACCACTATCTTGAATCGCTTGGCCCACTTCGCCTTCATTGAAATAAGCGACCGCTGTATCAATATGGCGATAACCGACTTTTAAAGCGTCGCTAACTGCTTGATACGTTGACCCATCACTCGGAATTTGGAACGTCCCAAATCCGATTGCAGGAATTTTATTACCATCATTTAATTTAATCGTTGGAGTTGTCATGTGAATACCTCTATTCGTGTAATTTTGCTAAACTAGAACCAAAAATTTGTTCAATGGTGACCGGGTCCCGATGATCGAAGAATTGACTTTCATGACGATCCAAACTAGCCATGGTTGCCATTTCTGCCGCCGTTAATTCAAAGTCAAACACTTGGCTATTTTCGACAATGCGCGCTGGATGCACGGATTTTGGAATCACCGTAATCCCGCGTTGTAGCAACCACCGTAAAATAACTTGGCCGGTCGTTTTACCATGCGCCGTGGCAATGGCTTGAATCGTTGCGTCTTGGAAAATACCGTGTTTACCTTCCGCAAATGGCGCCCAGGCTTCGACCCGTACGTTATCGTGTTGATTAAAGGCTACTTCAGTCGCTTGTTGATACCACGGACTGACTTCAATTTGATTAACGGCTGGTTGCACCGTCATCGTCAATTCCAAGTTTTTCAACTGGTCGGCATAAAAATTCGACACACCAATCGCCCGAATCTTACCGGTATGATAGGCTTCTTCTAAAGCTCGCCAAGCGCCCATCGTATCGCCGTATGGTTGATGTAATAAATATAAATCCAGATAATCTAAGCCTAACCGTTGTAACGAAGCGTCAATACCGGCTTTGGCGCGGTCATAGGTGAAATCAGAAACCCATAATTTCGACGTAACGAAGATTTCTTCACGGGGAATCCCACTCTTTTGAATGGCGCGGCCGACCGCGGCTTCATTTTGATAGGCCGCTGCCGTATCAATCAAGCGATATCCCGCGGCTAACGCGGCACTCACTGCTTGTTCACAGTCCGCTAAATCGGGAACTTGAAACACCCCGAAACCTAATTGGGGCATCGTGACCCCGTTATTTAATGTCACACTTGGAATTGTCATTTGAATCGCCCTTTCGTTAATTGAATGACTTTAGTTTAACTGCAAACGGGATAGTTGAAAATTACTTAATCGGCATGCTAGTATACATATAACGTATACTAGGAGGCGCGCGGATGTTAGATAATTACTTATTAGAAGAGTTAGTCGTTTTTGATAAAACTGGTACGTTGGCAGCCACCGCCCAACAACTAAATGTCACCCAACCGACCGTCACGCGTGGGATGCAAAAACTGGAAAGCGACTTAGGCGTCACGTTATTTGACCGGCAGCCTAATCGCATCACCTTAACGAAAACGGGCCAAGAAGCGGCCCAACAAGCCGCTAAATTACTAGCAATGAACCACCAACTGGTCACCGACATTCGTAATTTTGACGCGGCCCAACAGACCTTGACCGTCGCCACCACGATTCCCGGCCCCCTGATTTTATTCGAGCGGTTACACGATCAACTCCCGGCCAACATCACGGTCAAAACCGGATTATTAAAAGCTACCCAACTGAACACAACATTAAAACAACATGATGCCACACTAATCATCACCAATCAGGCCCCCAGCGACGATCAGCTTAGTGCAACTTTAATTGGTACCGAAAACTTAGCCGTAAACCTAAATAAATTTATGTATCAAGCCAACCAAGCCAGCATTACTTTTGCGGAACTGAAAGGCCTGAGTTTTATCGTCCTAAGCGATATCGGTCCCTGGCGTGAGTTGATTCAAGCCCAGATTCCAGCCGCCAAATTCTTCTACCAAAAACAACGCGAAGCCTTAGCCGAAATTACCCAATACTCCGACTTTCCTTATTTCAGCACCAACCTATCGCCATTAGATGTGGCCTTTAACGCCCAAATTCAAGATGATGATAGTCGCGTCCGCATCCCCATCAGCGACGCCAGTGCCCACATGCCCGTCTACGCCACTTACTTGACTAGCCAACGACACCAGGTACAACCATTAATCACCCAATTAATTGATGCTTGGCCAACAGTTGAATGAATTAAACACCCGACTTACTGCAATAATTAAAAGACGCTATCCCAAACAAATTCTGGATAGCGTCTTTTACTACTGATATTGGTTATGATTCAGTCGAACCGGTTTAGTTGACGGTCGATAATAGCGAACACCAATCATAGGCACACCATTATTATCTAAAAAGCAATCTAGCTGCCAGCTGACCGTAATGGAAGCCGCCATGCGAGTGGCGTTAACGGGATTGGTTTATATCCCGTTTACACCACGGACGCCTTTTGAGACTTGGGTTGTAGGCTCAAAAGCGAGGTCCAAGACCGCTTCTCAGACTTGGACCGGTCCCAGAACGATGAAATTACGGTCAGCCAACTGCGGCAATCAATCAAAAAACTTAAAAGGCATGGTCCGTGGTGCCGCCATTGAGAATGGTCATCACGTCGTCTAAGCTGATGTCGACCATGTTTTTCACTGCTAAGTTTGTGTAAAACCCGACATGGGGCGTGATAATAACGTTAGGCATTTGCATGAGTTGCGCAACGAGTGGATCTTGTAACACTTCCCCACTGTGATCTTGATTGAATAAATATTCTTCGCCTTCAACCGTATCTAACGCTGCACCAGCAATTTCACCAGCTTTTAACGCCGCCACTAAGTCGGCCGTCACAATTACGGGGCCGCGTGACGCATTAATGATGAACGCATCCGACTTCATTTGTTTCAAAGCGGCCGCATCAATCAACGCTTTGGACGTGGCATTCAAATCGACATGTAACGTGACCACGTCAGCTTGTTGTAATAACTCTTCTTTAGTACCCACATAAGTTAAGACATCCGTCAGTTCTGGCCGCTTGACCACATCATAAGCAATAACGTTTGCCCCGAGTCCTTTGAATAACCGTGCGACGGTGCCGCCAATCCGGCCAGCACCAATGATACCAACCGTTAATGACCGAATTTCACGCGCTTGCAAGCCGGCCCACTGGAAATTTTGTTGACTAATCCGGCTATCAAAAATTTCCAAATTGCGAATCAGCCGCATCGTTTGGGTGACGGCCATTTCCGCGACCGAATTAGGTGAATAAGCGGGAACATTGGTGACGGTCAATCCCGCGGCTTTTGCCGCTGGAATATCAATCGTATCCACTCCCGCGGTCCGACTGGTCAATTGCTTCAAACCATAGTCGGCCAGTTGCTGATAGACTTGTGGGTCATCGCCAATCGCACTGCGTTGTTGAATGACTAAGCCGTCGTAGCCTTTAGCTAACGCCGCGGTGTCCGGGTGAAATTCCAATGCATTCGTATCGACTTGTACCTTGTTTTTAGTTGCCCAGTCTTGAATTGCGGCCACTTCATCATCACGCACACTGTACATTAAAATTTTTGTCATTAGTTTGCCTCCGTCGTTGATTGTTTGCTGGCAACATATTCGCCAATGCGTTTAACCGCCGTTTCCAGATTGGCCATCGAAGCGGCGTAACTAATCCGCACGTAACCTTCACCACCAGGGCCAAATGAGCTACCGGGAATCAAAGCGACCCGGGCTTCGTGGGCGAGTTCGCGACAAAATACCATACTATCTTGTGGTAACCCCGCTGGAATTTTACTGAATAAGTAGAAGGCACCTTCTGGTTTCGCAGATTGAAAGCCTAACTTCGTTAACGCAGCATATAAGTAGTCACGCCGTGCTTGGTATTCTTTTTTCATCACTTGCGCATCGTCCATCCCATTGCTCAATGCTTCGGTCGCCGCCGCTTGGGCATTAGCCGTCGTGGTCGTCACCGTGAATTGATGAATTTTGCCTAATTGCGTGGTAATTGCTTTCGGCGCGCACATAATCCCAATCCGCCAGCCGGTCATGGCATGCGATTTGGAGACCCCATTAAGTAAGATAGTTTGGGTCGGTAAGTATTTGGCAATGGAAACATGGGTGGCGCCATACGTCAATTCACTGTAAATTTCATCCGATAAAACAAAAATCGGTTGATCAGCTAGAACCGCCGCTAACGCCTTCAAATCAGCATCGCGATACGTCACGCCAGTTGGATTAGATGGGAAGTTCAACACAACCGCTTTGGTTTTCGGATGGTCGGCCAAGGTCTGTTGCAATTGTTCCGGTGACAATACGAAGCCATTTTTCGACGTGTCCATAAAGACCGGCGTCGCCCCCGCTAACTTGGCGATAGCAATGTAGAGTGGAAAAATCGGCGTCGGAATCAAGACTTCATCGCCGGGATTTAAAATCGAACTTAAGGCCGTGTAAATCCCACCCGTGGCTCCTGCCGTAATAATAACTTCACTGGCCGGGTCATAGTGGACATCGTATTTTTCCGCTAAGAAATCTGCCGCCGCGGTCCGTAACGCTAACGTCCCGTTTGATGGTGCGTAGTGGCTTTCATTGTTTTCAATACTCTTAATTGCGGCTTGCTTCACGTGTTCGGGCGTGTTGAAATCCGGTTCGCCCAAGGTTAACCGCACAATGCCCGGAATATTAGCAATTTCGGCGTTGAATGCTAAAATGTCGGACGGTTGAATCGCCCCGATTTGGTCATTCATATTTTGGACTAATGTAGCTGGATCAATTGACATAAAAATTCCTCCCAAATTATATTTGACTGGGGTGTTTGCCACGTGAATGCAAAAAAACACACCTTTCGGTAAAAATCCAAAAGGTGTGTTGCCTAAAAAACGTTTATTTAGCCACCCTTGGATTTTCATACATCCATGGGTGCCATGTGAATCACAAAAAACCTTTGGCAAGCCGCATCGATGCAAACAACGAGTTCGTGTTTGCACCTATGCTGCTGGCACAAACACTAGCGAAAATACCAAAAGTAAAAGCTAGTTGAAGTTTTAATTAGATTCAATGGTAATGACATATCATTAGCTCCTCATCAATTATCAATCTAACTATAACAATCCAAATAATC
Source organism: Lactiplantibacillus fabifermentans DSM 21115 (assembly GCF_000498955.2). GTDB lineage: Bacteria > Bacillota > Bacilli > Lactobacillales > Lactobacillaceae > Lactiplantibacillus > Lactiplantibacillus fabifermentans. Next base: position 15,236 of record NZ_AYGX02000033.1, on the reverse strand, counting down.
GCTGTCAACGGTTAATTTGGTATACTGGAACTAAATTCCCTGGAAAGGACGATCAACTAATGACTTACCAAGCAATCATGTTTGATATCGACGGGACGCTGACTAACAGCCACCCCGCTTACGCGCATGTGATGGCGGCCGTCTTACAAGAATATGGTAAACCGTTCAATGACGACCTCGCTCTAAAGACTTTTCCGATGGCCGCCGAACAGGCCATGGTGACCCTCGGCATTGACGCCAACGACTTCGACCACTTCCAAGCGCGTTACGAAGCCGTCATGGCGGAACACTTTGATGAAATCGACTTATTTCCCGGTATCGCCGACTTAATTAAGCACTTACCGGCCGACTTAAAAGTTGGGATTGTGACGTCGCAACGACGCAACGAAATGACCGGTGGCATGGCCAAATACCCACTGATGGCGCGGATGGATACAACCATTACGGCCGACGACACGCCAAAGCGTAAACCCGACCCATTACCATTATTGACCGCCTTAAAAAATGTCCACGTCCAACCAAGCGACGCGCTCTTCATCGGCGATTCCCTGAGTGATGAACAAACCGCCGCGGCCGCCAATGTCGACTTCGGGTTAGCGGTTTGGGGTATGGACCCGAATGCTGACCATCAACAAACAAAATATCGCTTTAACCAACCAAGTGAGATTGCTGCCTTATTCGATTAATCAAAAAAAATGGTCTACTAGGAAATCATTCCTAATAGACCAGCTTTTTGATTAAGCTTGTGGCTGATCTTCACGATCTTCGTAAGCTACTTGGGCCGTAATTTCATAGTCACCGGGTTGTTCGATTGTCGACGTCCGCCCAGCAATCTTATTCATCCCGCCGGTCACTACCGTTGAAGCCAAGTATAACTTGTAATCTTCATGGGCTGCGTGCACATCCGTCAAACCAACTTTACGAATATTGCCAACCGGTAATTGGTCAATCTGATTAATGCCCGCATAAATAACCAACTTGTGGTTTTCCAACTTGATTTGGGAGTATGGAATTTGAATGCCTTGCCCAATCGCATAGACTGGTTCGCCGGTGTTACCGGCTTGTTGCATGATGTCATTATCACTTAAACCGCCATAATCAAGCCGCAAAATATTGGCCGCTTGTAATTGGTCAACAATTTGGTGAATATTTGCTTGTTCCGTATGCGTCGTATGCACTTCGGCTGGCAGCAAAGCTTGATTATCAAAAATCCCATTAGCCGGAATATAGGGTTGATTCTGATTGCCACGCTTAGCAGCTTTTTCCGCTTCAATGGCTTCTTTCGGCTTACCACCTAATAATTTTTCAATTTTTGGTGATAAATCGTACTTGGCCCGGCGATTCGTAAAGTAATAAATCACGTTCAACGTAATGAAGTAAATCAAGACTAAGAACACGAGCATATACAGAATACCACGCAACCAGGCACCGTTTTTCATCAATTGGAAAGCGACGTAACCTAAATATAAGTTACCCGCAATCCCAATCCCGATATAAATTTGATTTTTAATTTTAACGTTAACGTTGACGTAACCAAGGGCATGGTTAATCATATCCAAAATACTTAACATTTACTATTCGCCCCCGTCGTCAGTAGTATCCGTCGTTGAAGACGTAGTGGCAGCCGTGCTGGACGCCGTCGTGGTGCTAGAGGAAGCCGCACTACTACTGCTAGTATCATCGGTCGTATCCGTTGATGAACTAGCCGCTGAACTGGAACTAGCCGCGGCTGAGCTACTCGTCTTCTTGGCAGAACTGGAATCAGTAGTCGTGTCCGTGCTACTGGAATCCGTATTATCAGTGTTGCTGCTATTAGTGTCATCACTTGATGAACTGCTGTTAGTATCATCGCTACTGCTGTTGTCACTTGATGAATTGTCACTATTTTCTTTAGCTTTCTTTTCACTGGAAGCTTTGGCCGCAGATTCTTTTGCTTTTTCTGATGCGGTCTGTTCACTTGTGGTCGTGGAGCTGGCCACTTTCGAACTGCTAGCCGAGGCGCCGTTAACAGTATTTGTCGTTTTGTTAACAACCACGTTGGTCGCGCCCAACGCTAACACGATTGAAACAATCGCAAAAGGTGAAATAAATGGTGGTGTGCGATAAGCCATCGGTGTCATTCCCTTCTAGTCTTTGCCGTTCCTATTCTCTAAACACTAATTAAACCATGGAACGGCCTAATCTGCATTAATTATCGCTCAAATTAATAAAGTCTTTATTAGTAATTTATGTTTATTTTGTGAAACCAACCCACAACAGCGGGCCGTTGAAAAATCAACGTCTCGCGGTTATTGCTTAAGCTTTAGCCACGGCCTTTTTCGCCGTGCACTCGGCACACAGACCGTAAAACTCAATCCGGTGACCGGTAATGGTGCATCCTGGCAACTGCGCTTCAAACGCATCCAACGGGCAAGCTTGCAGTTCCATCACTTTACCACAGTTCGAACAAACAAAGTGATGATGATGCTGATGTTTAAAATCACATTGATATTTGACGAGCGTTTGATTAGCTTGAGCTTTTAGTTCTAGTAATCCGAGCGTTTCAAATTCTTTAATATTGCGGTAGATGGTATTGTGGCTCATGCCGGCAAACAACGTCCGCATATGGTCATCCACTGCTGAAATGGCGACATAGTGATCTTGATACGTCACTAAATAGTCTAATAATGCTTCGCGTTGTTTCGTGATTTTCAGCTGGTTGCGGCGTAAGATATCAACCGCTTGTTGGATTGCTGCGTCCATATTGTTGGCACCTCTCTATAACTTATGTTATGCTTCTAAATCATAATCATTACTATTTACTTTAGCATATCAAGTCATAAAAGTGAATTAATTCGCCGAGGAATCAGCGGTTAGATATTGTGCCACTAACGCATCGAGCGCCGCCGTCGTTTGGGCCCACTGGTCGTTAACAATCACGTTGGCGTGACCAACTAAGCCAGCTGGCAATTGTTGGTCACGCGCAAACTCACGACTGGCAATCCGCTTTTCAATCCGGGCTTGTTGGTCGCCTCGTTTGGTCAAGCGCGTCAACAAGGCTTGCTGATTAGGCACTTCCAAATAAACGATGACCGCTTGCGTGCCAAGTTCTTGCGCGTAAGTCACCGCCCCGGCTGTATCTAAGACGATACTAATCAATGGCGCTTTTTCCCACGCGGCGGCTAGTCCTTCCCGAGAAGAACCATACTGGTTGCCACTATACGTGACATGTTCCAAGTAATGTTTCGTCGCAAAGGTCGCTGGTGTTTCAAAATAGTAATCCACGCCGCTAACTTCCCCATCACGCGGTGCCCGCGTGGTATGAGTGATGACTTGGGGCATATTATAATGGTCAGTCAAATACCGACTGACAGTCGTCTTGCCACTGCCGGTTGGTCCGGTAATGACAAAAACACGTTTGGTTGTCATAAGTTTTCGGTTCTCCTAACATTCGTTAATTCTGTAAGGCTTTTCATTTGCATTATATCAGGCAACAGCGTATGATTAAGAACTTGTAAGGTTCACAGATGATGAAAGCATCTCGTAGCACAACCAAACAATTTTCATGAAGGGAGTTTTGTCATATGCGTTTTCAAACAACTAATAGCTGGTTTACGATCGTCTTAGACACGAAACGGCAGCTTTTTGTTGCAACTGACAAACTTCATCCAGAATTGCGCACTGAAGGCGTAACAATCGAAGATGCAGTTGCAAACTTAAAAACTCAAGTCTAATTAGATAATCTAAAACCGCTTCATAACTTAAAGACTAGTCACCGCTTATGCGACGGGACTGGTCTTTTTTTGTGGCCGTTGTTTGATTGGCTGCCTCCAGCTAGGCGATCGTTAACATATCAATCAGACATTGAATAAACGCATCAATGACTTAAAAATATTTGAGTTAAAATTAAAGCTCATCAATATTAGTTGGCACAGCGTTGTAATGAGTAATTAATATTTTTGTCGGGTGCTCCCTATTAAAGTAATGCTGAATTAGAGTTACAATTCGCAATCAACAACTTTTCAAAATCATTCACACTGCAAATGCAGTCCCCCATACCATTTATACAAAAACATCTCAAAACTATTCAGCTAATTAATATCCATAACATAGCTGGAAGTAACTAGGGGGTGCGCCGTGTCGCAACCATGGGCCGGCGTACTTGGCCGGTGCGTGGTTGGGGTCGCCTTTTAAGACTGACAAGGGCTGTGGTCAGGCTTAAAAGCGCCCTGGGGACCGCTTTTTGGCCCCAGGTCTACCCCCCCACGGCGCGCCCCCTAGTTGCTGGAAGCGGCAATCACGCACACAACAAACCAATAGATAAAAATTCAGTAGTCGCAAGAATAACGGCTACTGAACGAGTGATACTAACTTACTTGGCGAGCTTTTTTTCGATGTAATCGTTGGCTTGATCAAGCAACTCTTTTAAATTGTCGTACGTCAACCGCTTGCGGGCCGTAGCATAGTCGAACCAGCCGATGGCACTGATTTCTTCGACTTGACGCGTGACCGCAACACCCGTGGGTACTTCACTGACAAATAAGGTGACTTGCTTCAAATTACCATTTGGCAAATCATATTCGGTATACGCTTTAAAATTCGTATCCAAAGTGGCGTCAATTTGGGTTTCTTCGTGAATTTCCCGGACCGCCGTTTCAGGCAAGGTTTCATTACCCTCTAAATGGCCCTTGGGAAAGCCCCAAAAATCACTGGTGGCGCTTTGTAATAACAAATAAGCGGGATGACCGTCGCGTTGTTGATACACAACGGCTCCGCTGGCTACTTCTGTACTCATAAATAATGAGCCTCCTAAAATCTGTAGATTACTTATTTCTTAGTATAACATTTTCAACTCGCTTGTAAGGCTAAAATTGCGCGCAACAGATTTCCGAGCGCGACCCCTTGGCGTTCATCATCCCGGTTTTCGGCTAATGTTTCAGCCACCGCGGCATTGAGCCACTGATTCGCTAACGGCACTGCTTGGGCCAACGAATAACCTTGTCCAAGCAAGCCAGCAATCACTGCCGCTAACGTATCACCGGTTCCGTTATAATGCCCGGGTAACCGCGGTTGCCCACTATACTGCACTTGACCATCCGCTAACCAGGCACAGCCGATTAAATCATCGCGCGTGACATCCGTAATGATTGCATGGGCTCCCGGTTTAACTAATTTTTGTAACGCCGGTAACAATACCGCTAAATCGGGATCGGCGGCATAGGGCAAACCGGTCAGCAAACTCGCCTCCGTTACATTCGGTAAAATCACATCCGCCGTCTGAATCAACCGCCGCATCGCCATCACGTAGTCGCCATCAAAACCACTGTACAACTCGCCTAAATCACCGAGGACCGGGTCCACAACCGTTAAGGCAACTTGTTGCGCCATTAAATACTTATGTAATAAATCCACTAATTCAACCGACCCGACATAACCAATCAACGCTTGGTCAAAATCCAATTTAGCGGCCATCCAATGGTCAAAAACGGCCGGTAGCCACGTTGACAAGTCTTGAATTGCTGGTCGACCGTAACCGCTCGTATGCGTAGACAATAAGCTCGTCGGCAACGCGGCTACTTGATAACGCATCGCCGTTAAGACCGGCAGCGCAGCACTTAGCGAAATCCCGCCCACTGCTGATAAATCTTCGGCCACTAACATCTTGGTCATAAGCCACCTCCATAGTAATTTTATGCTAATTCTATCAGACTCTACCCAACCTGTAACCTATCCGTACCGATTAATTACCCTTCTCCGCAAATTTTCATTAATAACAAAGATTAGTTTGGTTCTAATTGACTTTTAATAATCAATCACGTTATCATAGCAACATGACATTTTGTCGGAAGCGACAAACAATTGTTAAAAACAACCAAAAAAGGTGGTCATGTCCATGGGGCTTCGTCAGCGCGTTTTCCAAAAAGAAAATTTGGAGCGCTATTTACAAAAGGACAGCCAATTCGAACGAACTTTGTCGGCGATTGATTTAATCGCCCTCGGGGTCGGCGCCGTTATCGGGACCGGGATTTTCATTTTACCGGGGACCGTTGCCGCTACGAAAGCTGGTCCAGGGATTATTTTATCATTTATCATTGCCGCCATTGTGTGTGCGGTCGCCGCCATGTGTTACGCTGAATTTTCATCCGTCTTACCGGTAGCCGGTTCGGCTTATTCATACGGTAATATCGTTTACGGGGAAATGGTCGGTTGGATCATCGGTTGGGCGTTAGTACTTGAATACGTCTTAGCCGTCGCCGCCGTGGCAGTCGGCTGGGCCGCCTACTTTAATTCCTTTATCGCCGGCTTTGGTCTCAGCCTACCGAAAGCGGTCACCGGATCATTCAATCCGGCCAAAGGAACTTATGTGAACATTGTCGCCATTGTGATTGTTTGTTTAATTGCCTGGATTATTGATGCCGGTCTAAAGACTTCAGTCCGCTTAAACAACATCATCGTAGCCGTGAAATTAGCTATTATTATCATCTTCTTGCTCGTTGGTTCATTTTACGTGAAACCATCAAACTGGACCCCGTTCGCTCCGTTTGGTACCAACGGGATTTTCCAAGGAGCCGCCGTCGTCTTCTTTGCCTACTTAGGATTCGACTGTGTGTCCGCTTCCGCTGCCGAAGTTAAGAATGCTAAGAAAAATATGCCGATTGGGATTATCGGCACCTTGGTCATTTGTACCATTTTCTACATTTTAGTTTCAGCGGTCTTAACTGGGATGGTCTCATACACCCGTTTGAACGTGGACGACGCCGTCAGCTTTGCTTTACAACTCGTCCATCAAAACTTTGTGGCCGGCATTGTCTCCATTGGGGCGTTAGCCGGGATGTTTACGATGATGGTTACCATGATCTACAGTAGCTCACGATTACTATACTCCATCGGTCGTGACGGCTTGTTACCCAGCTTCTTAGGTAAAATCGACAAGCATCATGCGCCTAAAAACGCCATGATTATTGTCACCATCGTCATCTCACTCTTGGCTGGTTTCATTCCATTAGACCAATTAGCCAACTTAGTCAACATCGGGACATTGATTGCGTTTGCCTTCGTATCATTTGGGATTTTATTGCTCCGTCGCAATCCTAAACTCAATGCAATTAAAGGCTTCCGCGTCCCATTTTATCCCGTCTTACCAGTCGTTTCTGGCTTGCTATGTTTATTCATGATGACGAAACTAGCCTTGGAAACTTGGATTGCTTCATTAGTCTGGTTTGCCTTTGGGTTAATCATCTACTTTAGCTACGGAATTCGCCACAGTAAGCTCAATCAAGAACAAGATTAATCGTTATTGCGCCCCAGTGAAAATTCATTGGGACGCTTTTTCTATTTAGCCGAAACGTGGCACACAAGGAGGCGTTTCATACATTGGTGAAGCTACAACTAGCCTACTCAATACAACCAAATCACTGATAAACCAATGCATCACAATGGCAATGCCAGCTTAACTAATCTTTGGAAAGCCCCAACAAAAGGCAGCCTATTTCGCTCTTAGTTAAGTTTAATAACAAAATTAATGACAGCGATTACATTTCCGTGTATGCTGGAAACAAATCAAAGGAAGGTGATACTAATGTTAACACCCAAAATGATGCACGCTGATTGCCAAGCCCACCGAGCAGAAGTTCTAAAAATTGTTCAAGATCATCCCTGGATGGTGCCCGCAACGGTGGCGTTACATGTTTTACCCATCGCCATCATGGCCCACGGTTTCTGGAAGACCCGCGAATTGAATAAACGCTTGAAGATTGAACAAGAAAAAACCAAACGCTTGGCCTTAAAACAAGTTGAACATGCGGAAGGCCAACCAATGCCACATCACCCGCATCATCATTTCCACCACTAAATTAACGTGACTAGACCGCCGTACATGATTCGTACGGCGGTCTTTTCGTGACTATTTGTTTTGATTAGGGCCGAACCGTCATTACGCTAAATGAATCTGAACATTAGCATTATCACCGAGCAACTTGGCGACCGGACAGCGCCGCTCAGCCAAAGCTAGCCAGCGTTTCGCGGTTGTTGGCTCGACACCTGGAAGCGTGACGGCCGCATCGACTAAGAATTGATAGCCGAACCGGTCGCGCGACATTTTGACCGTCGTCACCACTTGGCTTTGATGGGGCTGCGCGTGTTCTTTTTCAATCGCCTCGATTGTCGCATTCAAACACGTACTCAAGGCCAACCCTAAGAGTTGCTCGGGATTACTCCCCGGCGTCGCCGCCAACGGACTAGAAACCGCTACTGCTAGACCATCGGGGACATATGACTGCCCCGTTAACCCGTCTTGATTGACAGCTTGCGTGGTATATAAAATTGGGAACTCGCTCATTCGATCACCCTTTCATCTGACTTAATTATAATTTAGCATAATTCGCGCCAGTCGGCTGTAATCACGTTGGGTCACCCCACGTTTAGCGGTATAATGAACAATAAAAATACTTATCAGATGAAGGACAAGCTTATGAAAAATAATCAATTTGCAATCGTGCCCACTGATTCCGAAGCGGCGATTGCCGAACTGCAAAAAATTCATTTTATTACCGCTGAAATGACGGACCTTAAGACGGTGCCCGCGGTTTATCAAGCATTATTAGCCAAGAGTTTTCCCGAAGTCCGCTCAACAGCCGGTCTTAAATATAAATTTGCCAATATCATGGCCACACGGCAACAGACTTTAGATGTTTGGCTGGCACAAGCAAAACTCGTTAACAATCAAGTTTTTTATAACGTCGGCTTACAACTACTCGGTTTCTTACCGGGCAAAGATTTTGATCTCACCGACCCTTTATTAGCCATGCGCGATATTCATTTGCCAATGGTTGGCGATACCGCCTTTGACCGCGAGTCCTTATACTATGCGTGGTACTTACTCTTAAATACCCGGGGCAGTCAAGGGCAAACCTTGATTGAACTGCTGACTGCCAAAGGCTTCTTTGCCCCATTTTATCAAACGGATAACGCGCAAAAGCCCCTCTTCTTCAATGGCAAAGCCCAAGCCGTTTTTGATACTGATGACCTCATTCGTGACGTCGTTTACGTTGAAGCACCATTAGATACTGACAATGACGGCCACCGTGATTTGTTAAAAGTCGAAATCTTGCGGCCCGCTGAAACGGCGACCGGCTTAAAAGTTCCGGTCCTCTATACGGCTAGTCCTTACAATCAAGGGATTGATGACCGGGCGGGTGAAGCCCAAATGCATAATGTGGACGTGCCACTGACCGCCAAAACGCCTGATGAAAATACGTACGCCGATATCGAATATCACGCCACAACACCAGCTTTACCAGCACCCCGCCCCGTTGAAAAAACGACGGCTGACGCTGAAGAAACGTTTGGTCGCGAACGCTCTTACACGCTCAATGACTACTTCTTAGCCCGCGGTTTTGCGGTCGTTTATGCTGCCGGGATTGGCTCAGTCGATTCCGACGGCTTAGCACCGACTGGGGATACCGCCGAAACCGCTTCGACCATCGCCATTATTGAATGGCTGACTGGCAAACGGAACGCTTTCACCACGCGGGATGGTGATGTTGCCATCAAAGCCTGGTGGACCAACGGTAATGTTGCCATGACGGGACGCTCCTACTTAGGCACGCTGGCAACGGCGGCGGCAACGACTGGCGTGGCCGGCTTAAAGACGATTATTTCCGAAGCGGCGATTTCTAGCTGGTATGACTACTATCGTGACAACGGTTTAGTCGTGGCCCCCGATACCTTCCAAGGTGAAGATACGGATGTCTTAGCAGCCGAAGTTTTCTCACGCAGCTTAAAAGCTGGCGATGCCCATCGCATCCAAGGTAAATTCGACGCCAAATTGGCCGAACTTACCCGCGACCAAGACCGGACGACCGGTAATTACAACCAGTTCTGGGATGAACGCAACTATTTAAAGAACGTGGATAAAATTACCGCTGACATCGTGATGGTGCACGGCTTAAACGACTGGAATGTGAAACCACGTAACGTGGCCAATTTATGGGATAAATTGCAGGCGGTCCCGGTTACTAAGAAATTGATTTTGCATCAAGGGCAACATATTTATATTAATAACTTACAGTCCCTCGATTTTACTGACATGATGAACTTATGGCTAAGCCATGAGTTATACGGCCTCGATAATCATGCAGAAACTTTGTTGCCTAATGTGCTAGTCCAAGATAATACGGCCGCCGAAACATGGCAAGCCCATGACAATTGGTGGCAAGACACCACTAAGACGCTCGACTTCAAAGTACAATACAAAGAACTGGTTCCGGCCGACCATCCCGTCGATCAACGGGCGGCCCACTTCACCGACAAGTTACCGGAAAAGTTGTTCAATCATTACAAGAACGATTTAAACGCTTGGCAGACGGATTTGTTAACGGAAGACAAAACCAATCCGCTCTATGACCATCGACTCTTATTCAAGTCATGGCAAGCCCCCGCGGACCAACTCTTAGTTGGCCGACCACATATCAATGGCTCCGTGGCGGTCAATCAACATTTTGGGATGCTAAGTTTCATGCTAATCGACTTTGGCCAAGCCCAACGCCTAACGGTCAGTCCGCAAATGATTGCGCCTAAAGCGTTAGACCTCGGCTACCATTGGCGTGAAGATGACTTGAAAGACTTTAAGTTAGCGCCCGCCACGCCGTTTAAGATGATTACCAAAGGCCACTTAAACTTGCAAAACCGCCACGAACCATGGCACGCCGAAGCCATCCAACCTAACCAGTTCTATGACTTCAGCATCGACTTACAACCGATTTTCCACCACCTATTAGCAGGTCACCAACTCGGCTTAGTAATCTACGCGACCGATATGAAGATGACCGTCCGTGGTAACCAAGATTTACAGTATTCGCTGAACTTAAATGATATTCGGTTGAGTATTCCGTTGAAGACGTTAACAGCAAGATAAGCAGTTAACTAAAACATTACTTAACGGATAACATCAACCCAAAACGGTCCTTAATGAAATTCAAAATTTCATTAAGGACTGTTTTTTTTGCGTGTGATTCAAATAATTGACATCGGTAGTGACATTCTGGCCCTTGCAAATTTCAATTCGACATACTACCAATTGGATGCCCCCAAAATAGGCACTGTAAAAGATCGCCGCACAATTTCATATACTTAATGTTGTTTTAAAACTGACCTGAGATTAGCAGTTGGCTGACCGTAATGGAATCGTCCTGAAAGTGGCGTTAACGGGCGTTTTTGGGCCGTTTACACCACGGACGTCTTTTGAGACCTGGGTTATGGGCTCAAAAGCGAGGTTCAAGACCGCTCTTCAGGCTTGGACCGGTCCCAGGACGATGGAATTACGGTCAGCCAACTGTGGCAATAACTAGCTACTAGTAAGAGAACCAAGCGCCAAATAGACAAATAAAAGGCCCGTCAACAACTGACGGACCTTCAGGGTATGGAAATGATTCAATTATTTAATACCGTTGTTAACTTCAGCAATCCGCCGAGCAATCAAAGCCGTTAACTGGGTGTTACCAGTTGGATTGGGATGGACATTGTCGGTTGCGAACCAATTAGCATGGTTCAAAGCCGTTGCATGCCAATCAACGACGTGCACATTGCTGTGCTTAGCTGCCGTCTTCTTGATTTGTGCGTTGACTTGGTTTTGCCAACTTTGGGTTGGGACGTGCGCGGTTACCCAGAAAATCTGGTGGTCCCGTCCAATTTCAGAAACCACTTGTTCCGCTTGCGCGTCAGTGATGGTCCCGTTCGTCCCAATGTTAACTAAGACATTGTGGGCCAATTGACCTTGCGACTTCAAAGAAGAAATGATGCCAGGTACTTCGGTCACTTGCCGCCCAACTTTCCCTTGAACAACTGTCCCCGGGATAACTTGTTGCAAGTCGCTGGAAACGTCTAGTAAGACGGAATCACCGACCGCGGTCAAGTCCGTGCTACCCATGGCTAAGACCACTTGAGGTTTCAAGTTATAGTCTTTAGCCACTTTCTTTTGCGAAGCCGATAACTTCGCTAAGGCTTGCTTAGTCTCAAGTTTTTCACTTGAAGACGAGGCCTTAGCCGCCTTCGCGGCTTTAGCGGCCGCTTTTTGGCGTTTTAAGGCCGCCGCATTTTGTTTCTTAACTGCTTGCGTATTCTTATCGATAGTCTTTTGGACCGCGGTTTGTTTAGTCGCTGCCTTGCTTGGTTGTTGGACAAAGCCAACCGCCGTAATCACGAACAAGACCGTTGCTAACGCGGTAATCGTCCCGGTCACCCGGTTGAATTTTGGATTGCGAATGAAGTCGCGCATATCCGTTAAAACTTGACTGTAATTGTAGCGACGCATTGGGTTTTCAATGAAACGATAGCTCAGTTCCGTGACAATTAAAATCAATGCCACTTCAATCAAGCTGTTCAATACTGGATGATCCCCAATGTTGTGTACTTTAGTTTCATAAAAAATCATAACGGGGAATTGATACAAGTAAATCCCGTAACTCCGTTGGCCAATGTACGTAAAGACGCGATTGGTCAATAATCGGTTCATGTGACTCGCCGGATGTGCAACGGTCGCAACTAAGACTGCTGATAAGACCGTAAAGAGGAACATCCCGCCACGGTACGTAAAATCAGATTGACCAGACATTTGGAAGAACATCCAAATCAAAGCAATCAGTGAGCCGCCACCTAAGACATCTAAGGTAATTTGATTACCGAGTGCAATATCGGTCGGCAACTCACGGGATGGCCAAATGAAGGCTAACCCAGAACCAATTAAAATGGCAAACATCCGCGTATCAGTCCCGTAATAAACCCGGTTCGTATTCGTTGGGTCATACAAGACTGCCATCGCAATCGCTGAGGCCACAGCGGCCACCATCAATAACCAAAAAATTCGCGACCGTTTTTTGAAGATCAACATCAATAAAACAACTAATAATGGCCAAAACAAGTAATATTGACCTTCAATTGACAATGACCATAAATGGGTAAATGGTGATTCGCCGTTAAACCGGTCAAAGTAACTTTGCCCATGACCAATTTCAAACCAGTTGTACACGTACAACAGATTAGTCATGACCGTAGCACGAATATTGGTTAACAGTGACCGTTGGAAAAGCGTAATATACGCGGTCGTGGCCAGGAGCATCGTGACTAACGCCGGATATAACCGTCGCAGCCGCCGCCCATAAAAGCTCCAAAAGCCAATGGTCCCTTTAGTAGCCCATTCTTGTAATAGTAAATCAGTGATTAAATAGCCGGAAACTACGAAGAAGATTGGTACCCCCAAGTAACCGCCTTGTAACGATGCTGGCATTAAATGATAGATGATCACACCGAGGACCGCCAATGTCCGGATGCCATCAAAGCCGGTGATATAACGACGCGGACGCATCTGATGCCGATTCATGCGCGCCATCGTCCGGCTCATGTTGACGCCTTGCAAATTTTCGTTCATTTCCCATTACCCCTTGATTTGTTCTTCTGTGTCTGTAAAAAATCCGTAAATAAGCCAGTACCTTAACTATAATATGTTTGACACTGTCTTGACTAGTATTTTTTAAACTTCTTTAAGTATTTTTATTAACCACTTTATTTATTTGACTACTTGCGTTACTGCCAACCAGACAGCTTAAACCGGGCCGGTAACCGTTTTAAGACGGCGCGCGCCGTAATCACAACTAACACGACTTTGATTAACCCGGGCAATAAAAATGGTAACACCCCAGTATTTAACGCTACGGCCCATGTTTGATGCGCACTGACGACTAACCAAGCTGCCCCAGCCAATAATTGCACCGTTGCGCCCAGTAAATTACCAACGATCAATGCCGACATTTTCGGCAAACTGCGCCGCATTGCTGCGACTAACCAGACATACAAGAAGAAGCCCCATAAGTAGCCCCCAGTTGGGCCGAATAACGCTGCTAAACCGGCCGCAGAACTGGCAAAGACCGGAATCCCAATCAAACCTAACAATAAGTAGATGCCAATCGCCCACGTACCCACCATTGCTGGCACGATACTGGCAATCAAACCGACTGCCAGTGTTTGGCCGGTCAACGGTACTAAGCCGATTGGAATCGTAATTTTAGAACAAATCGCTAACCCGACTGCGAGTTCGGCTGCAATAATCAGCCGACTTAAAGGTCGTGTGTTATCCATGATAATCCCCCGTCAATAAATTCACTTTAGTAATTTCACCTGAACTCAAATGGCGCACTTGACCGTTCGTCGTTAATACGACTAACGCCCCGGTAGCATCAATATCTTGCACCGTGCCCAAAATCACATCGGCGCCACTTTTTAACTCGACTTGTTTACCAATGACCATCGACAACTGCCGATAGGCCGGTAAAAAGTCCCCGGTCATATAGGTGGGATAGCCGGCAAAGAAGTCGGTTAATAACGTACTGATGACTTGATTGCGTGTGACCGTTGATTGCGGTCCGGCAATGGCGCCAGCTTTATGCTCAATCGCCGTCGGAAACCCTTGGGTCGTTAAATTAAAGCCCATGCCCACGATAACCGTCGAAATCTGACCGCTTTCTAAGTCCGTCACTGCTTCAGATAGGATACCAACGACCTTATAATGGTTAACTAAGACGTCGTTGACCCACTTCAGACTCACTTCCACATGGAATAGCTGCTGAAGCGTTCGCGCAACCACGACCGCGGTGCTGGTCGTTAACAAGCCCGCATCTAATGGTTGTTGTGGTCCAATCGGTAACCCAATACTCATATACAGTCCGGTCGTGCTCGGCGAATAAAAATTCCGCCCCGAGCGGCCATACCCGGCCGTTTGCGTATCGGCCACCACCACGACGGGGTTAGTCAACGGTTCGCGCGTTGCCAGCCGCTTCAAATACGCGTTAGTTGAGTCAACGGTTGGTAACACAATCAGTTCATACGGTTGTGAACTATTAGTCTGACTTTTAATCGTAGTCATATCCAACTGATTATTTTCAAGATAGCGATACCCTAAGCCGTGACGGCTCTCAATCGCATATCCGGTCGTTTGCAGACCTTGAATTGCTTTCCAAATTGCCGTGCGACTTAGCCCTAACTGCTGAGCCAGTTGATCACCCGAACAATAATCGGGCGCGGTTTGTTGTAAAAGCTTCAAGACTTCGGTTTGCGTGGCCATAAAATCCCACCTATCTGTTCATAGTTTACTAATTATTTCATATTGGTTAACAATTCGCAATGGTTTTGAAATAAATGTAATATTAAATCTTTTTGGTAGATTGTAAAATTAATCCGAACGCTGTTCGGACAAAAAAGATCAGCTT
>NZ_AYGX02000176.1 GCF_000498955.2 Lactiplantibacillus fabifermentans DSM 21115 | reverse complement strand
TAAGAAAGCGAGGACGGTAGTTATGGAAGAAACATTACCTTATTTAGAACAACAGCATTGCATTTTCCACGGTGTTGCACTGATTGCATCGATTGATCCACAGGCATTAACGCCAGAATTACGTCAGATGCGAGACAACATGATTAAAGCAATGGACTTAAACGCACTTATGATCAATAGGGGGCTTAAATAATGGAGAATGAAGTAATTAATCTTCCAGACTACACGGTGGACTATCAACCGGTACCAAT
>NZ_AYGX02000175.1:47492-72412 GCF_000498955.2 Lactiplantibacillus fabifermentans DSM 21115 | reverse complement strand
CCAGCCTTCCGCAGCTTCTTCTTGGTCAATTAACCAGCTATCGTAGCCGTTCATTTCGCCACCTCCATGTCAAACGTTGTCTTAGTTACTGTTTCGGAGTACAATAGAACTCGAAAATAAATTTATTAAGCGTCTTTGCTGCACGGGTACTCCCAATACTCGAGCAGCTTTTTTCGTACTCAAATTTAGGCTTTAGCGATACTTTGCGTACTTCCAATTCGTTCAACCTCCTTAAATTTGTCAAAAAGATTATTCAATTCTTCAATCGTGATCTGTTTGTAAAGCACGTTTCCAATCCGGAATGTAAATTTCATCGTCTTCATCTCCTTAAATTCCAAACCAGCTAGCAACTTCATGACGCTTGAACCATAATGCAGTTAGCGCGCAGCCTACTATTGCTCCTTCAATCATTTTGAATCCTCCTTACGCTCGTATTTGATTGTCGGCCATCCACTTTTCTAAAGCTTTTTGTGAAAATGAATCTTTTGTACCCTTCTTGAAATGTGGGAATCCAGGCTGATAGTAATAAAAATCTTTTAATGTATCCACACTGCATCCAAGCATACTAGCAGCTTGCTGTTGGTTTAATCCCTGATCCGGTGTGTAATACTCCTTCACCAGCACTTCCAGTTGTGGCATGATTCTATCGGCTACCGCAACAGCTACAGCATCGATAAACTCAGCGTCGTTTTGCATTGAGATCATCATCTCTATCACTCCTTCCTATGTTTAACAACGCCATCTTTAAACCAATTTTTCATGCGCTGCTTAAGTTGATCTTGCATGGACAAATCAAAGCCACGACATACATATGCGATTAGGTTTAACAAGTAAAGCACTGCATCGAAACATTCAGCCACTAATTTCTTGGGATCATCAAAGTCATTTGGCTTCAAATCCTCTTTGGGTATCGTTAGTTCATCAAGTGAATCCTGAATAGCCGCTAGTGCTTGGCTTAATTCCGGCATAGTTTTAACAGCCATTGCTAATGGTTCCTTCATAATTCGGTCGCCATCAATTACCGGTGTCGTAACGCCAACAAATCGATGTGCCAATTCAATTGCAAAGAATTGATTTTGATTAGGTAATGCTGCTAGAAATGCTGGTACTGATTCTATTCGAATACGTGCCTGATCATGCCTTTGTTTGTAAATTAACGTTACCGAGTAGCCTACCTTGCCGCTCAGTTCAATAGGCGCTACGCTGTTGTGATTCATTACATCAGTCAACGTGCTACCCGCAAATACTGAGCTAGACTGTGTTGACATTCCATCACCACCTTTCAGTTTTATGGGTTTAACCTGAATTAAAAACGCCGGATAATATAATTAAGAGTTAATCATCTCGTAAAATTCGTTCCGGTCCCCGTCGTGAATCATGCCTATCAGTTCTTGAAGCTCGCCTTCCGACATCCAAAATGTCTTAGCATTAATCAGACTCGGCGACACTGCTGGAAGCAGTTCGATGATTGAATCGATAAGTTCACGTTTGCGATTTTTAATTGCTTGCATGTTGTCTCCTCCGTTCTTTGAAAAGTTAATAATTTTGTTCGCTCCTTATGCGATAATTAGCATAAGGAGGTGAATTACCGTGAGTAATGACACTTATTTATCTGCATTTCCTGCTAATCCCGCGCAAGCGCTTGCTATGGAGTACGTTAAAAATCAAGATCTATCTAACCTATCTCCTCGTGAAATTACTGCCTTGTACTTTGATACCTTCAAAGAAATTCGTCTTGCAATGAATTCAGCAACTCGAGATAAAGACGGCTTCTTTAAAGTAGAAAAAGACTAGATTCCCATATATGCACGATAGAATCCTGTGATGGCTGCCACCATTTCAGGATTTTCGTGTTCAATCGCCACTTTAATTTGAGCAATTAAATACTTAGTAGTTTCGTCACTCATTTTGCCGCCTCCTTAGTGAAGTTCGATTTTCGATACGTCTTAACTAAAATTTTTTGATGCTTCAACCCTAAGATGTCCTCAACTTGTTGTAACTCAGTAGCTTTAAATGGAACTGTTCCTTTTTCGCGTTGAAAATAATTAGATTTTCCACCCATATTTAAACAATCTGCCATATGTTGCATGGATATTTTTTGACTATTCCGTGCATCACGAATCATTTGAAGATTAACTTGATATTCCAACTTTTTATTCTCCTTTCCGTTTCGATTATCTCAACCACAAATTCAGTATACGTGTTTAAAATCGAAACGTCAAGGCTTTTTGTGTTTATTTTCGAAACATAAGGTATCTTAAAACGAAACAATGTTAAAATAACGTTGTTATAAAAGAAACGGAGGACGTTATGGCTGATAAAAACTTAGCAAGAAAAATTGTCGACCTTAGAGAGTCCGCTGATATCACCCAAGCAGAATTGGGTAGACGTATTGGATTAGATCGTTCGATAATGAATAAAATAGAAAATGGAACTAGAAAAGTTTCGAGCGATGAGCTCGCTAAATTTGCGGATATTTTCGACGTAACAACTGATTATCTGCTAGGTAAAAACAATACGCCAGAATGGGCTAACAAACAGGATACTATCGACATAGAAAAGTTTCTTAATGATAATGAAGGCTCAATGACCTATGGGGGTGAAGATCTTACTGAAGAAGAAAAACAGCAAGTGCGTGTGGCTATGGCAACAATATTCTGGAAACGCCACAAGCATGATTAGGAGTTGTACTTATGGATAGAGTAAAAGATATTGTTAAAACTATTGTCAACCGTTATCGCACAGCGGACCCGTTTGTAATTGCGGAAAAGCTTAACATACAAGTGGAATGGTGTGATTTTGGGGCAATGCCTCTGGGTAAAAATGCTTATGACAGCCAAGAGCCTATCATACTACTCAATAATTCTATTAAACACACGCCTACACAGTATTTCATACTCGGTCATGAGCTGGGACACGTTATATTCCATGAGGGGCTGATTGGGTACTACACTTCCGTTAAACATGGACATTCTAAGTTTGAACGTGAAGCTGATGAATTTTCAGTTGGATTGATGGGAATGTTGTTTATTGAGGAGAATGGCCATATTCCCTATTCATACAGAGAACTGTCCTATCAATACGGGGTACCATTCGACGGAGATTAATATCAATTAATTTGGAGGAATTTTCATGTCACTAGGTGACTTATTCAGAATAAGCGAATTTAAAAATACTATTCAAAAATCAAAAGTGGAAATTGTTCAATTAGAGGAAACCATTGATAAGCTGAAAAACCAGAACGACATTAAGCTATCATTACAGCAAATGAAGCCTGAACAACTTGAACAACTCATTAATTCTAAACGCAAAACACTTGATGAATTAGACAAACAGATTGATCTCGCTGACAAAAAGCGTATCAATGCACTATCTGAAATTGAGAAACAGTCTGACATGCTTAACGAAATAAAAGCCGACATTAGTGACCTTTCTCCTGATTTAGAAATGAGTTCATATGGCCTGTATCAACCGCAATATGACTTTTCTGATTCCTTAGGCTACAAGGACAGATTGCAAGAAATCCGTGATCAACAAAAAAATCTAATCAAAAATAAAGCTGCTTGTATTTTTAACAATCATTGGCAAGTCAACGGAAGCATAGCACAAGGAAGAAAGATGAATCGTAATAATATAAAGGCCATCCTTCGTAGCTTTAATAACGAATGTACAGATGCTATCAACAAAGTATCATATTCAAATTTTGATCGCATCAAAACAAGGATCATTCGCTCATTCAATCAGCACAATAAAATGTATGAAGTTGTTGAAATCAGCATGGTCAACAATTACTTACAGCTCAAATTGAAAGAACTTCATCTAGCTTTTGAGTACCGACAAAAAGTTCAAGAAGAAAAAGATAAGCTTCGTGAACAGCGAGCACGGGAAAAAGAAGAAAAAGCTTTGCAACGGGAAATTAAAGCTCAACAGAAAATGCTTAATAAACAGATCGATCATTACTCAAAAGCAATTCAAGAACTTCAAGAAAGACAAACTGAAGATCCTCGCAACGAGGGATTAATAGCCGAAATTGAAAAATTAAAGCAAAAACTAACACAATATGAAGATAAAAAGGCAGCGGTGGATTATCGAGAAGAAAACGCAACCGCCGGATATGTTTATATCATCTCTAATGTTGGGTCGTTTGGTAAAAATGTCTTCAAAATTGGTGTAACCCGCCGCTTAGATCCAATGGATCGTATCAACGAGCTCGGAAGTGCTTCGGTTCCATTTAAATTTGACGTACATGCATTAATATTTAGCGAAAACGCATACCAATTAGAATCTGAACTACACCAGCGTTTTTCACAAAAGCGTGTCAATATGGTGAACAACCGTAAAGAGTATTTTCACATTTCTATAAACGAAATTGAAGATGAATTAAAAAAATACAGCAATTTGACTGTAGATTTCAAAGAAGCTCCTGAGGCTGAAGAGTATCGAGAGAGTTTAGCTATTAGCACAGAATCAAAGCAATAATGTTATTGAAATTGGATTTGGGGAAACATTAATTTGGAAGGATATTAGGATGAAAAAGAAATTGATTTTTAGTGCCCTCGTGTTAGCGTCTTTAACGCTAGGGGCTTGCAGTAATACTAAATCATCACAACAAAACAGTGAATCAGCTTCAAATAGCGTGGCTGCCAAGAAGAAAGCCTCTGCTAAATTGGAATCCAAGAAAAAAGCAAGTTCAGAGAGCAAAGCTGACTCTGAAAGCAAAAAGAAAGTTTCTGAATCAAGCAGCAAAGCTGCTTCTATTAGCGTGGCTAAAGCAAGTTCAACTAGTGTAGCACAAGCTAATTCAGCCTCACAAAAAGCATCCAGCTCATCAGTAGCTGCTAGTTCATCTGTTGATCGAGAATCCTCGACTAGCGAAAATAGCTCATCAATTTCAATGGATGAACATACACTAACAGGATTTTTAAATAAATACGGAGTTTCACCAGTGTTATATAAAACACAGCATGGGATGTCTGAAAAGGAAGCTTTTGAAACTACCCCGGATTCAATGAAAAGTTCTGGCGAACTACAGACCCAATTTTTAAAATATGGAATAAAGTAATCAAGCTCATAACCAAGTAAAAGTTCTCCTTGGGCCTTCACGCGAGCGTAGTTCAACGGTAGAACACAATTGATAATGCTATATTTGTGGCGCCTCCACAGTTCCATTTATTAATGCAGGTTCGACTCCTGCCGCTCGCATTTAAAGCTTAATTGGACCTTTAGCTCAGTTGGTTAGAGCAGACGGCTCATAATCGTCCTGTCGTTGGTTCGAGCCCAACAAGGTCCATGATGCGAGTGTAGTTTAGTGGTAAAACGACAGCCTTCCAAGCTGTAGTCGCGAGTTCGATTCCCGTCACTCGCTTAGTACCCCATTATTGGGGTATATATTTTGAGTTTAAAAGAACATACGTTCAAATAATTTTAATTGGAGGAATGATGAGTATGCCACGACAATGGAAACCTTTAAAACGTCACCCTGGAATCTACGAATATGAAACAAAACGAGGGAAAAAATATGGGATTCGCCGTTCTTATACCGATATTAATCATAAATACCGCACTTGGAGCAAATCCGGTTTCACATCCTGGCGCGATGCTGACATTGAGTTAAAAAAATTCGAAGTAACACTTGGAACTGGGCAAATCACCGCATCAATTTCAGACGCAATTACACTTCAAGCTTACTTTGATAAAGTTCTAAAGCGAAATATCGACTTGAACCTTTGGCGACCAGCCACCATTACTCAGAAAAAAAACTACTGGAACAATCAATTAAAGCCTGTTTTTGGTAATCAGAAAATCAATGAAATCACTAGGCAAAGTTATCAAAATTTTATCGATCAAATGATCAAAGATGGTTATGCCAAAAATACTATTATTACAACCAATTCTGTAATGCAAATATTGATGAATGATGCTGCCCGGAATGATGTGATTGTGAAAAACAAGTTGAGTGGTATCTCAATTGATGGGGGTAAATCACCGTCATCAAAAACAATCACTGAAAAACAGTATAACCAACTCATGGCCGTAGCACCTAGTGTCTTGTCAAAGTATCAATACTGCATGTTAGCCCTTCTAACGCTCGGGGAACGACGTGAAGAACTTATGGGACTGCAATTCAGTTCTTTTAAGTTTTCACAATGGAATGACGAAGAAGTTTGCGCAATACAATTTAAGAAAGGGCGTACTAATGCAGAACCAGAAGGCGGTGACTTAAAGAATAACTCAAGCTACCGCACAATATATGTACGTGGCGAAATGCTCAATATTTGCCATTACGCCATCACCTATAGTCAAAATATTTATTCAAAGACACATAGAAACATTAATGATGAAAGTTTTTTATTTGTAAATGAAAAGACAGGTATGCCAATGGGAGTACAGCAAGCAAATAAGGTTTTGAATAAAGTGGGTGAAGCAGCTGGAATTCATATTACCCCTCACATATTCCGACATTACTTTGCTACCATGGCACTCACCAATGGACAAGTTGCAACTGATGTCATGCACTGGTTAGGCCACTCATCTTTGCAAATGACTCAAAGTTACACTCGGGAAAATGTTCGTGGTGCTCTTAATGTCTTTAATGGCATGGCTCCTACTCTACTAGGAGATTCAGACGATGAACACCAAAGTTTGTGAAAATTCTGGTACAAAAATTTATGTACCAGAATTTGTACCGGAATCGTATCGGGATGTACCTGATTCTATCGTAAATAAAGAACAAAAAAATCCGGAAACACCGTCATTACAACGATGTTTCCGGATTAATAACGCTACTCTAAGTATTTGACTACTTAAGGGTAACAACACCACCAACTTCTTCAAGCTTAGCCTTGATGTCGTTGGCTTCGTCTTCAGAAACGCCTTCTTTAACCATTGAAGGTACGTTATCAACAAGACCCTTAGCGTCTTTCAAGCCAAGACCAGTGATATCGCGAACGGCCTTAATAGCCTTAACCTTTTGGTCGCCTGATTCAGTTAATTCAACATCGTATGAATCCTTAGCTGCACCAGCATCGGCACCAGCAGCACCAGCAACAGCAACTGGAGCTGAAGCTGAGACATCGAATTCTTCTTCGATAGCCTTAACTAAGTCGTTTAAATCTGAGATTGATGCTTCTTTTAATGAAGCAATAATACTATCTTTATCAAAAGCCATTTTGTGTTCCTCCATTTAGGTGAAATTATATTTTTTTATTTGTCACACCGAACTCAGCCTAAGCTGCGTCTTCGTCGCCCTTTTCAGCAATCGCCTTAACAGCGTATGCCACGTTACGAACAGGTGCTTGTAACATATTAGCAATCGTAGCCAATAATTCTTCACGTGATGGCATCGTAGCGTATTCTTGAACTTCTTCAAGACTAGCAACTTTACCTTCGATGATACCACCCTTTAATTGAAGGGCATCGGCAGTCTTCGCGAAGTTAGCTAAAATCTTAGCTGGAGCAACTGGGTCTTCTTCAGAGAAGGCAACGGCAGTAGGGCCAGCAAAAACAGGTTTCAAGTCAGGATAACCGGCTTCGTCAGCCACACGTACCATGATTTTGTTCTTGATAACGCGCATCTTGACACCAGCTTCGCGTAATTGCTTACGCAAATCCGTAACTTGTTCAACAGTTAAACCACGGTAGTCAACTACGATGGCAGATACTGAACTGTTTAAAAGTTCAGTGACTTCTTTAACTTCTTGTGCTTTTTTAGCAACAGTTTCTTTACTCAACAGATTCACCTCCCAGAATTTTGGTTCAGGGATTTAAAAAAAATCCCTATGTCCACCAAGACATAGAGAAAAAACAATGTCCTCGGCAGGTATATTAAGGCTTTGCAGCCGCCTGAGTCTTAGGTAGAGATATAACTTAACCTCTAGTAATCTATCACAGAATACTGTCGGGGTCAATGTTTTAATTTTTCAATCCTTAGAAAGAAGCTAAGTCAACACGTACCGCTGGGGTAAACGTTGAAGTAACAACTAAGTTTTGAATGAACGTCCCACGTACTGAAGCTGGACGAGCTTTAACGATGGTGTCTTCAATGGTCTTGAAGTTACCAACTAACTTGTCAGTATCGAATGATGCTTTACCAACTGGTACGTGCACATTACCGTCACGGTCCGTCCGATAAGTAACCTTACCGGCTTTAGAATCGCTAACAGCTTTAGCAACGTCCATGGTAACAGTCCCAGTCTTAGGGTTAGGCATTAAGCCTTTAGGACCAAGTACACGGCCTAAACGACCAACTTGAGCCATCATGTCTGGCGTTGCGATTGCAACGTCAAAATCTAACCAACCGTCTTGGATCTTAGCAACTAAATCAGCTTCGCCGACAAAGTCAGCACCGGCTGCTTCAGCTTCTTTAGCCTTATCGCCTTTAGCAAAAACGATAACGGTTTGTTCCTTACCAGTACCATTAGGTAAAACAACGGCACCACGAAGTTGTTGGTCAGCTTGTTTAGTATCAACGTTCAATTTGAACGCAACTTCAACAGTTGCATCAAACTTTGCGAAATCCATTTTTTTAACCAAGTCTACCGCTTCGGTTACATCGTAAGCTTTGTCACGATCAACGAGCTTAGCGGCTTCTTGGTATTGTTTACTTTTCTTTGCCATCTAAGTGTTTTCCTCCTTGCAAATGTGGTTCAAACGGAGATTTCCTCCCACCTGACACATTCATTTTGATGAAGTGTCCGACATACTCTTCAGTACTGAATTAGCCTTCGACGGTGAATCCCATACTCCGAGCAGTACCTTCGATCATGCGCATAGCTGCTTCTACATCAGCTGCGTTTAGATCTTGCATTTTAGTTTCGGCGATTTGCTTAACTTGATCTTTGGTTACCGTAGCAACCTTCTTCGTGTTAGGTTCACCGGAACCGTGTTCAACACCAGCAGCTTTCTTTAAAAGAACGGCAGCAGGTGGAGTCTTAGTGATGAAGTCGAATGAACGATCTTCGTACACCGTAATCACAACAGGAATGATCATACCAGCTTGGTCAGCGGTACGAGCATTGAAATCCTTTGTGAAACCCATGATATTGATACCTGCTTGACCTAATGCAGGGCCAACTGGCGGAGCAGGTGTTGCTTTGCCCGCAGGAATTTGTAATTTAACAACGTTAGCTACTTTTTTAGCCACGAGACATTCCTCCTTAGTCCGTGATGTGGTAAATGGAGCTGAGTTTTGCTCCTCCCACGTGAACGTGCATACGTGACGCACGAAAGTCATTGTATCACATCTATTTTTCGTCCGCAATCGTTTTTGATTTATCCGGATATAAAAATTGCACGATTTGGCGATCAACCGCAAAGTTTTCATGTAACCGCGAGTGCCGCGCATTTTTACCATGCACGACAAACTCGTGGTACTGATCAACGGCCGGCTTCAGTAAGAAACGCAAGGATAGCGCGCTACTTAACGCCACCGCGCCGTCACTTTGGATATCATCACCAATGTTGCCAGCGATATTCAAATACGAAATCGTATTTGGCAGTCGTTGTAACGTCCGCAAAAAATAATTATAGACCGGCGTTGTTTTAGTAGGTCCACTCGCCGTCAACGGATGATGTTCAATCGGATACGTATTTTGACCGACCTCACTATCATTGAACGGGGCCCCAATCGTCACCACTTTGCGCACTTCTGGTAAATTCACCAGACGCGCCGCTGTCGTCAAATATTGAAACAAGACCACGCCGCCCATCGAATGGGCCACCAAATTAATGGTCTGAACATGTTCATGCGCAATCAAATATTTAACAACCGCTAAGACCCCGTCAGCTTGTTGCCGCACCGGCACGCGTGGCGTGGCAAAAACTAATTGTACCATCGGGCGATAGGCATCGAGCGAGCCGGTGACATGCGGATGATTATGTCGATCAATCATCACGACCAGTGACTTATTGGCAAACTGGCCCGTCACAAAGCGTTGTAACATGCCACCAAACGAAAAGCGATTGCCCGCATACCCCGGGATAAACAGGGTCACGGCACTGTCATCCGCCGATTGCGGTTGCGGCGAAGTCGCGAGATGTTGGGGGCGCCCATATTGCCAAAATTTGTAACCAATCCGGCTGAGCACCGCCACAATGATGATGCCGATGATGATTAAAATCAAAATTGCCAAGATTGGCCACCAGCTTACTTAATTATTGAATTTGATCAACTTGGTCGAAGTCTAATTCGGTACTCGTTTCACGGCCGAACATGTTGATGTTAACTTTTAACTTCATCTTTTCAGTATCGATTTCAGTGACTTCACCAGTCAACCCAGAAAAGGCGCCATCAATGATAGTAACTTGTTCGCCAACTTCAACGTTTAATTCGGTATGACGCGCACTCATCCCTAATTGATGTAAGATATTTTCGGCTTCTTCTGGTAATAATGGTGTCGGCTTACTACCTTGGCCATGTGAACCTAAGAACCCAGTAACTCCAGGGGTATTCCGGACAATGTACCAAGCTTGGTCAGTCATGACCATTTCAACTAAGACATACCCAGGAAAGACTTTTTTCATTTCAACTTTGTCTTTCCCATTCTTAACTTCATGCGCTTCTTCTTCAGGAACAACGACGCGGAAGATGTTGTCTTCCATCCCCATTGATTGGGCCCGTGATTCCAAGTTAGAAGCAACTTTATTTTCATAACCAGCATAAGTATGCAAGACATACCATTGTTTTTCGACAGATTCGACCATGATTAAACTCCTTTGAGAATGTGTTAATTTTCGACAAAATAAAAAAACCTCGTGAACACGAGATTTTCTCTTCAATAACGTTATTATACCAAAATTCTCGCCAAATAGCTATTAATGAAAAGACGTTAATAGATTTAACAAGTATTGGATCAACCAGTCAAACAAGGCAAAGAAAGCGGCGAAGAACAAGGACACTGAAATAACAGTCCATGAATCACGACGGTTTTCTTTCCAAGTTGGCCAGGTGACTTTTTTCATTTCTTGTCCAACTGAACCAAAGAACTTAAATAAGCGCATTTTTTATCCCCCTACCGCGTTTCACGATGAAGTGTATGTGTTCCACAAAATTTACAAAATTTCTTTACTTCTAAGCGGTCAGTTCGATTAGGGTTGGCATCAATCGTGTAGTTCCGTGAACCGCACACCGTACATGCCAGCGCAATTTTTTTATGAGCCATCGACACTACCTCCATAATTAATCAGGATTAACAGTATCATGGAAAATTGCAACTGTCAATTTTTGGTTGGCGCGGCCGCCACGGCGGCTGGAATTACCGCTGACGCCCAACGGCAAGTTACACCTACTACCTAACTCATCAATAACTGCCGTAACTTCCGGCGGCACCGGTCAGTGGCATTCGTCACTGGGGCGAGCTCGACTTGTAGCATCGTGGCAATGCCTTGTGGTGACATGCCACTTAGTAGTGCCCAAAAAACTTCGGCTTCAAAGTTTGAACAAATGCGGGTGAATTCGGCGACGCTGTCGTGGACGTGAATCACATCAATGGCCGTGTAATTGGTAACTAGGACTTCTTCTAAGGGTTCTTCATCTTCCATATCTAAGGACACAACGTCTTGATCTGGTTGGCGTTTTTTAGCTTGCGTGCGCCGAATCAAGTCAATAATTTGATTGTTGAGCAACAAGCGGTAAAACGCGCCAAAACTACACGCGTGTTGGTGGTCGTACTGTCGGGCCGCGCGATGAATCGCAATGCGGGCTTCTTGTAACCAATCATCATCATCAAAATTACGAATAAAATATTGGTGACGTAACCTTAAAACTACCGGCAAATAACGTTCGGCCAAGAGCATGATACTGTAATCATCCCCTCTGGCTGCTAACGCAATCAATTGCTGTTCAGTCAAAATGGTCTTCCTCGTTTCTGAAATTTCAGAACCGCACCCCCTGAATCTGTGAAACCAATATACCCGCGCTTTCCCGGTAGTACAAGCGAACAGGCGTTTTTATTTGCACCCTAAAAACTAGTTGATTTTCTCAGCAATTATCAAAGATTATTAAAGTTATTCAATTATTATTAAATTCGCCATTTATCCATTAATGGCGGCGTTTATCGTGGTCGGCTTCCAATTGGCGGCGGTATTGTTCCAACGCCGATAATTGGCGATCATCCCAGGGCGACTTGCGCACCGAACCGCGGTCTTGGCTGCGTAACGCCGTGTGTCGAACTTCTTTCAACGCTTGATGCACCCGTTTGCGGAGTTCCAAGGCCGGAATCCGTAAAGCGCCTTCGGAAAAGATGACCCATTGTTCGGCTTGGTCACTCGTTGCCACGGTCACTTGTAAGACCCGGGATTGCTTTTCAGCCGCATATTTTTCAATGTAACTGTCCGCCGTCTGGTCTTTACTCGTCCACACGATTTCTAAGTCGGCTTGCCGATAACTCTTAGAATTTCCCGGGACATACATCGCATCAAAAATAACACTAATATTTAAACCAGTGATTTTCTTATATTCAGTCAAAACATTCAACAACTCATCACGCGCATCGGGTAACCGATTGGCTTGCTTGAGTCGATTGAGTTCTGGCCAATTACCAATCATATTATATGCATCCACAATCAATAATTGTTGTTTCATAATTATTTACCGAGGGGATGGCGGGACGTATAGCCTTGATAAATTAAGAGGCTGGCGGCCACACTGGCATTCAAGCTCTGCACGTGGCCAATCATTGGAATCGTCAACATTTCATCGACACTCTTTTTAAGTAATGGTGAAATTCCTTTACCTTCATTCCCAATAATCAAGCCCACGGCACCACTGGCATCCCATTGGCGATAATCAGTGCCATTCATATCAGTCCCGAAAATCCACAACCCTTTTTCTTGGAGTTGTTTTACCGTTTGAACTAGGTTCGTGACCCGAACCACTTTGACATGTTCAATCGCACCAGTGGACGTCTTGGCAACCGTACTCGTCAAGCCCACCGCGCGCCGTTTTGGAATAATAATCCCATGGGCGCCCGCGGCATCGGCCGTCCGCATGATTGACCCTAAGTTATGGGGGTCTTCGATATTATCTAAAATCAAGAAAAATGGCGGTTCTTGCTTGGCTTCAGCAACCGCGAATAAGTCGTCGATTGACGCATATTCAAACGCGGCCACCCCAACAGCGACCCCTTGATGATTCGCGTTATCGGTCAGGCGGTCCAACTTTTGTTTCGGCACATATTGGACGATTAAATTCCGCTTTTTAGCGATTTTAGCAATATCGTTTAAAACATCGGCTTGTAAGCCGCTTTGAATAAACACTTTATTGATTTGTTGGTCGCTCTTAATCGCGGCCATGGCAGGATGACGCCCAATCACAAAGTCCGCCGTTTCCGTTTCATTTTGGTTCCGTTCATTAATTGACATTCGAAACCCTCCCTTCATCAACTTGTTCAATACACCAGTGCGCTAATGCCGCAATCCGTTCCGTTTGGCCGGTCAATTGTAAATAGCCAAAGACGGCTTCAAAGCCGGTGGAAACCCGATACGTGAGCACATCGGTATGCTTGGCCGACGTATGACTCTTGGCATTACGGCCGCGCTTAAAGACATCCACTTCCGTATCCGTCAATACGTTTTCCGCTTGCATCCGTTCAATCAAAGCGGCTTGTGCCTTAGCTGAAACGTAGTGCGTCGCGTGGTGGTGGAGCTTGGTGGCCTTAGTAAAGCCTAATTCAATCATATGTTGGCGAATAAATGGTTCGTACACGGCGTCACCTAAGTACGCCAAGGCAATCCCATTTAATTGTTGGTAATCAACTGTCATATTATTCCTTTCTAAACCGCACACCCTGAGGCGTATCTTCTAAGATAATCCCCTGAGCTTTCAAATCATCACGGATTTGATCCGCTTTAGCAAAATCTTTGTTTTTCCGGGCTGCTTGCCGTTGGTCAATCAAAGCTTGAATATCCGCATCGGCCAAGGTTGGCGTCGCTGCGGCAAATTTGACGCCAAAGACACTTGCTAACTGTTCTAAGGCCGTCAGTAGTGCTTGGAGCGTCGTCGTTTGGACCGTGGTTTGCGCGGCATACACATTCGCCAACTTGGCTAATTCATAGACGGCGGCAATCCCATTTTGCACATTGAAGTCGTCATCCATGGCGGTAACAAAGTGATCGGTCAACGCTGTGAGTTGTGCTTGAATATCGGCATCGTCACCGTCAAGGGCGTCATTTAAGCGATAAGTTAAGTTACGATACGCATTTTGAAGCTTACTCAAGTTATTTCCAGCTTCATCCAAGTTCTTTTGACTATATTGAATTGGCCGCCGGTATTGGGTCGTCGCCATGAAGAACCGTAAGATTTGCGGGTCGATTTGTTGCACGATATCATGCACCGTCACAAAGTTACCGAGTGACTTACTCATCTTTTCGTTCTCATCACCGACCGTGACGAAGCCGTTGTGCATCCAATAGTTGGCAAACTTAGTCCCGGTCTTGGCTTCACTTTGGGCAATTTCGTTTTCATGATGCGGGAATTCTAAGTCTTGGCCGCCACCGTGAATATCAAAATTATCGCCTAAGTACTTCGTCGACATGACTGAGCATTCGATATGCCAGCCCGGGCGACCTGCCCCCCATGGAGATGGCCAAGAAATTTCATCGGCTTTCGCCGTTTTCCAAAGGGCAAAGTCGATAGGGTCTTCTTTACGGTCGGTTTCTTCATCGGCCGTATGTTGACTCGCGCCGACTTCCAAATCATCAATCCGTTGATCGGATAATTGACCGTAGTTTTTAAACTTGCGGGCGCGATAGTACACATCCCCCGCTGATTCGTACGCATAGCCTTTGTCGATTAAGACTTTAATAAAATCAACAATTTCCGGAATGTTTTCAGAGGCGCGCGGATGCGCCGTTGCTGGTTCAATATTGACCGCGGCGGTATCCGCCATAAACGCCTTGATAAACCGGTCCGCAATCGCGGGCACCGTTGTATGGTCGGCCTTAGCCCGTTTAATCATTTTGTCGTCAACATCGGTAAAGTTCGACACGTAGTCCACCTTGAAGCCCCGATATTCGAAATAGCGGCGAATCGTATCAAAGGCAATGGCCGAGCGGGCGTTCCCAATATGAATATAGTTATAAACAGTCGGCCCACAGACGTACATTTTTACCACTCCAGGGGTAATCGGTTTAAACGGTTCTTTTTGGCGGGTCAAAGTATTAAAAATATTGATCAAAGCTCACCAGCTCCTTTCGAGTTAAATCTTTCATTATTCTAGCTCAGTTTGATTAAATGACCCGGTCCAGTCCTAGTGAACACCATCGGGCCATTAATTCACATTTAGTCATAGTTTACCATGCCAGCCGATAGATTAAAAAAAGACTGCTAAAATTTCTTCACTAACGCGTAGGCCATGATAATTTTCCAAATAAAAACGCCCTTTGTACCAAGGCACAAAAGACGCTCTTTAGGCGGTTAAAACTTATTTAGATAATTCGGCGATCATCGCATCGAGATGCTTCATCGTCGTTTCGCGGCCTAATAATTCAATCGTTTCTGGCAATTCAGGACCGTGCATTTCGTGAGAAACGGCAATCCGGATTGGCATATACAATTGACGACCTTTAATCTTCGTATCTTTTTGGATACTCTTAATAGTCTTTTGAATAGCCGTGGCTTCAAAGACATCAACGTCTTCAATCCGCTTACGGAATTCTTGTAAGACCGTCAAAGCAGTATCAGCTTCTAACTCAGCCTTCGCTTCGTCATCAATATCGGCGGGGCCGTTGAAGAACAAGTCCGCTAAGTCCACGATTTGACCCGTGAAACTCATTTGGTTCTTGTACAATGAAACTAACGTCCGCGTCCATTCGATTTGATCCATGGTTGGGCGTTGTGGTAAGCGACCCGCCTTGATCAATTGACGAATTGACATCGCAAAGACTTCATTTTCGTCAGCCTTCTTGATGTATTGGTTGTTAACCCATTCCAACTTCTTGCCATCAAAAGCAGCTGGTGATTTGCTCAAACGTTTTTCATCATACATCTTGATAAAGTCGCGCTTGCTGAACAATTCGTTTTCACCAACTGGTGACCAACCGAGTAAGATAATGAAGTTTAACATGGCTTCTGGCAAGTAGCCCAATTCACGATATTGTTCGATGAATTGTAAGACGGTTTCATCACGTTTACTTAACTTCTTACCGGTTTCGGTATTAATAATTAAGCTCATATGGCCGAACTTCGGTGGGTTCCAACCAAAGGCTTCATAAATCATTAATTGCTTAGGGGTGTTGGCAACATGGTCATCCCCACGGAAAACGTGGCTGATTTGCATCATGTGGTCATCAACGACAACGGCAAAGTTATACGTTGGCATCCCGTCACGTTTTTTAATGACAAAGTCGCCACCGACCGTCTTGGATTCAAAGGAAACTTCCCCTTTAACCATGTCATCCCAAGCATAAGTTTGGCCTTCGGGGACGTGGAAACGAATAACTGGCGTGATACCAGCCGCTTTGGCGGCCGCAATCTTGGCTTGTTTTTCGTCTTCACTCATCCCAGCGAATTCGTAAACATAATGGGGCATTTCTTTACGGGCTTTTTGGGCTTCACGTTGGGCCGCTAATTCATCTTCCGTCATGTAAGATTCATAAGCTTTGCCTTCATCGATTAATTGTTGAATCAATGGGTCATAAATGGACTTCCGTTCAGATTGACGATAAGGGCCAAAGTCGCCACCCTTATCCGGACCTTCATCCCAGTCAATTCCTAACCAAGCCAAGTTATCCATTTGGCTCTTTTCACCGTCAGCGACGTTCCGCTTTAAATCGGTGTCTTCAATCCGCAGAATAAACTTTCCTTTATTATGCCGGGCAAATAAATAGTTAAACAATGCTGTCCGGGCATTACCAATGTGTAAATGGCCAGTTGGACTTGGTGCGTAACGCACACGAATCTTGCTCTTTGCCAATGTGATTAACGCCTCTTTCGTTTTTTTATCAAACTTTTAGTTACTAGGCGGTTTGACGCGCCCTAATTTCAGTCGCAAAACCGAAACGTATGCCGAAAATTCCAACATACACTGCCTTTCCAGTTTACAATGTTTGCACTTAAAAATAAAGTTCTAACCTTGATTTCGGGTAGTTTCTTGGCGTTAGGCTTGCCGCAGTTGGTTGCGCGTAACTCCATCCGCCTTGGGACCGGTCCAAGCCTGAGAAACGTCTTGAACCTCACTTTCGAGCCCCCAACCCGGTCTCAAAAGATGTCCGTGGTGTAAACGGCCCAAAAACAGCCGTTAACGCCACCTGCAGGGCGGATTCCGTTACGCGCAACCAACTGCTAAATTCTATTTAATGAAAAATATTCCGCCACGCTCAACCTTATGCTTAATTTAGCCGGTCACTAAGTTTCAAATCATTAAAAATACACCAGCAGCAATCGACTGCCAATAGTCCCGCATCGATGAAAGCTGCCTTCTCCAGATTTCATCGTTAGGCGGCATACAGCGCTACACGCAATTTGAATTTAAGCCTAAAAATAACGTCGATACATCCTGTAATAGATATATCGACGTTATTCAGTTCAACTTAATTCAATCATTAATCAAAACTGCGCACCCGGAAGTCCAGCAGTCAGTGTGAACGTGCTGAAAGTGCGCTTAGTCGAGTGATCTCCTCGGCTTAGAGCACCGGCATCTTTCAAGGTTCTTGCTTAATGTCAGTTACTAACAGCTAGTTACTACCCTCGAAAATATTCAATCACAATTTCATAGACTTACGTTATTTTGAAACTGAGCCGAGATTAGCAGTTGGCCAACCGTAATGGAATCGTCCTGAAAGTGGCGTTAACGGGCGTTTTTTGCCCGTTTACACCACGGACGTCTTTTGAGACTTGCTTTTCAGGCTCAAAAGCGAGGTCCAAGACCGCTCCTCAGGCTTGGACCGGTCCCAGGACGATGGAATTACGGTTGGCCAACTGCGACAATAACCAACTTCAAGATTCGCGGGTTTGGCGGAGCTTGAAAGTGAGGTTGGCGAACGCTGACTGCTGGACTGGCGAGCCAACAAACGCGGCCAGCCCCCTATCGAAATAGTGGCTGGCCGCGTATCAATTATTTGTGATTGTTGTTCTTGTGACTGTTGTTGTGGTTATTGTTGCCGCTGTGCTTGTTGTCGTTACTGTCGGCGTGATCAGGAATACCGCGGTTGGCGTGGGCCAAGCGGGCGAAAATCATGCGACCGGCATCGGTTTGTAAGGCACTGGTGACGACGACATCGACTTTTTCGTTGATGTAGAATTTCCCATCTTCGACCACGACCATCGTCCCATCATCCAAGTAACCAACCCCTTGTTGGCGTTCGCTCCCATTTTTAACGACCATCACGTTCATTTCTTCACCCGGAATGACGCGTGGCTTTAAGGACTTGGCCAATTGGTTGATATTTAAGACTTGGACATTTTGGAATTCGATGACTTTGTTTAAGTTGTAGTCGTTAGTGACGATGACCCCGTTGACCTTTTTGGCCAATTGAATCAACTTACTATCCACTTCCGGAATATCTTCAAAGTCGCCTTCATACATTTCAACGGGAATAATATTTTCATTTTGTAACTTATTCAAAATATCTAACCCGCGCCGACCCCGGACCCGTTTGATGCTGTCCGCTGAATCGGCAATGTATTGCAACTCGTACAACACAAAGTTTGGTACTAATAAAGTACCTTCTAAGAATCCCGTTTTTACTAAGTCGTAAATCCGACCATCAATTAAAATATTCGTATCTAAAATTTTATAATGATGGTAGTTCTTATCTGGTTGCGCATCCGTAATCTCCGGACTCGCTTCGGCGTCTTTTTCGCCCCGGCGACGGAAATTAAAGACTTTTCGCCATTCGTCGATTCGCGTCGTTCCCACGCGGGCACCGATATAACCGAAAAACAGCATCAAGATTATTGGGACGACCGTGTTCAATAAGAATAGTGGACTGCGATTGAATAATTGCGAAATCAGAACCGCGATCAATAACCCAATAATAAACCCAACGCTCCCAAATAATAAGGTCATAGGATTTTGTTTCGATAAATTCTTTTCAACTCGGTCAACTAAGCGAATTGCCGCGTTTGCGAGGAATAGCGAAAGCACCCATAACAACAATGCCCCCAACAAAAAGTTGGTAAAAATATTATTTAACAACGCATTTGGTTGCGACCAAATAGTCGTCCACAGAAACGGTAAGTACGTTAACCCTAACGTACCCCCGACCACGATGAACACTAGTCGCACCGTTAACTTCTTCATGGCGTCAGCCCCTTTTATTAATTAATTTGTTGGTTGTAAAGCGAGTTGCAACGCTTCTTTTAACGTTGCGACTCCCACCACATCAATCCCTTTTGGAATATCCCAGCCTTGTAAATTGTTCTTTGGTACGAAAATCCGTTTGAATCCCAGCTTGGCCGCTTCGCCGACCCGTTGTTCAATACGGTTGACCCGTCGAATTTCACCCGTCAAACCAACTTCACCGACGAAACAATCACTCGGTTGCGTTTGTTGGTCGCGATAACTGGAAGCGACACTCATGGCGATGGCCAAGTCAATCGCTGGTTCGTCTAATTTAACGCCACCGGCAGCTTTCAAATAAGCATCCTGATTTTGTAACATTAAACTAGCCCGCTTTTCCAGCACCGCCATAATCAGTGAGACCCGGTTATGGTCCAAACCACTCGCCGTCCGCTTCGCATTACCGTAAACGGTCGGCGTAACTAGCGCTTGAACTTCAACTAAGATGGGCCGCGTCCCTTCCATCGAAACAACGATGGCCGAACCAGTCGCATCCTTGAGCCGCTCTTCCAAGAAGATTTCGGATGGATTGGCAACTTCTTGCAAACCGTCGGACCGCATTTCAAAAATGCCTAATTCGTTAGTCGAACCGAACCGATTTTTCACTGCTCGCAAGATGCGGTACGTATGATGAAGATCCCCTTCAAAGTACAAAACGGTATCCACCATATGTTCCAAAATCTTCGGACCAGCAATCGCGCCGCCCTTAGTCACGTGCCCAACGATAAAAATCGTAATGCCATTGGTCTTCGAAATTTGTAATAATTCCGCTGTGATTTCACGAATCTGCGAAACCGAACCAATCGCGGATTGCACATCGGGCTCTTGCATCGTTTGCACCGAATCAATGACCACATATTGTGGCTTGGTTTCTTCAATCGTCGTACGAATATTGGTCATATCGGTTTCGGGATACAAATAAAAGTCTTCGCTATCGACATTCAAGCGGTCCGCGCGCATCTTAACTTGCGACGCACTTTCTTCACCCGTTACATACAAGACGGACCCACCCGTTTCGGCGAGTTGACCAGAAACTTGTAATAACAAGGTCGACTTCCCAATCCCGGGGTCCCCACCGATTAACACTAAGGAACCCGGCACGACGCCACCACCTAAGACGCGGTTGAATTCACGTAACTTAGTTTGGACCCGCGGTGTTTTCGTTAATGAAACTTCTTTTAAACGTTGCGGTTTGGCCGTTTTACCGGCAAAGCTCACGCGGGATTTACGATCTGGTTTCGTATCAAACCGTTCTTCCGCTAAGGTATTCCATTCACCACAGTTAGGACAACGACCTAAATACCGTGGGGTCGCATAACCACAATTGGAACAAACAAATTGGGTTTTTACTTTGGCCACATCAATTTCCTCCAATTCTCTGCCTAACAAATGATTAAATATACATAACTATATTCTAACATTAATGCGCCTGAAAGCCGTTAAATTAACTTGGCTTAACTATTTTTTTACCTATTTACCACTCGACCCAAAACCACCGTTACGCGTCGTTTCAATGGCCGCTTCATCCGTCGCCGTCAAATATGGGGTAAAGATGCCTTGGCCGATGCGTTCGCCCTTTTTAATGTGGACATCCCGAATCCCCATGTTGATTAATTGCAAGAAAATTTCGCCTTCATTATTATCATTATTGTAATAATCGGCATCAATAATCCCAATCCCGTTTGGCAAAATCAAGTTGCGTTTCAAGGGGTTACTTGACCGGTTCGCCAACATTAAATATTCATCATCATTCATAAATGCTTTAATCCCAGTTGGCACTAAAAAGGGCTTCAAAACTTTGGCAGCCGCATCTAAATCAGCCGCACTACTCGTTTCACCATGTTTCAATTGCCATAAAATTTTAACAAAATTCAATTTCCAAATTGAAGGTAATGTAAAGTCCGTAGCGGCTTCAAAGTCATACCCCGCCGCCTTTTTCGTTGTCCGATAAGGAATATGCAATCCCTGTCCCGCATACTTACTAACAATTTCAAATCCACGTGCCATGTTTATTCCTACTTTCTTGGTTGCATGTTTGCCGCCTCCAGCCGGACACAACTCCGCTGTGGGGCAACCCGCAGGAGCCAAAAAGCGGTCTCCTACGGCGGTTGGATGCCTTGCCAAACCCACAAGTCATCCAACACGGCCCCGGGACTAAGCGAGCAAACAACACTCGCCAAGTCCCGTTTCACAACGCAATTGTGCCCGGCTTCCGGCTAACTAACCACATTGTCATTAATTTAATTTCACTTAATTCATATCATTATCTTTACGTTAATACGTGTTAACTCATTTCTAACAATATATCAAAATCGAATAATCCATCTGATAAAGTATCAATAATCCTGAAACAGTATTCACTGACTAACGTTAGCAAACACGATTTTATCAAGATTAGCTGCCGGCGACTGACTGGATCGCCGTGTCGATTTTCTTAGGCGGCGGGTTGGACCACCTTAGAAAATGGGCCGACTTGGAAGACTTGCGGGTTGGGTAAGGCTTCCAAGCGCCCTGGGGACCGCTTTTTGGCCCCAGGTCTGCCCCACCGCGATCCAGTCAGTCGCCGGCAGCGGCAATCACATCAAAAGCTTCTCGACAGTGTTAATATTTTACCATACTTTCAACCGGGAGTTTCGTTGACAAATCGGGCATTTACCGGTTTAATTACCTTAGTTATAAAACCCTTTACAAGGTGGTGACAGCAATGGAATTCACGCGTGAACCGCACCGGTTTTATTTTAACGATGCGGATGGTAAATTAGCTGGTGAAATTACGTTTCCCGCCATTAATGATGAACAGACGTGGGTCATTGAACACACTTTTGTGCGCGACGACTTTGGTCATCAAGGCTTAGCGGGACAATTGACAATGGCCGTCGTGGAAGCGGCGCGAGCCGAACAT
The DNA here is from genome assembly GCF_000498955.2 of Lactiplantibacillus fabifermentans DSM 21115. GTDB lineage: Bacteria > Bacillota > Bacilli > Lactobacillales > Lactobacillaceae > Lactiplantibacillus > Lactiplantibacillus fabifermentans. The sequence continues at coordinate 50,233 of NZ_AYGX02000175.1, read as the reverse complement.
AAGACGATTAAACCACTCTGCACTTACGCTAAAGCGTACTTCGATCGTCACCCAGAAGTCGCCGATGTTTTGGACACACAAGCCTAATTTTGGAGGAATTTGCAAACATGAATCAGGATCAATTGAAACAATTAGTCGGGCAAAAAGCTGTTGAATTTGTCAAAGATGGGATGTATGTCGGTCTCGGAACGGGTTCCACCGTTAAATTCATGGTCGATGCCCTTGGTGAACGGGTTCAAAAGGAACATTTAAACATTGTCGGGGTCTCCACTTCCGAACGGACCGCGGCGCAAGCTAAAAGCTTAGGCATTCCAATGAAATCCGTCGATGACGTTGACCACCTAGATTTAACCATTGACGGCGCCGACGAAATTTCGGCGGACTTCCAAGGCGTTAAAGGTGGCGGGGCCGCCCTCCTATGGGAAAAAATCGTGGCCATTAACACCGACAAAGTGATGTGGATTGTCGACGAGAGTAAAATGGTCGACCAACTCGGGGCCTTTGGCTTACCCGTTGAAGTGATTCCTTATGGGAGCAAACACGTCTTCGACAAAATGGCCGCCCGCGGCTATAATCCCGTTTTCCGTAAAGTGGACGGCGAATTTGTCCGGACTGACTCTAATAATTATCTCATTGACTTGCACATCAATCCGATTACCGACCCCCATGCGCTCGCCGAAGACTTAATTCACATGGTCGGTGTCGTGGAACATGGTTTATTCTTAGACATGGTCAACACGGTCATCGTCGGCCATGAAAACGGTCCCGAAGTTATTCAAGCCCGGCCATAATTTTTTTACTAACCGATAACTTGCTCGGTCGTCCTTAAACCGATACAATTAGAATTAGATTAAAGGGAGCGTGATTTTTTGAGTAATGCAGTAAGTTTGGATCAAATCGCCAAATTTCAAGCCGATTTAGATTCACGAGCCGATGCGAAAGTCATCGAACGCAGTGTCACCAAGAACGGAATCTTAGCTAGCAGCCAAGATATCCAAGCTATGAGCCAAACCACCCCAGTTTTTTCCATTGATTTGGATACCGGTAGTGTGGCGAACCAAAAGCAAAGTGGCCGTTGCTGGATGTTTGCGGCCTTAAACACGATGCGGCATGCGTTAGCTGACCAATTCAAGTTGAAGGATTTTGAATTATCCCAAAACTATACGTTCTTCTGGGACAAATTCGAAAAAGCAAACTACTTCTATGAAAATGTCTTGGCAACCGCTGACCAACCAACTAGCAGTCGTAAAGTGGCTTGGTTAATGACTACCCCACAACAAGACGGTGGTCAATGGGATATGTTAGTTGCCATCATTCAAAAATACGGGATTGTACCTAAGAGTGTCATGCCCGAAACTTACAACAGTTCAAAGTCCGCTGAAATCAACAGTACTTTGAACTTGAAGTTACGCAAAGACGCCGTGGAATTACGCGAATTAGTCGCGGCCAAGACGTCCGCTGACGAAATCGAAGACCGCAAGAACAAGATGTTGAATGAAGTTTACCGGATGTTAGCTTATGCCTTTGGCGAACCCGCAACGAAATTCGACTGGGAATATCGCGATGATGATAAGAACTATCACATCGACAAGGGCTTAACCCCTAAGACGTTCTTCGACAAATACATTGGCTGGAACTTAGATGATTACGTTTCAATCATCAATGCCCCAACCGATGACAAACCCTACAACCACACTTACACGATTGAGATGTTAGGTAACGTGTTGGGCGGTCGCCAAGTGAAACATTTGAACGTTTCCATGGCCGACTTCAAACAACTCGCCATCAAACAACTTCAAGCTGGCCAAAGTGTTTGGTTCGGTTGTGATGTTGGTAAGTCCTCTGACCGTCAAAAAGGCGTTATGGCAACCGACGTTTATGGGACCGACGAATTATTCGACGTGGACTTAGCTATGTCTAAAGCGGAACGCTTAGACTACGGTCAAAGTCTGATGACCCATGCGATGGTTATCACCGGGGTCGACTTAGTAGACGGCCAACCAACTAAATGGAAGGTTGAAAACAGCTGGGGCGATAAAGTCGGTGAAAAAGGCTTCTTCGTCATGAGTGACGCTTGGATGGACGAATACTGCTACCAAGTAGTCGTTAACAAACAATTCTTGCCAGCTGAACTCAAAGCTGCCCAAGCAGAAGAACCAACGGTCTTAGCACCATGGGATCCAATGGGTGCCTTAGCTTAACTTAATTTAATCAAGTATGTAAAAGCCCTTCGCGTTTGCGAAGGGCTTTTTTGCTGTGGTCGCCGGCGGTTAGAAGCCTTCCAAAAACCAGAAGTCTCCTAACACGGCCCATGTTCTAAATGAGCAAAAAACACTCATTAAGAACATCGACACAGCGTCATTCCTACTGCCTTCCGACTATCAGAGTATTTACCACAAGGCCCGTCTTTTCAAAACATTGGTGAACATGCTTTCACAAACAGCACGCCAACTCACTTCAGTTGCTGATGAACCAATTAATCACAACTTTAGCGATTTCATCGCCGTGGTGCCCCGTTTTCTCATGGTTAAATTCATTCAGTTGTGGGCAAGCGGTAATGGAAGCGGCCGTACAAGTGGTGTAAGTTCAATGCTTGCAGTCACACTTACACCACCAACATCTTTGAAGACTCTTTCCTAAAGTCGGTTATTAATAGCTAGTTTTTGATTAAACCATCCACGATCAATAATATTCAACCGCAATTTCATATGCTTAACATTACGCCAAGAATGAGCTGAAAT